>CAZNSO010000032.1:0-32497 GCA_964575805.1 uncultured Desulfobacteraceae bacterium
ACAGAACGTCCCGGCAGGGTGCGGTTTATCCGATTTAATGGGAACTCCCCCAGGCTGCATTTGTGGATGGACCGAAAAGCGTCGACCTTGCATTGGGGTGAAGGCGGACTGATGGGAATTGCGCTTCATCCTGAATTCGGCAGGGAAAAAACAGATAATCAGGGCCAAAAGATGGACTGGCTCTATCTTTCTGAAACCTACGGTTCAAGGAAAAATCCGGGGAATCGAATCCTGCGGGTCCGAAAGCTTGAGGGAGACAGGTTTGAAAGACAGGTTTTAATCGAAGATATTCCGGCCGCTTCCTATCACAACGGATCACGAATTTGTTTCGGTCCGGACAAAATGCTTTATGCCACCACCGGTGATGCCGGAAACCCTCGGCTTGCACAGGACCTCAATTCATGGGCCGGCAAGATCCTGCGCATGACGCCGGACGGAAACCCCGCTCCCGGCAATCCGTTTTCCGGGCAGGGCCCGAGAGCCTACGTGTATTCCTACGGCCATCGGAATGTGCAGGGCCTGGCCTGGCATCCGGAAACAGGAGATTTATATGCATCGGAGCATGGCCCCTCGGGTGAATTCGGACTGGGCGGAAACGATGAGATAAACCGCATCGAAAAAGGCTTGAATTACGGCTGGCCAAAGGCGGTCGGCGCCCCAGGCGGAAAAGGCTTGAAAGACCCAATACTTCTTTTCCCGGACCCGCACCTGCCTCCGGCCGGTATGGATTTCTACACCGGTCATAAAATTGGAAAATGGCAAGGCAGCCTTTTCGTGGGCAGCCTTGCTTCCGAACTCCTGCTGCGTGCGGATATTGTCTACAAAGGCAAGGAGGCGGAAATTGCCGGCATCGACCGATTGTTTGAAACCGAATTTTTCAATGGAATTTACGGGCGGATACGTGCCGTTTCCACCGGACCGGACGGCTTTTTATACTTTGCAACTTCAAATCGCGATGGCCGGGGCGACCCCGCAGCCGACGACGACCGAATCATGCGTTTAAAACCGTCCCCTGGTTTTGAATAACGCACCGGCGTGTGCGTACAACGTCCTCAACGTGTCTGCGCAAGCTTGAAAATCGCTCAGTTTTGGTTACCTTTCAAACAGGTTTGTTGAAAACGAGCCATATGATTTTTACCGGCCTCACAAATAAATAAGGAGGATGCCATGACTTCTGAAGAGAAAAGAAAGGAGAAATGCCCGGAATGCGATGGCATTGGAAAAATACAGGCAAAGATATGCCCCTCTTGCGGGGGCGAAGGCGAAATCATTGTCCATTCCCATCCGCATTCACATGGGGGCACATCACACGATCACCCGCATTCTCATCCGGAGCCCCATCACCCGGATGATGACACAAGCCACGGGCACAAGCACGACTAAAGCAGAAACGGTGATCCGCTGAAAACCCGAACAGATAAGACAAAGGGCAGTTCTGGCAACGCAAACGGCAGTTCGGTGGTGAACTTTACGCAACCCTTGACCGCATTGGCCATGGGGAGAAAAAACCCGCGTGGGAAGCGTGGATTTCTTCGGCCTCGGAAGCGAGGTCCTGTTCTATCCGGAGGACATGGGTCACATGTAGCGGGAACCCTTAACATGCGGCTGTCGTCGATGATTTCGCCCCCGTGTCGTCCTCGCGGCTATCCACCCGGATATCCACCCGGCTATCCGTCCGGATGTCGCCTTCCCGGGCCTGGATTCCCTCTGCTGCCAGAGCCGCGGCAAACGTGTTGAGCAGTCATTTACCGGTGGCGCTCAGAGCGCGTTGGCCGATGCGTTGGATGGCAGCAGGCCGGCCGACTGGCTTGCCGGCAGACGTCCCTCTTCTTCAGAAAAAGATGACCGACTCTCGTCCATACCGGCGTTCCCCTGGATAAATATGTTCAAATCCTGAACAATTTTTTTGGCACGAAGCACATAATCGCCCATTTCCCGGGAAGCGCCGGCCGATTCTTCGGCCGAAGCGGCATTCTGCTGAATACCCCGGTCCATCTCCGTCACCGCCCGGTTGATCTCTTCAATCCCCTGGGCCTGCTCATTTGAAGCGGCCACAATTTCGTCAACCAGGGATTCAATTTTTTCCGAGATTGCCACATTTTGACCGAATGCTTGGCGGGTCTGCGCCGTCAATTCACTGTTCTTTTTCACAACCGAAATGATGTTTTCTATCAAGTCAGATGTGTTTCCAGCCGCTTCGGCGGAGCGCTGGGCCAGTTTACGGACCTCTCCCGCAACCACGGCGAAGCCGGCTCCCGCTTCGCCCGCCCTTGCCGCCTCCACAGCGGCATTCAAGGCCAGAAGATTGGTTTGAAAAGCAATGTCATCAATGGTCTTGACGATCTTCCCGGTCTCCTCGCTGGTGCGGGAAACCTCCGCAACAGCCTCGGCCATGTCCGTCATGTGCTCACTTACCCTTTCCACGACTGTTTGTGCATCTGAAACCAGTGTCTTTGCTTGGCCGGCATTGTCCGCATTGCCTTTTGTCTTGGCAGCCATCTCCTCCAGGGAGGAAGCTGTCTCCTCCATGGCCGCCGCCTGGGTCGAGGCGGTATCTGCCAGCGCCTGATCAGAGGCCACAACGGTTGAAGCCGCATCATCCATTTCAACCGTCACCTGCTGAAGATCATCCGCCATCAACTGAAGCCTTTTCATCAGCGTTTTTCCGACAATAATAAAGTTGCCCGCCATGAGCAACACACCAATGGGGGTGGTAAGCTTCATCCAGCCCAAATCCTGATCTCCCATACGCCCTGAAATGAAAGCCGCCAGGATGGTTAAAACCACGCCGGGGACTAACCAGACAAAAATTTTGACAACCAGGGATTTTCCGAAGATTAAACGCAGGACCCCGGCAATAAAGCCTGCAGCCACAGAATAAACAAGCAGCTTGAACAGAATTTCCCTTAAAAGCTCCATTTTTTTCTTTCTTCCTTTCACTCCTTATTGGGGTTGATGCAAGTAAATATTGATTTAAAAATAGTAAAAACATACTTATCGGCAGCTCATCATAAAATTTTAATTTTTTAACTTGAAGACCAAACCCGACAAACGGCCAGGACCAACAGGACCAGCCAGGACCAACAGGAGCAAGGGAACTGCCCTTCGCATCGAAAAATTGTTGAATAAAGGAAAGGGACAATAGTAAATTATTGCAGATATGCATGATACTTCTGCGAGACCCTTACCCGTTGCGGCATCAGGAGGACGCAACACCTTGAAAAATTCCCTGGCCAAGCTCCTCGGATTCACTCCGGTAAAGGCCGCTGCCGCCCTTTGCCGTCTCCCGAAGCATCAAAAGGGAGTCTTAACCGGCGGCGGCGGCCGCTTCAGGGCCGGCCGGGGCCTCAAAATTCTTTTTACCTCCCGAACCGATTCCGCCGATGCGCCCCCGCAAACTGGTTTTAGAAAGGTTTGTAATGAATAATCCCCAGACAATGAAAGGATCCAATAGTGGATGTAATTGAGGCCATTCAGAAACGCTCCAGCATTCGAGGATTTAAACCGGACCCCGTACCGCAGGAGTTGTTGCGGGAAATACTTGAAACTGCTGTGCGCGCCCCGTCCGCGCTAAATTCCCAGCCCTGGGAATTTGCCGTGATCACCGGCCCTGTGCTGGATCGGATCCGGGAAGCCAATGTCGCGCATTTCAACAGCGGCTCCCCCATGGGCGCTGACCACACAACCAGCCTGTGGCCGAAAGACAGCGTTTACCGGAAGCGGCAAGTGGAGTTGGGAAAAGCGTTATTCAGCCTGATGAATATATCCCGCGAGGATCAGGAAAAACGAAAAGCATGGCAGGAACGGGGCTTCCGTTTTTTTGAAGCGCCAGTGGCCGTTATCGTCATGGTTGACCAGGTCCTCAGCGAGACCGGCCCCCTTCTGGATATCGGCATGGTGGTCGAAAATATATGCCTGGCCGCCCTTGCCAGGGGACTGGGGACATGCATTGAAGACCAGGGCATTTTTTACCCGGATGTCATTCGCCAACTGGCCGGGATACCTGAGCGCAAGCGGCTGGTTATCGGGATAGCCACCGGCTACCCGGACTGGGATTTCCCGGCCAACCAGCTGAAATCCAGCCGGGCCTCCGTTGATGATGTGACCCGCTGGATCGGATTCAGTTAGCCGCCGTTTCCCCGGAAAACCGCTTCCCATATCGTTTCCGTGGTTTAGGGGCTGTCTCGACAGCCTTCGACGGTCTATTGGCATCTTTACCTCCCTGCCGGAAGGCTGATTTTCATCCGTTAACCAGGCCCCGGATGATGCCACCATTGTATCCCCCATTATTTCCATGGCTCACCAGCTTGGCTGGAACACCATCGCCGAAGGCGTGGAAACCCAGGAACAGTGGAAGATCATGAAACTTTTAAGATGTGACATGATCCAGGGGTTCTATTTCAGCAAGCCGATACCGCCATCGGAAATCGAAAGCCGGCTTCATCGTTAAAGCTGCGATACCGAAGATCGCCTTGAACTGAGCCTGTTTATAGTTATATTAATGTTTGTATCATTTTTCAATCTCCATGGCGGCGTAAGCTCGTGGCGCTTTCGTAGGCCGGACCCCAAAAATACGGGAGAGAATATGACTCAACCTCACCAGATAGCCGAGGATCTGATTGCCGAGGCGGAAAAACGGGACGGCTTTCGAGCGGGCATTGCCGCTATCGATGAAGTGCTGGAGGGCCCTTCCTACAAGGCTGAAGTCGTGGGAAACTGGAAGACCAACCATTCAGAAGAGATTACACCCTGGCTGCCAAACGCCCGATCGCTGCTGGTCCTGGCCATGCATCACCCGGAAGAGGACCCAGGACTGGATTGGTTTGATCGCGGCAATACCGCAGGAAACCGCAGAATGATGAAAATATCTGAGGAGATAGGAGCCTGGCTGTTTAGGGCTCATGGGGTTCGTGGACAGCCCCTGCCCTACCACGTGGAAAAGGGAGGGGTGTATTTGAAAGATGCCGCCGTGTGCGCAGGTCTGGGCGTCGTGGGGAAAAACAACCTGCTGCTGGACCGAAAATGGGGGCCCAGAGTCCGGCTTCGTGCCATATTGATCGAAGCCAGCCTTCCGGCCGGCCGCCCGCCGGAGGATTTCAATCCCTGCCAGGGCTGTGCCATGCCCTGCCGGAAAGCCTGCCCTGAAAATGCCTTCGCCCATGGACAATATGAACGGGCGCCCTGTATCCAACGCCTCGATACCGACCGTGCCCACCCCATTGAAAGCGGCCAAAGAGATTCGAACGGCTCTCCGATCCTTGTAACCGACTGGTGCCGGGAGTGCGAATTCGCCTGTCCCGCAGGAGAAATATAGCCCCATTCTTTTCAGGGGGCCAACACACACCGTTGCCCTCTCATATAAGGAGACATTGGGCGCGTTGCGCTTTGAAAAATTATTCAAGCAGGAGGACCAGGCGGTCAAAAAAATAAAGGGGCCACATGAGTATTGCCCGTTTACATGTGGAGTCTTTGTAGAGGCGGCGTCCCCAGGGGAATCGGAACCCCTGCCGCCGGCGCGAAAGAGCGCGATTTGGCCTGAATGGGCCCGGATTCCACCGATTCAACCCATTTTTTCCTGGCATTTCCGGGGTAAACCGTGATTCGCATACATATGCAGGCGCCAAGGCCGCGCCAGGTAATATTCGAAGAAGCCGGGCGTCCTGTACACCTTAAACACAAGTCAAGCGCTTATGAAGATGCAATTGCCGAAACCCTTTCCCGAGCAAATTGCGGGATTATTGCCGCGGTATAGCCGCACGGAAGATTACAAATTTATAAGCGTTTAAACATCAGAAGGCCTCTTTTGCGCCAATCGTCTATCAGGCGGCAGGTTTCCAGATCAGGGAAGGGACTGGAATCGACAATGTCTTTTAGGCTCGAATTTTCGCGAATTGCTTGCAGCAGTCCGAATTCAGACGGACCCGCCTGAAGGGTGCTTTGTTGTTCCATGCTGCTTTCGGAAAGAATGATGCCTACGGCCGAGAAATCCGTTTTTTGGTTTCGTCGCCACGCGATTTCAAACTCGGCATCCCTGATCAGATCCGAGAAAGGCGCATCAATACACCTGTCTGTTTCAATGGGGCCTTCAGCTTCAGTGTATGAGCCGCCATGCTCGGAGAGTATACGGAAAAGGGCTTTCCTGCCGGTTGCATGTCCGAACACGGCGTTTACAAGCATTCCATCTTCAATATAGATGGACGCTGGCTTTGAGCGCCCCCGAATGTGGATTATGCCGGTAAATGAACTCTTCTCCATGCGCTTAAGCCGCTCGACAAGATTTCCTTTTAGACGGTCAGCTTCCTGCGGCGAGCCGGGTGTTTGGGGCAAGACCTCCACGTCGGTCCCTTGCCCGACCTTCTGCTCAGTGACAATCCCGCAGTTGATCAAATCCACCAGCACTGCCGCTGCCCTAACTCTGCTTATGCCCACACTGTTTGGAATTTCATTAATGGTTCTGCCGCTTCTGATAAGATTCATTGTGCTGCGAAGCATTTGGGCCGGAATCCGGTCGACGACATGGCTCGGTACCGCGGATGTCAACAGGGTAAGCCGCACATCCATTGAGCTGACCAAGGACCGGAGGGCAGTCTCCTCGTCGAGCAGGCGGGAGGCCTCCATCAGAAGATTCATATTCTTCTTCCGGATTTTGCTGCCCGGTATCGTTTCATGGATATTGAATTTGAAAAATCCATCGGTTTGGCCCGCAAGTTCATAAAACGCCTCTTCGGCGTCGAGGTCTCCGGCAACCGCGTTGACCACCTGTCCTTCTTTGATATAGACGGCGCCGTTTACCCTGCTGGAGGGAGACAACAAATAAAGCACACCGGTTTTTTCATTGAATTCAATCATCTGGATCACCTCGATCAAGCCGATCCTTGCGAGGCTTCCTTCAATGTCCACATCCGCCTGCAAACCCTTCAACCGGGAATACTTTTCCATCACCTTGTCAATGGCTTGAAAAATTTCTTCAGATTTGAACGGCTTAACCAGGTATTCGTCCGCCCCCATGCGCAAACCCTTAAGCTGATCCAGAGGGTCATCTTTTACCGAAAGGAAGATAAATGGAATGTCGGCGGTGGCCGGCGACTCGCGCAGCTTTCTACAAAGCTCAAAACCGCCCATTACCGGCATTATGACATCGCAGATGATGAGATCCGGCTGTTCGGACCGTATTTCTTCCAGGGCAATTTTTCCGTTTTCCACCTGCAATGCCTGGAAATCACGCTTTCGCAAAATATTTTCCAAAAAGGAGCGCGTCGTCGGATCATCATCAATGACCATTATTTTTTTACAGGAGCTGTAAGCTTTTACAAATGCAAGCAGGTCATTTACCTGTTCATCCCTGGACCCGATAAATTCTATCCCCGTAAGGTAAAAACTGGAATTATCGGGTTTGCGCGTATGCACTACGCGTCCCTTTAATTGGAGGCTGCTTTTTTTTATGGCGGATATCAAAATTGCGACATAGTTACCAAGCAAGGGTTTTTGGGTTTCTAAAAGAGCCCCGCCCTGGCTCAGATTCAACTTTCGTCCTTCCCCGCGGTCAAGCTCGTTTTGCTTTTCGTCAAACAAAATATATTCTATAAAATTCGATGTGTTGATTCGAGGGTGCCTTCGTTTTTGATTGACACTGTCCTGACCATTACTTCTGTTCATACAAGCTTCCTTATATTGTGTCTCAAATTTTTAAATTTTATAGAATAATATCTTGGAGGGGGCACAGCCGTAGGCGCATTTTTTCCCGAACCGAAAACATTTTCAAAAACCGGCATAAACCATTTAACATGCGGCTTTCCCAAAATCAATCGATCCTCGAGGGCATGGCGGAATTCCTGGCGTGGGCGGAGTCCGAAACTGAAGTGGTGGGCGCCCTCGAGTTCGGCGCTTGTGCTGGCGCCGCCGCATTGCCTACTGATACATTTCCTCTATCAGTTCCTTGTACTTATCATTTACGAACTTGCGCTTCAGCTTCATGGTCGGTGTAAGTTCATCGTCTTCGGCGGTCAGCAGCTGGTCTATCAGCCTGATTTTCTTGATCTGCTCCACCCGGGCGAAATAACTGTTGACATTCTCCACTTCTTTCCAGATCAGGTCCACGACCTCTTGCTGCCGGCACAGGCTGGCAAAATTGGTATAAGGGACATCGTTGTCCTGGGCAAATTTTTCGACATTCTCCTGGTCAATCATGATCAGGCAGGTGAGATATTTCCGCTCGTCCCCGATCATCACGGCATCTGTGATATAAGGCGAAAATTTCAGCTGGTTTTCGATTTCGCTCGGGGAGATGTTCTTGCCCCCGGCAGTGATGATGATGTCTTTCATCCGGTCAGTGATCCTAAAAAAGCCGTTTTCATCCATTTCCCCGACATCACCGGTATGAAGCCATCCATTGACAACCGTTTCGGCGGTTTTTTCCGGTTGATTCAGGTAGCCGAGAAATACATTGGGCCCCTGGATCAGGATTTCGTTCTGCGCACCAAGCTTGACTTCGCTGCCGGGTACCGCTTTGCCGATGGATCTGATCTTAAACGCCCCCGGGGCGTTGACCGTGGCGAGCCCCGAAGATTCGGTCTGCCCGTAGGCTTCATACATGTCTATGCCCAGGGCGAAATACCACCGGATCAATTCGGGCGATATGGGAGCCGCTGCTGTTGCCGCCCATTTCAGGCGGTTAAAGCCCAGCATGCGCTTTATATTGTCGAGGACGGTTATTTTTGTCACCGCGTACATGGCTCCAAGGGCGAACGGAACCGGCCGGCCGGCAATCTTGCAATCCGCAACCCGGTTGCCGACCGCCAGGGCACGCCGGAAAACCCACTGGCCGAATGCAGTTGAGTCCTTTGCCTGCAGTGAGACAGCCGAGAAAAATTTTTCCCAGATGCGGGGTACGGCCACGAAAAGGGTCGGCGACAGCTCCCGAAGATTTTCGGAAACCGTATCGGTCCCTTCAGCAAAATTGACCGTGCTGCAGGATTTAAGGGGCAGCAGAATGGAAACAACCCGTTCCAGTATATGGCAGAGGGGAAGAAACGAAAGCTGCTCATCGTTTTCATCAACCGGCAGAATGGCGGCAAAGGCTTCGATCTGATACATGCAGTTGCGGTGGCTGATCATGGCTCCTTTTGGGGGGCCGGTGGTTCCTGATGTGTAAATGAGAACCATCAGATCGCCGGGCCTCGATTCGTCAATTTTCCGGTCCCAGAGGCCGGGGTTGGCATTGTCGAATTGCCTGCCCATCTCATAGAGGTCTTCGATCATGCAGACCTTGTCGTCCTTGAAATCGTGGAGCCCTTTGGGGTCATAGACAATCACTTTTTCGATTCCGGAAGTTTCCCCGCGAATGGTCAAATATTTATCGAGCTGTTCCTCATTTTCAACAAACAGAAACCGGCTGTTGGAATCATTTATAAGATATTTCAGCTGGTTTGGGGAATCTGTGGCATAAACCCCACTGGTAACCCCTCCGGCTCCCATGATTCCCATGTCGGTAAACAGCCATTCCTTGTTGTTGTCACTGATTATGGAACAGACGTCCCCCCGCTTCAATCCGAGACAAAGCAGCCCGGAACCGATTTCCCTGGCCTTTTTACCGTAATCCGCCCATGTATAGGAATCCCAGATGCCGAAATTTTTTTCCCGCAAGGCCACTTTGTCTGCCAGTTGTCCGACACGATGCCGGAAAAGCTTGATGATGGTGTCACAGCCTTCTATAAAGATCGGGTCATAGCTTACCGATGAATTCATATGCCGGACTCTCCTTGAAACCGTATCAATGCTCCGGTAAAAAATCAGCGCCAGGTTTTTCGTTTTTTCCAGCGGCGCCGTCCCCTGACGCTTTCATCCTTGATGCCCATATAAAATTCCTTGATATCATCGCTTGCCATCAATTTTTCACAGGTGTCTTCCATGACGATGCGGCCTGTTTCCAGGACATATCCGTAATGACTGTTTCGCAGCGCCATGTTGGCGTTTTGCTCCACCAGCAGCATTGTTATGTTCTGCTCCCGGTTCAGGCGCCCGATAATGTTGAAAATGTCTTTGACAAACAAAGGCGAAAGACCCAGCGACGGCTCATCCAGGAGCATCAGGCTGGGCCGGGCCATCATTGCCCGGCCCAGTACCAGCATCTGCTGCTGCCCGCCAGAGAGCAGCCCGGCTTTCTGGGCCAGGCGGTCTTTTAAAATGGGAAAATAACCATAGACAATTCCCAGGTCCCGGGAGATCTCTTTTCTGTCTTTGCGGGCGTAGGCGCCCATCATCAGGTTGTCATGAACCGACAGCAGCGGAAACACTTCCCGGCCTTCAGGCACATGGGCAATGCCCTGGCGCGCGGTCTTGTCAGGGTCCTGCTTCTGAATTTCGCTGCCGTGAAATATGACGTGGCCTTTCCGGGGATCCATCGCCCCGGAAATGGTTTTGAGGATCGTGGTCTTGCCGGCTCCGTTGGCGCCGAGAATGGTGACGATTTTACCCGCGGGCACCTCCAGGCTGATCCCCTTGATTGCCAGGATGGTTCCGTAATAAGTTTCTATGTTTTTCATGCGTAAAATCACATCAGACATTTCTGCTTTTATCCTCTCCCAGATACGCCTCGATCACTTCCGGGTTCTGCTGGACTTCGAGCGGGGTTCCCTCGGCCAGGAACCTGCCGTAATTAATGGCCAGGACCCTGTCCGAAACAGTTGCCACCAGACTCATGTTGTGCTCGACCATGATGACCGTAATGCCCAGCAGCTTTTTGATGTCTTCGATCCAGAAAGACATGTCCTCGGTTTCATCCACATTCAGACCGGACGCGGGTTCATCGAGCAGCAGCATTTTGGGTTCGGTGCACAGCGCCCGGCCCAGTTCCACGATTTTGCGAACGCCGTAAGGCAGGTTGGCGATTTTCTGGTCCCTGTAGTGCTGAAGCTCCAGAAAATCGATGACATCCTCTACTTTTCGCCGGTGATGCAGTTCCTTTCTGCGGGTGGAAGGCAGAAAAAGCATCTCTGAAACCAGGTTGGATTTCCGGTGGATATGCCGGCCCACCAGCAGATTCTGGAGCACGGTGGCATGGTCAAAAAGTTCGATGTTCTGAAACGTCCGGGCGATGCCTTTTTTGGCGACCCGGTGGGTCGGTACGTGAGTGATATCCTGGCCTTCAAACTCGATACGGCCCCCGGTCAGATTGTATATCCGACTGATGATATTAAATATTGTGGTCTTTCCGGCGCCATTGGGGCCAACGATCGTATAGATCTGGCCCTGGTTGACTTCAAAACTGATATCATCCACGGCCCGGATACCGCCGAATTCGATGGATATGTTTTTTGCGCTGAAAAAAGTCATCGGACACGCTCTGTTTTCACGTAAGATTTCTGTTTTTTGAAAGTGGCCTTGCGATACAGGGGAAACATCTGAAAGTAGAGCTTGATTTTCATCCAGCGGCCGTAAAGCCCCATGGGCTCGAAGATAATAAATAAAAGAAGTATCAGGCCGAAAAGCCCGGGCTCCATGGCGGGGAACTCACCGATGGCCGGCGGCAGGTAGTCTTTGGCGATTGCGATCGCCTGGGGCAGCAGGCCCACGAAAATGGCACCGAAGACAGCGCCGTGAACCGTGCCGAGCCCGCCGATGACAACCATCATCAGCAGCTGGATAGACAGCAGGAAGTTAAAGACATCCGGCGTCATATACATCATCTTGTGGGCGAAAAGCGCCCCGGCCAGACCGGTGATGCCCCCGCTGATGGCAAAGGCCAGAACCTTATACAAGGCCAGGTTGATGCCCATGCTTTCGGCGGATATCTCCGAATCCCTGATGGCGATAAAAGCCCGCCCGGAAGGGGACCTCAAAATGTTCAATGTCACAAAAAGCACCGCCAGAAGAATGATCAGGCAGAGAAAATAAAAAGAAAACGTGGAGTCAAGGTATAACTCGCCTGCTGCCGGAGGGCCCACGGCCATTCCGCCTACTCCGCCGGTTACAGATTTCCAGTGGGCGACAATCTCTTCGACAATAATCGCAAAAGCCAGGCTGGCAATGGCAAAGTAAATGCCTGTCATTCTTTTCAACGGTATGGCGACTATGGCCCCTACTGCGGCCGCCAGCATTCCGGCGATGCTGATGGATATGAAAAACGGGACGCCTGCGGCTTGAAGCGTTGCATTGCTATAAGCGCCGATGGCCATGAACGCGGCATGCCCAAGGCTGATCAAACCGGTGAAGCCCACCATGATCATCAGCCCGAGTCCGGCAATGGCATAAATAAATATCATTGCCATTTCCCCGATATAAAAATCCCCGATGAAAAAAGGAGCGGCAAAAACGCCCGCCAGCAGCAGGCTGTACCAGAAGACGTACCCGCTGTGTTTGAAAAGATTAACATCCTGATTATAAGATGTTTTGAATTCTACACGCATTGTTCTGCCTCTCTGGCTTCTGCGGCAGTGCCGCCTTATACCTTTTTCTGCTGAACCTGTGAAAAAAGCCCTTGAGGACGGACTGTCAATACAAGGAACATGATCAGGTAGGCCGTTATTTTTTCAAAACCGGTGGGAAGGTAGATGGCTGCCATCTGCTCGGCGACCCCGATGATCAGGCCACCGATCACTGCTCCGGGCAGGCTGCCGAATCCCCCGATCACGGCGGCGGCGAAGGCCTTGATGCCGATAAAACCCATCCCGGGGCTGACCAGGGATATCGGTCCCATCAATGTTCCGGCAACAGCGGCCACAACCGCACTGATCGCCCAGATCAGAGAAAAGATCTGTTTGACGGGAATACCCATATAGTAGGCTGCCAGTTGATTCTGGGAGGCAGCCTGCATGGCAATGCCCAGGCTGGAATAACGGAAGAAAAGATACAGAACCAGTGACAGCAAAAGCGTGCCTCCGATGACATAAAGGTATTCCTGGCCGATCATCAGTCCCCCGAAATCAGCCATCCTGCCGCCAAAAGACACTTCGAGCCGCTTCATGTCGGCCCCCCAGATTCCTGCTGCAAGCGCTCTTAAAATAAAACCGACGCTGATGGTCAGGATAACCACGGCAATCTGCGATTCCCCGATAACTGCGCGGATTACTGTCATGTCCAGCAGATAACCGAAAACCGCCATGGTGGCCATGGCCAGGATAAGTCCGAGCCAGAAGGGCAGCCCCAGCATCACGATGTATGTAAAACCGAAAAAAGCGCCCATCATCATCAGGTCGCCCTGGGCGAAATTGACGATTTCTGTCGCTTTGTAAATCAGAACAAAACCAAGCGCGATAAGTCCGTACAGGCATCCCTGCCCCAGCCCGGTTATCAATACCTGAAGAAATTCCAGCAAGGCCTTCTCCGTTTTCGTAAAATTGATTGTTTTTTCGGCACCGCAAAAAACACTACATATCAATATGTTATATCGATGCTTGGTTTGATGGCACTTATCCCTTTTATATTGTCACTATAGGTTTTTGTCTTGGCGGTTCTGCTGCCTTTTCGCCGGGATCAGTAAACCAGAACCCTTCTTTTGCCATCCGGATACACCCATTTGCCATCCTGGATCCATACCAGTGCGGATTCATCTGAACCCTTGTGCCGGGTTTCGCTGAAGGTGATGGCGGGGCCGTTGAAGTAGTTTTCAAAGTCCTTGATCGCTTCCTTGCCCTTTATGAAACTCTCTGTTGTGAGTTGTCTTCCGGCGTTTTCCAGGGCCATGACGGTCAGGTCCGCCACCATGTACCCGAACTGCCCGACTTCGCTGGGGTAATTTCCATATTCCTCTTTAAATTTTTCAAACACCTCCTTGCCTTTGCCGCTGACAGTATCGACATGGGCAACCGGCAGCCCGGTTACACCGTACAGCCCGTTCAGGGCCGGGCCCCCCTGCTTGGCGACCACGGTGTTGCAGGAGGCGCTTGCTCCGAACATATCGACATCCCACCCCATGTTCCGTGCGGTAGACACTGCAAGTATTGTGTCCCGGATGATCGTGCCCAAAACCACCAGATCACAGCCGGCATCCCTTAACCGGGTAATCGCAGAGGTAAAGTTGGTTTCTTCAGCCTTGTGCGTGGTCCTTGCCACCAGTTCCATGTCGTGGACCTTCAGCTGATCACGGACGGCGGCAATTATTTCCTCACCGTATTCGGTATCAATATGCATCAGACCGATTTTTTTCTTGCCCTTTTCTTCTATGAAGTACTTCAGGCCGGCCCGGGTCTGGTCATAATAGGTCGATGTAAAATGGAATTTCAGCTTGTGGTGAGGCTCGACCATTGAGCGGGCGAGGGTATAGGGAAACAAGCTGGGGATGTTTTTGGGCAGCTGCATGCTGAAAACCGCGTTGTTGTGCGGCGTTCCAAGGGAGGCAATAATCGCGAAAACCTTGTCCCGGTTGATCAGCTTGTTGGCCCGCTGAACAGCAGTAGGCACCAGGTACTGGGTGTCTTCGACAATATAGCGGATTTTGCGCCCATGGATGCCGCCGGCTTCGTTGGCTTCTTCAAAGCGCATGCGGACGGCATTGGATGCCTCGATACCCCAGCCGGCAACGGGGCCGCTCAAGGCTGTATGGGTCCCGATTACTATTTCACTCTCTGTAACGCCCTGGGTCGCCATGGAGGGTGCCGCCATCGCCAGAAAAGCAAAAACACACAGACAAGACGAAAAAATGTTGCGCTTCATAATAGGTCCTCCGCTATCTTGTTTTGGGGTTGTCTCCGGCAGGCGCATCGGGCTGTTTGCCGGAAGGGCTTAACAAAGTGGCCACCCGGAAAAGGCTGCATCTTCTGCCTTTCGGGCGGCCATGCTCAGAAAACCAAACTCAACGATGTTAAATTTAATGATAAGTAATTACGTTTGTCAACACTGTTTATCACTAACCGGGGGCAAAACGGGCCCGACTGACGGAAAACCACAGTACGCGGGTCCCCTGTTCCTTGATCTGAAGTCCCATGAGAATGAAAATATACCCAGGGGCCCCATCAGGTGTTCTGCATCCACGGCTTCAGGTTTTCAGTATGTTGTCTTTGGAATCGGCAGGTCCATCTCTTGCATGAACTTGAGGATCCCCGGATGCACCTGACTTTCGTCCGCACCAACAGGATAGGGTGTGTTGGGCATGAAATTCATAAAATCCGCGTATTTGGAAAATTCATCCCGGTATTCATACCATACCCTTGCAATTTCCATTGCAACATCCTCGGGAAGCGACGCGTCTGCCAGGAAACAATTCGGCCCGGCCCGGCCGTATAAATCCCTGTCCAGGCCTTCGAACGCATTTTTCTTGAAAATGATCGGGTACTGGCGCAGCGCGCCGGGAATTTTTTTGGTTTGAGCGAGAATTTTCGGCTTCATGCCTATGAAATGCAATTGGCGCCCTGAGTTAAGGATTTCAAGAGTTGCGGGCCCCCCTGACACTCTATGGGTTACAAACATGCCTTCCTCGTTGACCTCCATTTTTCCCATGAATCGAAGCGGAACAACATCCACGGCGTTGTTCAAAAAAGCGTCCTTGCAGCCCACAGAACCTAAAAACGACCACTGGATCTTGTCGTAGATCCCCAATATGCTGAAAAGCGGCTTATCCAGAAGGATGCCCTGAAACGGCCTGGAGCGCTCACCGGTGCACACCTGTTTTCCTGCCAAGTCTTCAAGGCTCTGAATCTTCGGGTTGAAAGTTGCGTAAACGCCCATTACGGATGGGTTGGGTACGAGGGTGCGGACTGTGGGCCAAGGGTATTTCTTGAAAGGCGGGCGGCCTTCGGCCAGAAAAGTGGCCACAGCAGGCGCACCCACCACAACTGTGTACGGTACTTCATCATTTTTCATTTTTTCCCGATTTTCTACCATGTAGCGATACATGTACATGGCACCAGGCGTTTCCTGGTGCTGAATGTTAACCCATGAATTGGCGGTTCTGAAAACCTGTTCTGCTGCCGCACCGGTAGCATACATGTGGGAGCCAAAGGGAGTTGTCATGAAAACCACGTCCACCGGATCCCGCTGCCCGGATGCGTTCTGGGGTACGGCAAAGATTACGGCCAGTATGAAAACGACCAGAAAATGCATTATGCTTTGTCTCATCTTGTCCTCCTTGGGCAATCATATGCCTGTGTTTGCGATCCTCGGCTCGGCAGCCGTCATGACCGCGCTTTTTTTTCGCTTTCCGACCTGGAGAATCAGAAGGCCCGCAGCTATGATCACAGCGATCATAAATGCCAAAGTTAAGTGATAAAGACCAAAAGCCACGGCGGCTATCGACATGAAGCCGCATAGAAGCATTTCAGCCTTGCTCAGTTTTACAAGGCAGTATTGCTGGGCAATGCAGGTCATCCCCCCCATAGCGACGGCCAGTGCGCAAATCGCCATGATGGCCGCTCCCAGGGGCTGCGGCTCCATGAGGATCACCGGATTTTTTATGGCAAAATACGGCAGAATATAGAAAGGGCCCACAAGCTTGAAGCTCTCCCAAGATGTTTTCATGTAATCCGCCTTCGCAATCTGGCTGCCGACGATGGCGGCACCGGCTATCGGGGGGGTAACCGCGGCCAGCACGGCGAAATAGAACACGAACAGGTGCGCCTTCAGGGGCTCCACTCCAAGGTTTCCAAGAACCGGGGCTGCCAGGAATGCAACCACTACATACGCGATTACCGTGGGGGTGGAAGCGCTCAGAAATATGGATAGCAGCATGACCATGAAAAGCGCCGGAAGGAGCGCATTTCCCGCCGTGGTCGTAATGATCATGGCCAGCTTGGTGGCCATGCCGGTAAAAGTCATGCTTTTGACCAGCATGCCAATACAGGCCGTTGCAACGGCGAAAGTGGATGCGAGAATGGCGCCCGCAACCAGCTGCCGGAGGAGTAGTTTCACAGCGGGCCGCGTGGCCCGCCTGAGAGCGGAAAGCAGCAGCAACGCACATATGCTCCAGGAAGCCGCCATCCCGACTGTATAATGGTTGAACAATAGCAGCGTAAGGGTGGCAATGGGAATCAGGAACAAGGGAGCACCGTCTTTGATCGCAGAAAAATCCACCGTGGCGGTAGAAAACGGAATCTGCCGGCGGGAAGCGAGCAAAATGACACCCAGAACAGCCATTGCATAATAAGCTATGGCCGGTATGAGGGCTTTGGCTATCAGCTCGGCATAGGTTATTCCCAGAAAGTTGGCCATGATGAAAACAGCGATGCCCATGATTGGGGGAGTCAATTGACCGCCGGTGGAAGCCATGGCTTCGATAGCGGCGGCCTGCTCTCCTGTAAACCCCGATTCCTTCATCACAGGTATCGTATAGGAGCCGGTGACCGCAACATTGGCTGCGGCCACGCCGTTGACCATGCCGACGAAAGAACTGGAAAAAATCGCAGTTTGTCCCGACCCGCCGCGAAGATAGCGTCCCAGCAAAGCACCAAAAGCCATGAAGAAGCGGGTTACGCCCGTGGCCTCGAAGATGGAGCCAAAGATTACCAAGAGGAAAATCACGTTTACGGATACGTTGAGCAGCATGCCGTATATCCCCTGGAAGCCGACCGAGAGGTTGGATACGATAAAGCCCAATTCCATTTCCGATGTAGCCATGACCCCAGGCAAATGATGCCCCCAAATTGCGTATGCAATGGCGGCCATCACCAGCGAAGGGAAAATATATCCAAAAGCCCGCCATGTCAGGACGAGAACCAGTATGATCAGGCCCACGCCGACAACTACATCCATGGGCTCAGGAAAGCCGGCGAACATGTCCAGCCGCTCATAATGAACCGCCATGTATGTGACAAGGCCTAAGGCCAGTGCAGCGCACCCTGGGAAAAAAACTCGAAGCCACTTCTTTTTTGCCCCCCTTGCCATGGCAAGAAAAATCAGGACCATTGCAAAGCCCAGGTGGGCGTTCTGATTCATCAAAGAGCCAAAGATCGGATGCCATACAATCAGGACATGAAAGGCTATCATGGCGAGCGCCACCAGGGTTGCCATGCCGTTGAGAACTGTCGTGTACCGGTCCTTTTGGGGCAAAGTTTGCGCTTTGGATTCCATCGAATTCCTCCAGGATCGGAAAGTACTGCTTTCAGGCTTTCAGCGGGCCCCTTTCGCACTGGGCCGTGATGATTCTGCCGTCTGCCAATGGCCCCTCAGGCATTCTGGCTCCAAATTGTCTCGCCGCTGAGATGTAGATTCCCATGGCCATGGTGGAAGGCTCTTCCATGGCACGTGCAAGATAGATTTGTCCGGCCGCCTCCCTGACCCGGGGTTCTTCCGGAGTTGCAAGTACCGCCCAGTCCGCAAGATGACACGCCATGCGATGGTCCTTTCTGTCGGAAAAATCCAATGCCTTTTCCGCCAGTTGGACAGAACCTCCGGCAAGCTCTGCTACCTCGAGGGCCAGAGCGGCTTCCGGTGCCGGTTTGAGATGGGATGGCCTGCCGTCGTACCACGCACCATAGAGGCGATAAATATTTTGCAGAATAAATTCGGGCTCGTCATACACCGGCTGGAGATAAGGCAATGCGGTCAGTTCCGCAGGAATCCCGACAGAATGGATGATTCGGTCCAGTGAGGCCCCCTCGTTCATGAGCCGAACGGTTTCCGAATCCAGGTGTTCAAGGAGTCGGGCCGTATTGATCAGGGCTTCATGGACGCGCTTTTTGCCGACAATGGGGAACCCGTGACCCGGAAGCAGGTATTCAGACTCCATGGCAGCCATGTTTTTGAGACCTTCCGCCCATTCCGCGGCATACCTTTGAACTTTTTGAGGATTGCCGGCATTGGGGATGGCGTAAATGAAAAGATCGCCCGTGCACAGAACTTTTTTCCCCGGGAAAAAAACCCAGGTATGATCGTCGGTTTCTCCACGGCAATGACGAAGCAAGACACTCTGATCACCCACCGTGAAATCCATTTTATCGTCATAGAGTATATCCGGCCACCAAAAATGATCCGGCCATTCGACTTTTTCCCCGCCGCCGCCTCTGAATTGCCTGGAATTGAGCACTGAATTCCACCCGTTTGTTCGGATGTATCGCCTGAGGCGTTCAGGCAACAGGCGATGGGCAACCACCCGGGGGGGATTCAACCCTTTCTCCCGGTTTTCTTCAGCGTAATCCGCCACCCCGTAGATATGATCGGTGTGCCCGTGTGTGAAGACCGCCGTGTGAAGGGGCGCATCAAGCACCTTGCGTATGGCCGGGTATTTGAGTGTTACATCAACAATACCGGCAGGATCAACGACGACAAGCCCATCCCTGGTTTCGGCTATGATCGTGTTTGAAAATCCCTTGAAAAAATAGATGCCGTCACAAATTTTCTCGAGGCCATAGGGGGGGCCGAAGGGGTGATGGCTGTAGGTGGTCGTTTTTCCGGTCCAAAGGTTTTCAGCAACGCTGGAAACATTTTCCATATCGGTTTTCATGCCTGTTTCTCCTTTTGCCCGGGCGGTATGTGCAAACAGCCCGGAAAGCCTGAATGTTATTCCTGGGTTTTCAGCATGCTCATGAATTCAAACAGCATGCGGCTTAATTCGGCAGCCTCCGCCCCCCGGCTTTCCAGGAGATTGTTTAGTTGAAAGGGATCTGTCCGTCTGTCATAGAATTCATTATGCTTAGGCATCTCGGTGTCGCTGCCCGGGGTGCAGGTCCACACGTCTGTGTTTTCCTGGTATTCCCGCAACCCCACGGCCGCCGAGGCTTTGAGCGGATCCTTGGTGAAGTGCTTCTCCTCCAGCCAATGAATATACGAATAGGTCTCGGTGATGATGCTCCATGAAAAGTTATAATACCCGGCAATTGCAAATTCACGCAGTTTTTCCTTTTCCCCCCGGATTAATGGCAGAAGGCTCTCCCCCTGCATCTGCTCGATGTGCTCGGTTACGCCCATGTACTCCATGATCGTCGGTGCAACGTCTGCGGTTTGAACAAAAGAGCGGATTCTGCCGGGAGCAGCGCCGGGATAATGGACGATAAGGGGGATATGCACCAGCTCCTCGTATGGCCAGGGCCGACATTTACGAATAATCCCATGCCCGTGTTCACCCCGACCCAAAGGCTGACCATGGTCGGACAGGAAAACAATAAGCGTGTCGTCATAAAGCCCCTCTTCCTTCAGCGTATCCAGCACCTTGCCCAGCCACTTGTCTACCAGGGTCACTTTTTCCGCATAAAGCATGCGAATATGGTGTTCCTCGGCATCGGTCAAAAATGTCTCCGCATATGTGGGAACAGGATTGATGATTTCTATTCCATTATAGTCAGGATCATAAGGGCATTTTAAATCCGGGTCCCATACCGAGGGCGGGTCCCAGGGCTCGTGGGGATCAAAACTGTCCAGCCACAGAAAAAACGGCCGGGTCCTGTCCCGCCTTTTGATGTAGTCAATGGCAGCAGAGGAGACCTTTGCGGCCATCTGGTCCTCATCACCCTGCCAGTGCTGCCTCTGCGGCAGATAATCCATCAACTCCTGCCTTGCGTAAAGACTCGCCATTAACTCCTCGTTTTGCTTTCCCGGCTCACTGCTGTAAGCCGGCTTGTGAAAACGGTCCGGATCCAGATTGCATGGATCCTTGCTGTAAAAATGGTCGAATTCTTGTCCTCTGAAGTAATGAACGTATTCGAAACCGCGCGCATAACCAAAACGGGGAAGGTTCATGGGGCTCGTGTCAGAGATGAGAGCTGTACGTACAGGCTGATGCCACAATATATCGCTCAGCGTTAAATGCTCGGTGGTCAATGGCGACCACCCGGCGTACGGAAGAGTGTAGCGTCCGGTCATTAATGAGCGGCGGGTGGGGACTGTTGGGCACCCTTCTGCATAAGCGTTTTCAAATACCGTGGAATCTTCAGCCAGTCGATCTATATTGGGCGTGCGGATCCACTCGTTTCCGTAGCAGCCCAGATAATTGAACTGCCATGTGTCCGCAACAATGACAATTACATTCATGAACGCCTCCTTGACTGTAATTGGGCTCGCCTGTCCAAAGGGCCTTGTTCCGTTTCGCCCGAGGCGAACACCGGTATTGAGACAAATAAACGGGATTGTTATATAGATAACTCGGCAATAAACATGCCATTGTAGTATGACCCTTGTTTCGGGCATCACAATAGGCTTTCGAAAAAAAACTGTCGCATTTTGCGGTTTTTGCCGCAACATTTGACAGTTGACCAAAATTCTGTCAAATTTAACAGAAACAAATGCCAAGGAGACCCCCGCCCCCTTGAAGATTTCAAAGAACGACTTCTTTCGTGAGGTCACGCTTCGGATTTGCGGGAGCCTGGACATTGAACAGGCTCTGTATCAAAGTTTTCTTTTCATGCAGCAGCACATACCTGCTGATCGAGTGGCGTTGAGCTATTATGATCCTGAAGAGCAAGTTGTTGTCATCCACGCATCAGCAACCCTTGAAGGCGGCGAATATTTGAACGTCACCATCCCCCTTACCGAACAGGAGATCGCCTATTTTTTCGACCCGAAGCAGTTCCCGGATGTGCTGATGCTCAACCGAATTGGGCCACAATCCGTGGCAGATCGATTTGTCAAGGCCCTGGGGCACTCTGTCGCCAGCTTTGCGTCCATACGCATGCGACTTCAGGGACAAATTCAGGGAAATTTAGGGGTAATCGCCAATGGCAAAAACCGCTTTACGAATGACCACCTTTGGCTGTTGAAAATGCTGAGCGATCCTTTTGCGGTGGCTCTTTCAAACAGTAGGCGCTATCAGGAGCTCAGCCGGCTCAAAGACTCGCTGGAAGATGAAAACCGTTATTTACAACAAGAGCTTCGCGACTTGTCCGGAGATGAGATCATCGGAGACAGCCCGCAAATGAGACGCGTCATTGAATTGCTGCACCATGTTGCCCCCCGGAACAGCCCGGTTCTGATCTCCGGGGAAACCGGAACCGGCAAGGAACTCGTCGCAAGGGCGGTCCACGACCTGTCCCCGAGACGGGAGGGCCCTTTTATCAAGGTAAATTGCGGCGCGATCCCCCCTTCCCTTATGGACAGCGAGCTTTTTGGCCATGAAAAGGGCGCCTTCACCGGGGCCAATGCACGCCGCCGGGGGCGCTTTGAACGCGCCCATAACGGCACGGTATTTCTGGATGAAGTCGGAGAACTGCCCCAGGAGGCGCAGGTTCGGCTTTTACGTGTATTACAGGAAAAAGAAATAGAGCGTGTCGGCGGGAGTGATCCGGTGAAGATCGATATTCGCATAGTTGCCGCAACCAATCGCGATCTGCATAAAATGGTCGAATCGGGCACTTTTCGGGAGGATCTTTATTACCGGATCAATGTTTTCCCCGTGAAAATTCCGCCGCTTCGGGAACGCCTCGGGGACATCATGCTCTTGGTCTCCCACTTTTTGATACGCAAGGCAGGGGAGATGAAAATCCGGCATCTGCCAGAGGTTTCTTCCGCTGCCATTGTCAAGCTTACCGCCTATTCCTGGCCGGGAAACGTCCGGGAGCTTGAACATGCGGTGGAAAGGGCATTAATCCTTCATAAAGGGGATATGTTGACTTTCGAGGATCTGACCATCCCCGAAAACTTGGAGGTCGCCCCTTCGATTAGCGCCTTGCCCGAGAAAGACGCGGATATGCTTTCCATGGATCATGTCATGGCAGATCATATTCGCAGAATACTAAGGATGAGCGGCGGCAGAGTCGAAGGACCGAAAGGGGCGGCGCGCATCCTTGGTATGAAGCCAGGGACTTTGCGCTATCGGATGAAAAAACTTGGCATAGCTTATGGGCGCAGAGCCTAAAGTTTCTTTGTCCCAGCCTGAATGTGCATCTTTGACGGGATCGGATAAATTTTTCAAAAATCTGCACAAAACATTTGACTCTCTGGTTTTTTGGGCGCATATAAAAATTATGAGAAAGCCAAACCAATCGTGAGATTGGCACGGAAAGTCACGGGTCTTTTCGGTACTGGTTTTTCCCTTCATTCGGTTCTGAGATAGCCGGACTGCCATGCGTGGTGGTTCGGCTTTTTTATTTCACGTATATTGGGATATCTAAACCCTATTCGTTAGGCGATCCATGGATCATGGAGAAAGCAACGGAACCCACAATTTCGTACTGAATGAAAGGAGAAAGCCCTTATGCATGCACTTCTGCTATTATTTCCTCTCGGACCCGGGATGCAGTCAACTGCCGAAAAACTCGGAGATCAATTTTCTCCTATCCACAGAGCAGCAAAAGGATTCAAAAGCGAAACATTTCTCGCCGATGACATAACCGGGGAGTATGGCTCCCTTACCCTATGGGAGTCGAAGGAGGACATCGAGGTTTTCCGCGAAGCCGCAGCCCCTCGGCTCCAAGAGGCTCTGATCGGTATCGCAAAGGGGCCGCCATCTACCCGCTTGTTTGAAGTATATGAACCAAAAATCTAAACCCATTTGATGAAATTTCAATTCGGGTGTGGGTCGCCTCACAATTTGTTCAAGAAAAAGAATCAGCTTTGGTGTAATAGCATTCCATCAATGGAAACCCTGTTTTTTCGGCTTCATATAGAGATTATGATAAAATCAAACCAGTCGCGAGATTGGTACGGAAAGTCACGGGCCTTTTCGGATGATACAAACACTCTTATTGCATCCACAGAAAGGAGATGAAAGATGAAAGTCGAAAGATCCATTGAAATCTCGGCAAGCCCACAAACGATATGGCCCTTTTTAACAGATCCCGAAAAAATTATTTTGTGGTTTGACACCTTTCAAAAATGTGAATACAGCGGCAAAACTTTAAACGGATTAGGAACTGCTTACTATGTTGAAGAAAAGGTTCCGGGTCCACTTAGAAAAGTTAATTTTGAAGCCGTCACATGGGATGAATATGAGCGATTAATCCTAAGAATGACATCCGGTAAAAATGTGAACAGCTATGAAATACATTGGAGCTTGAAACCCGGCGAATCCGGAACCACCTTTCATTTTATCGAAGAGGTGGGAATGCCTTTCGGTCCTGTTGGCAAGATCCTTGGAAAATTAGGGCAGCGAACGGCAAACGGAATGGTGGAGGGTATGCTGGTCAAACTCAAGGACCTTTCAGAAAAGTAGTGACAGACAAAAAATTTATTTATTGCAATATCCGTTGGGATAGCCTCCTCGGTCGTCATCATTCGATTTGATTCTTACGGGCACTTCTTGCCAAAGTCCGACCTGCCATTTAGCCCGGGCAATAAACACTATTATAAATTTGCTGCAGTCATTCCCCAAGAAATCCGCGAACAAGGTGTTGTTGTCATTCATGAAATTGTCTACTGGCTGCCTCCCCGCGCTTGTGTCAGACCATAGCCGGATTGTGCAGTAACACTCAGCACACAGAGGAATACAGCTTGTGGATGCACTCCAATCGATAGAGACAGTTATATTCAAGGCCTTGGAGTGCATTTCCACACGAAGATGCAGGGTACTTAATTCGCTTGATTTTTCTTTCTCTTTATTTTATTTGAAGATATTGGGCTAAAATAAAATAAAGAGAAATCTTATTTTAGGCTCGAGGTCAGAATGAAGCGAGAACTCCAAGGCACATACGTTACCATATCGACGGTAGGTGAAAAAGCTAAGGCCTTCGTGCCTACGCCACTGCCGCCCCATCCGCCCATCGACTGGACGCCGGAGCTGCGCAGCAAGTTTGACCAGGCACTGCTGGCCTTAGGCCGGCTGGACAGCGTTTCGACCCTGCTGCCGGACACCTCCCTTTTCCTTTACATGTACATCCGTAAGGAAGCGGTGCTTTCCTCCATGATCGAGGGCACCCAGTCTTCACTTTCTGACCTGCTGCTGTTCGAGTTGAATCAGGAGCCAAGTGTCCCGCTGGATGACGTGCGGGAGGTCAGCAACTATGTCGCGGCACTTGACTACGGCCTGCGCCTGCTGAAGGATGGATTGCCATTGTCGCTGCGGCTGTTCCGAGAAATCCACGGCGTTTTGTTGGCCAAGGGCCGGGGCAACAAACAGACACCGGGTGAATTCCGGCGCAGCCAGAACTGGATTGGCGGCACCCGGCCAGGTAATGCAGCTTTTGTGCCGCCTCCGGCCGAAAAGGTCATAGAGTGCATGAGCAAACTGGAGCTTTTTCTCCATGATCAGCCGAAACCGACGCCGGCGTTGCTCAAGGCGGCTCTGGCCCATGTACAATTCGAAACGATTCATCCGTTCCTGGATGGCAATGGCCGTCTGGGACGCCTGCTGATCACCCTGCTCCTGTGTGAACAAAAGGTGTTGTTGAAGCCAATGCTCTACTTGAGTCTCCATTTCAAGACGCATCGCCAGTATTACTACGAGCTGCTCGACAACGTGCGCCTGACTGGTGACTGGGAAGACTGGCTCAATTTCTTCGCCGAGGCGGTTATCGTCACCGCCCCCCAGGCGGTAGAAACCGCCCGGCAGCTCCTCGACTTGTCGAACCAGGACCGCGACAAGATCAGCAATCTCGGCAGAGCGGCGATATCGAGCCTAAAGGTTCACCGGGCACTGATGGAGCACCCCATTGCCACCTCGGGTTCACTGGTAGAGAAGACCGGCATCACTCCGGCAACAGTCAACAAGGCTCTCAGGCATTTGGAGGATCTCGGCATTGTGAAGGAGCTGACCGCCCAGAAGCGCAACCGACTGTTCAGCTATGCGGACTATATCGAGATCATGAATCGTGGCACGGAGCTGCCGGAAAAGTAGGTTAATTCGATTCCTGGTGACTTGGCCTTAGGCGTTCCGAACACTTTCGGCCACAGTCGGGAATCCGCTCCATTTTTCAGAAATTGTTTCGCCTTCCATTTTTAGCCATGGCGGTGATTATCGAATTCTGGGGCACGGCTTCCCGACAACAACACCCCGACCTGCTATATACCAATCGATTGCCACACTCTTGCCGGCCAGTGGCAAATCGAGTGCCGCCGGTCGGATGGGTCCATGCTCCGCCTGTCCGGGACCGGGCAATCCCCGGAAATCCAAACCATACTGAAGGCCTTTTTAGCATGATCCAGCTTACGCCCCACATGCGGATCATGGTGGCCGCATCGCCGGTGGACTTCAGAAGGTGCATAGACAGGCTGGCTGCCGTATACAAACAAGAGCTCAAAAGCGATCCTTTCTGCGGGGCCGTGTTTGTTTTTCAATAAAGTCCGCAATCATTTTTTTGAGCATATACACAAAAAAAGGTTTGTTTTTTGCCAAATTTATTATAAAGTTTCCGCAGAAAATAATGGTTTTCAATTTACCTGCCATTGATTCAGGCGATATTCTGCACCTCTCAAATCCCGCCTTTACCTGACGATGCATGTTATTGTCGCCGGTTCATGGACGGGCATTGGCCGGAAGACAGCCGTTTCGGCGGAAGCAAACCACCTGATGCTTCTCGGGGTGGATATGGGTACGGGAAGGGGCGATCACCGGGGAGGTGGCCAATATTTTATTTTCGGGATCTCCCGGCATACAAGATATAAATGGTCGGTCAGAAGCGACTTGCTGTTTGATGGCGGAATGGTGCTTGGGCATATAAAAAAACCAAAGGAGGAAAATCATGAAGAGAAGAGATTTTTTAAAGGGGCTGGCAGCAACCAGCGGTGGCGTTGCACTTTCAGGGGCTGTTGGCACATTGAGCAAGGCGCATGCCCGAAAGGGTGCGCAGGAGGATTTCGGAGAGATCAAGAGTCTTAAAGTCCACTGTATTTCTGAGACCAGCTGGTTTGACAACGCAACCCTCGGAAAAGACATTAAGCAGGCCGGCGGCATTAACACCAACCAGTATAAAGTCGCCTACACCGAGGAGAACCTGGGGGGGTACGCGGCACTGGTCGAGGTGGAGGCCCTTAACGGCTCTGTAAAGAAATACCTTCTCGACACCGGCTGGAGCAACGACTGGATGGACTATGTTTTTGAAAAAGACGGCATTGATAAGATGCTGAAAAACAAAGAAATTGACACGCTTTTTATATCGCATGACCATATTGATCACTACTTCGGCATCGAAAGCACTTTAAAGCACCAGTCGGATATCAAAATTTATTTCCCCGGCACAGCCATGAAAAAAAGTTTCGAACTGCTTAAAGGTGCGGATTTTTCGGCAACACCCGGATGCCCCAAAAATTCCGTCCCGCATGAGGGCGAACTGATTGTAACCGATACGGACAAACTCTATAAGATTCAGGACGGCATGGCGCTGAAACTGTTTGACGCCCCGGCAACTCTGCAGGTAAGAGGGGAAAATGTTCTTTATTTCAAGGTCAAGGATAAGGGCTACGTCACTGTTACAGGCTGCTGCCACCCTGGTATACTGACGCTTCTTAACTATGCCCGCCGGAATTTCAAAGATGGAAACATGAATTACGGCTGCTACGGCGGACTGCATATTGCCGTCTTTGAAAACTGGGACCCGAAGTTTGACGACATCATCAGAGGGGTGAAGACGTTTAACATGAAAAAAATCGGCTGCAATCACTGCACCGGCTGGATCTGGGCGGAAAAGGCGGAAAAAGAAGGGCTGCCGATCGTTCATGGTACGGATAAGCATGCGTCCTATAAAAAAGTAGGCTCTCTGGCGCATTCAAAAACAAGCAATGTGTACCTCGGAAACGGCGATACCGTGAGTTTTTAACCTGCTCTGCGCATGTGATCCATGATCCGGGGATTTCCTGAAAAGAATTCGGGTTAAAAACGGATCAATGCGGCGGAAGAGTGCAAAACAGTCAGATTGTAAGGCTGGCGGGCGGCTGCCTGTCTGCCCTTGAGAAAATCCGATGATTCAACAGATAATAATAAAGCGGGGGATTTGACCATGAGCAGCAGTCAGAAGGATGGATTTTGGCTGGAGGAACGGGGGCTTGAGCCCCGGTGGTCGCTCGCGGCCTCAGGACTTGCCAACCTGGCGGTTTGGATCGTTGCCGTGCTGGTTGTGTGGTGGATTGTTTTTTCCAATCAAGGGGTAGTTAAGCTTTATACGCCGCTTCTTGGGTTCTCACTGGTTATCTGGACATTGTTGATTATGCTGTGGCTGGCTGAGTTGTTCGATTTCTGGCCCTTTTCCCGGCGGTTTCTGCAGTCCGCCCACCCCTTGACAAAAGGCGCTGTTTTTACGGCAACTACTCTTGCGATCTACCTGGTGCTGATTTTCGGGATCGTGTTTTTCATTATTGGCAAACTGGGCATCACCTATTTTAATTGGAACAGTCTGATGGAATTTGGTAAGCTGGGCCAGGACATGACTTCTGTGCGGGAGAACACTTCCTGGGCCATGCTCTGTCTTTCCATCCCGTTTTTCCTGGTCAGTGTATGGTTCATGAGGGGCTTGGGCAAAGATCTCTTCCACGAACTCAAGGAGCCCAAGTTCGGCCTTGCCAACTGGCTGTTTGTGACGGTTGTCTCCATTCCCCTGTATGTGATTTTTTTTCATCCGCACCTGGGAAGCATGTTCCATCCCCAACAGGTATACACGGCAGTGCCGCCATGGTGGCAGGCAATCGCCCATACCAACAGCGCCGAGTACACGCTCGGCATTCTTTTTTGTTCGGTGATCGGGGTGTTTTATACGCTCCATCTTTGGGACGGCTGGCCGTTGCAGCTTGTAAGAAGACAGCCCTGGCGGTTTATATATTTTGCAGTGGGAAGCCTGGTTATCGGTTATCTCATTTTCCGCATTCAGCTCTGGATTTTTGACAGGCTCTGGTACGAGGCTTACGTCGGCGGTCAAAACGAAGCCAGCTTCGGCTGGCGCTACAGTCACACAGTGACCATGGCCAATTTCGTGCTGGTGGTTGCCCTTATTCAGAACCTGTTTTTCGGTGGTTTTTATGAGAAGATGCACAGGGTTTTGCGAAGCATCATAAAAACAGTGGTTGCCATTGTACTGGGGCTGTGTTTTGCCTGGGGCTATTACAGCTGGGGGCCCCTGGTTCTGGGAGTGACCGAGGGGGTATCGCATCCCTCGGAAAATGCCTCGGCATTTCTGATTATGACAATTAATATTCTCATGATTCAGGATCTTTTCATGGACCGCTGGCCCGGTTATCGCCTTAAAAAGTAAAAGAAGGAAACCAATTGTCCACCGAGTACCCAATGGCGCATATCGATCCGGTGAGTGTTGTCGAGAGCAGCTTTCACAGCATGCTTCTGGGGATTTTCAATAATGAAGGCGCGAGTCGCTATTTCGGCTTCTCCCGGATCAGCCCTTTCCATTGTGATGCCGGCATGCCGGGTTGGTATCTCTGGTTTCAGGAAAAACCCGGGGCTTTCGGGCTTTTTGTTAAGGATGCGGCTTGCCTGCCAACTGATGGGAAAAAGGATAATCCGCCTTCTTCTGTGGCGGGTCGGATCACCATTATGTATTACCCGGATGTGGAAGAAGAAGTGTTTGAAAAATTCTCCTGGTTTGAAAAAATCGCGTTAATGGGCCCCTTGTTTGACGCCACCGGAACCCCCACTGTCGAAGGCAGGCAGCGTTTGGCTGAAAGTTTTTTCATCGTCGGTCACATGGATATCCTCATGGCTGTTGACGGCAGTCTGCAGGAGTTTGTCTGTACAGCTCCGGAAGCCTGGGTTGATCTGCGGCCTGAGGGCCTGGTGCTTAATGACCCGGAAGGGCGGCCGTTTCAAGCCTTACAGCCGGGGGAAAAGGACAGGGACGTGCCCGGCTGGCGCCTGTCGCACTTTTTGCTTGATAAAATCATATCGGGTTTTTGTTACTGCCGAAAGTGTGCGCCGCAGCAGGCAGACATGTATGAATTCGACATGCCGGAATTTTTCGTGGCTTCCAATGCTCGGGTTCGGGAATCCTTCACGCTCACACTCAAAGGATATCAGCTTCAAGTGGTTTTTTCCTCTGTTTCCGGGCTCATGGGGGACAGGCGGGAAATTTATCAGGAAATGAACTGGTGTAGGCAGCTGACGGGGAGCCCGTTTCCCCAAAAAACCCCGATCCGGCGGGTTCAAACCTGGAGCGGCAACGGGTATGAGCTTTCAAAACCGGGAGGTTTTGACTGGTGGGGAATAAAAAGCCTGCATTTCCACGATCACGACGGGCGCCTTTGCGCCTGTTATAAAGACCATTGATTATCCGCAAAAAATATCAGAAAAGGCAAATCGCTTATGGATCCAGGAAGACGAAAGTTTTTTACCAACACCCTGTTGCGCAAAACGCTTGCCTGCGTTAATGAAACTAAAAGTGCGTTTCAGCGCGGCATGTCAGAATCTGAATATTTCCGCACCTTTGAAAACGCATATCCCTTGATTTCCGAATGCTATGATTTTATGGAGGAAGAAGCCGAAAAGCTGGGCATTGACACCCGGAATAAAAGCAAGTTGGAGATCGCCCGGGAAATTCACATGACGCTTAAGGAAGTGGAAGTATAAAAGCGTCTTGCTAAAAATCCGTAGTTTTTTTCCGAAAAAAGTGTCACCGGCCAAAAAACCTATACCGAAAGAACCATAACCCGGCTGCAGGAAATATTAAGCGGAATATCGGCAGACAGAAAGTTAAACAATCTTGCAATTGCCGGGCTATACAAATGGCTTAACGGAAATGAATTTCTAAGGGAGCGCCATCCTTTTTGCGAGCTGACCCAGATGCTTGACGAAGCCCTCGAGGACGGCGTGATCGATGAAGATGAGAAAGACGATCTCCTGAGCTGGTGCAGGGACTACACGGATGCGAATTCACTTCTAAAAACCGTTGAGATCGATGCCGTAAGGCAGCTCCACGGCTTCCTGCACGGCATTGTCATTGAAAATACAATTAATGACAAGGAAGTCTATAGTGGGTCCTGTGGAGGAGGAAGGAGTGATTGATGAACAGAACAGGGTAAAGGGGTACGAAAATCTCCTGGTGTGCGACGGATCACAGATTCCTGAGAATCCCGGGGTTAATCCAGCATTATCAATAACTGCCTTTACTGAACGGGCCATGTCATTCATCCCTGTTAAGAAAGGAAAGAAGCTCAGGTACCTCACGGCAGAGAAGAAGTGGCAGCTGGACAGTGTTCTCACCAGGAACGAGTAATTAAGGGAACAGATCAAAAAAGCAAGCGGATTATAAAAAGCATTGTCTCTTTCTGACCAATGAACAGCGATGTTTTGAAGCATATCTCAATTCAGGCACAAATATTGGAAAATTGAATCACTGAAATCTTCTCAGTCTCCATTATCAGGTGAAAAATTTTTAAAGTGCGCAGCGCGCTGTCCCGTGGATGCGATCACCGCGGAACATGCCCACGACAAAGAGACCTGTTATCAGAAAGTTAAAAATTCATTAAAATACTGTATTCAAAACTATCATATCTTTATCTATGGATGCGGGCTCTGTGCCACGGGAGTGCCTTGTGAATCAGGAATTCCAAAGCCCTTGCGCTAACTAGTGGAATCAAAATGCTCAGGTTTGACTTCTTTTGTCCCAAATTGATTTTCGGTATTCTCCGGGGTTGATATTGAACCATCGTTTGAACGCGCGGTGAAATGCAGAAGGCTCTGAAAAGCCGATGAGACAGGCTACCTGTGAAATGGTCATTCCATCACGTAAATATGCCTTAGCCAGATCCTGCTGTGTTTTGAGCAGTAAGTCCCGAAACGAAGTCCCCTCCATCTTCAGCTGGCGGTATAGCGTGCTTCGCGCCATGTTCAATGCAGACGCGGCTGTTTCAAGGCTTATCTCACCAGCCGAGAGGTTGGTAAAAATATACTCTTTTACTTTTTCCTGAACAGATACCGATTTACCTCTCTTATTCATTAATTCTTCCGCATATTTCTCCAGGACTCTTTGGATATATGGGTCACGCGCTGTAATCGGCTGCGTCAGGTCTTTTTTGCGGGAAACAATTGAATTTTTAGGCTGCTGGAACGAGACCGGCGCTTGAAACACGTCTTCATAAACGTCTTTATAACCGGGATCAGAGTGTTTAAAGCATACACGGAGGGGATTATACTTCTCTTTTGCCAGAGATCGATGCAATTCTACGAAGAATGAAGAATGGTATTCCGGCAGCCATCTTGCCTGATAGGGAGAGGTGTCTGTGTAGGTTATTTCTACTATCTCGCCTTTTTTCACTATTTCGTATTTATTGGTTTCTGCTAATAACTTAGCATATCGGATAAAATGGAATAAGGCGTCAAGCATTGTTTTGCTTTGTATGGCCATCTGGACCACGAAATGAACCATCCGAAGGCCTGTTTTTTGTCTGAGCCTAAGGGCCAGAGCAGGATCGCCTGTGATGTCTATGGCAAGCTCCCAGAGCCGGATAAATGATGTCATGGGTATCCATGCGTCCGGATCCTTGATGCGGGAGGGAGTAACGCCCGTCTGCTTTTCCAACTCATCAAGCGGCATTCCGTGGTCTAATATGATTTCCATCAAAATCTGACTGGCGGTATACGACGTCCGAATTTCCTTTCTCACGAATTCCTCTTATCCAATATCTGAGTTAATAATTCACTGAACCATGACCATATGACACCAAAGGTCATCATTTTGAATTTAACGGTCATTTTATTCTTTTTTCAAATTTATTATCAAGAGTTATTGTGGAAAAATAAATTAGAATAAGGAGGGACGATCTATGGGCG
>CAZNSO010000033.1:0-30700 GCA_964575805.1 uncultured Desulfobacteraceae bacterium
GGCGGCTGCCTTCCCTGTCCGCGCTGGCAGGGAAGGCAGCTCATGGGCCAGCCTTCGGCGGTACTAATGTTTGCAAAAACAGGTAACCATCAAACTAAGGTGTACACGTCATTTTGAAGGCGGACACGCTGCGCTTGGTCCGCCCTACGAGAGTTACAAGGGTTACGAGAGCCTTACGGAGCCCGGCGCGCTTTGTCCGCCAAGGAGATTGAATATATGTCTAAAAAATTATGCAAACATTAATATTTCCTTATTCCAGCTTCGGCTTGATCTGGACAAAGTGCCAGCGCACCGTGGTCCGGGTAAACGGCCACATGCCTTTTGCAGCGGCATTAAGCGGCACGGTTTGGTAGCCCTTGATGATCTCGCACCATCCGTGATCGTGATACTGGCCGTTGTTTAGCATTTCCTGGAGTGTCAGGGGCGGTGTTTGCCCCACGCCGACCAGCAGGGACCGGTAACTGTGAGCCGGGACGATGGGCAGGTAGCCCGTGCCGACAGATTCCGGCGGGCAGTGGAAATATTGCTTGAATTCTATGGCGATATCGCCGCTGCCAGGGCCTTTTTCAGGCATGTCCAGCGTAAACACCGGTCGTTCTCCCGGCTTGAAGCCGCCCCCGATGGTCAGGAATAAATCGCCGATTTGCGGGTTGCCCCTGTTTTTGAGCTCCAGGTAGCCGTCTCCCGAACAGCTCTCCGGGTCCTCCTCCGGGGCGCGGTAGGCGACTTCCGGTGCAACCAGGGTGACAACGTCATCGCCGGTGATGTCGTAATTCTCCGGGTTGACGGAGAGCACCACCTCGTGGCGCTCCGTCCATGTGCCGGGTCCGCTGTGTTTTCTCAGTTCGTCTATCCCGTAATCCGGGTAAGGGTTCTCCATGTCCATTATATAGTTGATGGTACCATGCCAATTGCTGCAGACATTGAGCAAATCCCGGATCTTGTTTTGAAGCTGATTGGCTTCGGTTTCCAGACCAAGGAGCTGACACTGGGCCATGCTGCCCATCATTTCCCTCAGGCGGCCGCAATCCGGATCATTGATGAGCCCCTGGGCAATGCCCTGGGCAACATCCTTCGCCTTTTGCGTCAAGCGGCTGGACAGCTCCTCCATGCCCACCAGCTGGGCTTGCGCCACTACCGTTAATAAACGCTGCTTGGCAACTTCGTTATGGTTGGCATCGGCGAAGGCTTCCGCCTCGGCGGCAAGATCTTCCAAAGCCTCGCGAACCTCTTGGGGCGTTTCGCTGCCCCCGCCTTGCTCCGCCCATTTACTTACAGCGTCCCGATAACGGGACCGGGCGCCACCGTAATCCCGGCGCTCGCTTGCAGGCGCGTCCCCGCCCATGCCCCCGAAGACGGAGAAATGGGTGAGTGTAGCCTCGATGGTATTTTCGTCCAGGCGCCGGCACGTGCCGTGGCCGAGTGCCTCCCACTGCCCGCTGTCGGCATTGAACCGGGCGAGCACGGGGGGGTCGCCCAAGATACCGTAATCTGTCACCTGAACGGTGGCGGTGCTGCCGAGCAGAAAATCCGCTTCATCGCCATTGCTGTCAAACGCTTCGATGGAAAAGGCGATCCGGGGATAAAGCGCCTCGCCGGAGCCGGTGGGCGCATACAGCGGCCCAAGGCGCGTGGGGGGGATGCGGGTTAATTCCAGAAACACCCCTTCCTCTGAAAACACATCGCCCGGAACGGTAAGCGCCACAACGGGATCTGCCGGGTCGTCCCTGATGAGGGTCGGCTCGCCGGGGCTATATCGTCCACGGCTGCCCACAGGGGTGAGGATGGCCTCATACACCAGTGTGCCGTTAATTTCCCCGGCGGCACGGACGAAGTCAGGGGCATAACCGACTGCGGAAACCGGGTACCAATTCCCGGGAGCCGCCAGGCCATCCCCGGAGGCCACCCCGTTGGATGCGGTAACCCCGAGATCCCCGATGACGGCATTGGCCACAGGCTCTCCGTCAGGATTGGTCACCATGGCCAGAAAGGCGCCGGTGCCCGGCTCCGAGCCGGGTGTCTCCCCGGGCGTCTCAGGGCCGGCATCATTGGATCGGCTGCTGCCGCCGCCACTGTCGCAGCCAAGCCCGAACCCCGCGAAACCGATAAGCAGGAGGCCGACAAGGAAACGGCAAAACAGCTTTTTTAAGACCATAAGATCAGCATAAGGCTCTGATTGCATGTGCATATAGTAAAACCCTTTAATTTTTTTTTATTTTTGGATGGCGGTAAGTTGACGCCTCCCGGCAGCCGGATTATTCCGCGCTTCCCTGGTTCATCCCTTTCAGGAACCTGCCCACCGCCTCGCCGGCTTCCTCCGGTGACATGTCTTCGAGCGATTCCAGTCCCTTTTGATTCAAACCGGATTCTTTCTGCCAGTTTTCCAGGCCCCGGGTCATTTTCCGGGCCGCGATTTCGGTGCTCAGCGTCATCAGGATCAGTATCGCGCCGATTGCCCCGAATCCTGTCCAGGCGGTCTTTGCCTTGATTTCATGCACCTGGGTGCTCACCACCACCAACAGATAGGTCATCCACACAATCCCCAGAATACCGCCCAGATACGGCAGGATGCCGAAAACCGAGGTGACCGGCGTGATGGCGGCGCTGTAGGCCATGCCCCGGTAAGCGGTTTCAAAGCCGTGCCGGGATCCCATGAGCTTCCATATGGCAAAAAGGATGGCAGCGCCAATGAAGCCGAAGATGGTCACCAGAAGCGGCATCAGGATGATGGCGGCCACACCGCTGACCAGACCGCCCGTGGACAGCCCGATCAGGGAGAGGACGGCTTGAAGGAACCCGCCGACGATTCCCATGATGACCATGAAAATAAGAGGCCGGAGAAACCCTCCTGTTTTGGGCATGGCGCGAAAAAATCCGGCAGGGTGGGTGATCACCTGGAGAACGGTTTGGGGAATTGCTGAAATCTCTTCAGTCGCCTGGTCTTTGATTTGATTGTCCTGCTGCATCGTTTTTTTCTCCCTTGAATTCAATCATGATGGAAACAACTGCCACATTGTCACCCGATTTAATCACAGGCAGAATCACAGATTGATTACCGATTGAAAAAAAACGGCGGGGAAGGGGAAAAAACCGGGGCTAAACCCGGCGCCGGGCACGGGCCGAAATTAGTTTGGCAAGCAGGGTTTCAGTGGGCTCTGAAGGCGCAATGCCAAGGCCGTCCATTAATTTCCGGCTGCAGCGCTGGTATGTACGAATGACTTCACTCGGCCAGCCGAGGTGATGATAGCAGAGCATCAGTTGCCGGTACACGGGCTCTGCCAGGGGATCCACCTCCAGGCCCTTTTCGTAGTAATGGATGGCCTGGTCCCATTCCTCCCGCTGCTCCCGGTATTGGCCAAGACCTTGCAGCAATTGGAGGCATTTGCGCTGGAGCTTTTCCCGGAAAACAAGCGCCCACGCGGTTTCCGCATCACCTGAAAGAAAAGGGCCGTCATAGATGGCAACAAGATCTTCAATCGCCTGCAGGGTTTGCGCATCCGGGGCGGACAGCCTATTCCAGGCTATTTCAGCGGCTCCTTCCAGAAAACAGAGCGAATCCACCCGGCAATAATGAGGGTTTAAACAGATATAGCCTTCCGGAAGCGCTATCGCCTGCTTCTCTCCCAGGAGCTGCCGCAGCCGGTAAAGGGTTGTGGCAAAGGACTTGTTCGCCCCATCGCCCTCGGCATCCGGCCACAGAATGTCGATAACCTGTTCCTTGCGGATGTTTTTTCCGCCCAATGCGATCAGGAGCTTGAGCAGTTCAAGGGGCTTTTTCTGAACCTTTCCGGAAAACCGCACCGGCTCCCCCCACCGGAGAATCTCGAATCGGCCGAAAGTATAAATTTTTACCGGCGCGGGCCATTTTTGAAAAACGCCTCCAGGCAGGTTCCCGGCGATTATCCGGCGCTTGCGGATAATTTCGGCAACATGGGCCGGTTCGATGTCATGCGCAAGGGCTGTGACGCACAAATCCGCCATAAACGGCGGGTCACACCACCACGGCGGCGTGAGGTATCCGTTTTCACGGCTTGATGCCAGGGCTTGGGCGAGAACCGCTCGTCCTTCGGCCTGGCGCCCCCCCTTCAAAAGCAGTCCGGCCGCCACCAGGTCGGTGGCATACGCCAGCATGGCGCTGCCGGTTTGCCGGCAGAGGTCTTTGGCCCGGGCCAGCAGGCCGGCGGCGTTGGCGGCATCGGCGCCATCAGGGGCATCGCCGGTTTCATCCAGAATCCAGGCATTTTGAATCAGGCAAAGGATGTGCGCAAAGACGTAGCCGGTGGTTTCGGCATACGAAAGGCCCGTGGATGCCTGAACCCTGGCAACGGCATTTTGCCCTTTGAGATAACTTGACCAGGAAAGCAGGTAATAATACAGGCTGTACAGGTGTTTTCTGGAGCCATCGAGCAGGCCGGCCAGTTCGCTCAGGGATTGCTCCGCGCAGGCAACCTGCCCCCGGGCCAGCCGGCAATATGCCTGCAGGGACAGCAGCATGTGATTCCAGGTGTAGACGCCGTTGTCGCTTGCAAACGCCAGGGCCTCATCGATCCGGTCCCGGGCGGTTTCATAGGCCCCTTCCAGCCAGATGTCAGTAAATGCCGCCAGGCAGGGCCGGGCAAGCCGGGATAGCGGTGACGCTGCCGGCAGGGTCACCAGATTGTCCACCTCGGCCTGGATCGCCCGGAAATGCGGCAGATCCCCGCGCCAGAAGTAAAAAACGGCAATAAAAAAATAGGTCTGCACGCGGAAGTTGATATCGGCAAACTCCCGCGCTGCCGGAAGAGCGGCGGCAATCCAGTCGGTGATCTCCGGATGATGGGGCTGCCGCAGTATAAGGGCCGTGCTCATGCTGGTGACGACCCGGGCCGCCACCACCTTGTCGGTAAACTCGAGACCCCCGGCCATGGCGTTTTCCATCCAGCTGATCCAGGCATCCAGCGGTCTGAAATCATCCCACGCCAGCGTGTAGGTATCCACCACGGCGGCCCAGGCCAGCAGTTTGATCGCACTCGTATCCGCCGCCTCATCAAAAGCGATTTTCAAATCGCGCCGGGCTGCTGCCGGATCATCGGCAAGGCGGGCGGTTCCCCGCCAGAACATAAGGACCGGTGAATGTGTTTGTTCTGTTTCAGGAATGGATCGGACCCAATTTTCCCAAATTGGGGCTCCGCCCCCGGCAATGCGCTGCGGCGCGAAGTCGTGAAGCAGACGTTCCAGTTCAGTGCGGTCCCTGGTCCGGAAGAAAATGGAAGCCGTGTCTTCCTTCAGATCAACTGCCTCCAGAATATCGGCGGCCTGCCGCCTGAGGCGCTTGATATGTTCCGGGTCATAGGTTTTTTCCGCCTGCCGAGTTAAAAATTCGCGGTAGCGGGGGTGGTAGGCAAATACCGGTTGCCTGGCCGGCCGGCACTCGAGAAAAACATGCTGCTCGTGCAGGTGACGCAATATCTGTTCCGCCTCGGGCGAACCGGAGATCTGCGCGGCCATCCGTGCCGTCATATATGGCAGAAAGGCCGTCTGCATCTGGAAATGACGGGTGGTGTCATCGGCACTGGCAAATACTTCAGCGGAAAAATGGGCAAAAACCGCATCCCGGGAAAATGTGTCAGGCAGGGCGGGCGCCGTGGCAGTGGGAAGGCGGGCCAATAACTGTCTCCTGTTTAATGCGAAATGAGTAAAAACGCATATTTTGATGAGTATAGTTTACTTTTTAGCACAGAAATCAGTTAAAGGAAAGCAAAAGTAAAGGAAAGTAAAAGGCGGCGATTGGCTGCTGACGTTTGCAAAAACAGGTAACCATAAAACGGAGGTGTACACGCCATTTTGAAGGCGGACACGCTGCGCTTGGTCCGCCCTACGAGAGTTGCAGGGGCTACAAGAGCCTTACGGCGCCCTGCGCGCTTTGTCCGCCGGGGAGATTGAAAATATGTCTATCGAATGATGATGGGTGTGCTTCCCTAAACGCTTACCGGCTTCGGTATCTGGCGTCCGGACGAAGTTCAGGGCTTTTCAACAAGGCCCAGGATGACCCGGGCATGCCCTTCTGCCAGGCTGCGGCCCATGTTGGCCATTTTTTCGGAGGTGTTGGGCCCCATCAGCAGATGAATGCCAATCGGCGGGATAGGGCCGGCATTTCTTCTGGCCTGCATTTTCTGAAACCATTGACTGGATATTTCCGTGACATCCTGCCATTGGCGGATTAAAAGATTCATTTCCCTGAAGGCGGCCTGCATGTCTTCAGCCCGGACCATGAAGCTGGTGGCGGCGTCACCGGACCAGGGGGCCGGGAGAAACGGCTCGCCCTGATCGCCGCTGAAGACCTCGTGAACGGCGATTTTTCCGCCGGGCTTCAGGACCCTGGCGATCTGCGCGGCAAATCGTTTTTTGTCCGGAAGATTCATCTGGACATGATCGGTCCAGACGATATCAAAGCCCGCGTCGGCAAACGGCAGATCCAGCACATTGCCGCAGGTAAAGGCGGTTTTGTCCGCAATGCCTATAAGCCCGGACAATTCATGGGCAAGCCGGGCATAGGCCGGGATCAGGTCGATGCCGACAACCCGGCAGCCGAAGCGGGTGGCGAGGTAGCGGGCCGTGCCGCCGGAGCCGGAGCCCAGGTCCAGCACCCGGTCCCCCGGGTTGATCTCCAGCAGTCTGGCGAGTTCCACGGTGGATTTGCGGCCCCGGGTGTGAAAACCGTCAACAGGGATCAGGTCGTCTGCGCAGATACCCGTGAGGCTGCCTTTTTCTTTTTTTATGGCCGCCAGCACGGTGTTGGCCAGATCTGCGTCGATATCGTAATGTGCCGCTATTTGTTCCATATTCATTTGTCGGCGTTCGATCTCTTGAGGATTGTCATGGAGGTATGCCGGATACCATATTACTAATATTTTCAAAATCTACAAAGCAAGGTGTACACGCCATTTTGAAGGCGGACACGCTGCGCTTGGTCCGCCCTACGATAGTTACGAGAGCCTTACTCAGCCCTGCGAGCGGGGTCCGCCAAGGAGATTGAAAACATGTCCACAGAATTATTCAAACATCAATATAACCCATACCCGGTTTCGGGTGCAAGCGGTATCCGCCCGGAAAACGCCGGCCGCATCCGGCTATCCGCTGATGACAAGATAACCCAGATAAGCGGCATAACAGCATAAAAGCAAAGCCCCGCCCCATCGTTTCACCCGGCAGTCCCTGCGCATCATCAGCCAGGGCAGAAGGCTGATCCCCATCATCATGGCGTAGTCGATAATCAGGCCGCTTCCAAAGAAGCCGCCGGGAATGGATATGGGCCGGGCCATGCCGGCTGCGCCGATGACAAAGAGGATGTTAAAGACGTTGCTGCCCACCAGGTTGCCGATGCTGATGTCCATTTGTTTTTTCGCGGCTGCGGCAACAGAGGTCGCCAGCTCGGGAAGCGAGGTCCCGAAGGCGACAATGGTCAGGCCGATGAATTTTTCGCTCACCCCCGCATTTTTCATAATGCCCACCGCGGCGTCGATCATGGTGTCAGCCCCGATAACCACCCCGGCTATACCGGCCATAATCATGAGGATCTGCCGGGTGCGCGAGGGGATGATCGCGACATTTTCGGCCTGGGCGGCGGGGTCGGCCGCCGGAATGTCCGCGTCGCAGCCGGGGAGGGGTTTATGCGGCGCCCTGGGCGAGGGTTCCCGGGCTGCCCGGTTTTCTACAGCGGATATGTAATAATTGAAAAAGGTATAAACAATCACCCCGGCAAACAGGGTGGCTCCCTCGATCCGGCTGATGTGCGAATCCAGGGAGAGGAGTAGAAGATAAAAAGAGATGGCGAGCATCAGGGGAATGTCCCGCCGGACCACGGAGCGGTCGGCGGCAATCGGCATCAGGACGGCCGTTGCTCCCAGGACAAGGGCGATATTGCAGATATTGCTGCCCACCACGTTTCCAACGGCAATCATGCTTTTGTCCTGGACCGAGGAGATGAGGCTGACGACAAACTCGGGAGCGGATGTGCCGAAGGCCACAACGGTCAGGCCGATGACAACCGTGCTGACGCCCAGGCTTCTGGCCAGGTTGACAGCGCCCTTGACCAGCCATTGCGCCCCGTAATAAAGCAATCCGAACCCGATGCCCAGCAACGTCAGGTTAATTAGCATGTGCGGTTTCCATTTCCGGTAAAAATTTGATGAGGCTCCGGCAAAAGTCATTATATAGCGCAGAAGGGTATTTATTGGCAAGCTTCGTGCCATGAGGACTCCGGAAAAGCTCAGGCAGCTGCCGTGCCGGAGCGGGGTACAATGCCGGGAAGCCGGCTTGGAGGCGATAATTGAAAAAAAAGATGTCAAAAAAATTGTTTATTGATAATTTGATTCTTTTGTCACAAAATTATGGCAATTTTGTGTCGAAACCGGACGGTGCCTGCGGGGAAGGGTTCTGGCAGCGCCTGTACGGGGGATGGTGGCAAAAGGGATATGTGAAATGGCGGTTCCGGGAAGGGGCGCGCCTGAGGGCGATTTTTATTCGGATTTGTTTGGGGCTGAAATTACGGAAGACGGAAAAACAGAGGACAGAGGACGGAAGACAGAGGACAGAAGACAGAGGACAGAAGAAAGGATGGGGGGAAAATGAGAAAAACGATTCCGGCATGTTTGTTGGCACTTTTTTTTGCGGCGGCTTCCGCCGCCGGGGCAGCCGCCGCCACGGTGGAGTTTCACGGGAAAGCCCTTACCGGGGTGCTCAATACATCCAATGCCAGGTTGTTGGACGGCGGTGACCCGCCGCCTGACCCGGACAGCGCCACCATAGGGGTGGGCAAGTTTCGCTTTCGCTCCGAAATCGGAACCGATGACGGCCTGGCCAAAGCGGTGTATGGCTTTGAAACCGGGGCAAACAACTTTGGTGATCAATGGGGCTATTCCGGGGACAGCGTGGATTTTGAAAACCGGTTCGCCTATATCCAGTCCGCTGTTCCGGGTATGGGCGGCAAGCTGAGCGGCCGGGCCGGGCTTCAGAAGACCGGGATCAACCACTGGGTGTGGACGGAGACTGCAGCCGGGGTCACCCTGCACGGGAACGGCCCGGTGACCTGGCAGACCGGCTGGTACCGCGGTGTGGAAGATGACATTGCGGATGCCAACGATGACACCGACCTTTTCGTGGCCAGGGCGGATTTCTGGCCGGCCTCGCATCTCAAAATCGGTGGTTTCGGGGTTTATGCCCTGGATTATGGCGGCAAAAGCGGGGCTGAAAAGGATGCGGACCAGTACTGGGCGGGGATTACGGGTGCGGTTACAGGCCCCGTTTTCACCACGGGCGATCTGGTATACCAGGGCGGCGATACAGGCCCCGGCGGAACAGGGAATGTCTCCGCTTACCTGGCCAACCTGACCGTGGGGTTCAAAATGGGGGATGAGCGGAAGCTCTCCTTTAACGCCCTTTACGTGAGCGGCGATGGTGATCCCGCTGATAACGATCAGGAGGATTTCCGCGGGATTGATGCGGATGTCCGGATCGGGCAGATTTTTTTTAAAGACTCCCTGTCCGCTTCCCTGGATCGGTTTGTCGCGGACCAGCCTTACAAGCTGGCCAATGGGCTGGTCAATTTTGCCCTGGAAGGGGAAATGAAGATAATCAATCCCAAAAACAGCCTTCGGGCGGCTGCCCGCTACCTGGCCAGTGCTGAGGATGTGAGCCTGGGCAACGGCAGGCATGAGGATGCCCTGGGCTATGAGCTTGACCTTTGGTACGCCTATGACATGAATGAGAACCTTACCTTCAAGCTCGAAGGCGCTTACCTTTTCTCCGGCAAGCTTACCGAGGCGCTTTTTGCGGACACCGATGACCTGTACCGGCTGGCAGCCGGCGCGGTATTTCAATTTTAGAGGTGAAATCTTTGCCGTTTCCGGTAAAACAATTGCTGCTGGCTGTGGCGGCTCTGCTCCTGTCGGGCATTCCGGCCTCGGGAGCGGGGTTCCCGGTTGAGCAGGTGCAACAGGATTTTTCCGTCAAAAAGGCTCGCCTGATAGCCGGGCCGGAGCAGCAGCACCTGATCAACAAGGGGCGCCGGGCGGGGATCAAAAAAGGCGATTTTTTTTCCCTTTATCCAAAGGGGCGGGCCGTGGTTGACCCGGATACCGGCGAGACGCTGGGGAGCCTGGCCGATGCCGTGGCCATCTGCCAGGTTGTGCGCGTGCATGCCAATTTTGCGGAGCTTGCGATCAAATGGCGGAAAAATGACAACACCCTCCAACCGGGGCTTGAGGCCGTCCGTTACAGAGGCGTTGCTGCCCTTTTCATGGATAAGAGCGGGGCTTTTTTCTCTGATTACCTGTTCCTGAGGGCCCGGCTGGACCATCTGGATTGGCAGGGATACCGGCAGGCCTCGGACAAAGGCGCGCAAAAGGATCAAGCAAGGCCGCAAGTGGTTTTTGCACCGGAAGCAGACCGGCTGGCGGTGTGGGGCGGGGATGAACTGCTGGCCGTCTATCCTGCCGGCGTGGAAGCGCCAGGGGATGGGGCATCCGGCCCGGAAACGGGAAAAGGGGGGATGCCCTCCGGGCGGGTGGCTGAAATCGAGACCCAAAAGCCCGCGGTGCTGGCCCGCCTGGACCGGGAGGTGGACCATTTTGGGGTGACGACAGCTTCAGACGGACAAAAGCCGTTTTTGGTCTTCCTTGGCGGCCGGGACATCGTGGCCAGGGCTCTTGAGGGGGGGGCGACCTTCCGCTATGATTATACAGGCTTCGGGGAACCGGTGCATATGAGCGTCGGCAGCCGGGGACTGGTGGCGGTCAATATTTTTGTCCCCGGCGAGGGCATGCGCTCGAAAATCCTGGAATTATCAGACAGCGGTTTCCGGAACGTTGCCGGGGATATCAACTATGCGTTGGCCTTTATGGGCGGTCCGGCAGATGATGGCCGCCCCAGGCTGCGTGCCCAGCGCTTCAGCCTGGCGGACCTGCTCATGCCGGTGGTGTATCGGATGAGCCTGGAAGATGACACGGTCTCCAGGGAAGAAAACCTGGCAGTGCCCCGCGGCTACCATATATTTGCGGCTTTTTCAGCCGACTTGAACGGCAACGGGGTCCCGGAAAGCGGCTTTTTCAACCCCGGCGGCAGGCTGGTGCTTCATGAGTCCGGCCGGCGGCAATGGCAATCCCCGTCAAGGTTCTCGGGTTCCCGGAGCACTTTCCTGGTCGGTGATCCGGAAGACCCGGCGGCCGCCCCCCGGCAGGTCAGTGTATTCCGGCAGCCGGTGGTTTTTGAACATCAAGGCGCTTTCGCCGCTGCCTGCGTTCTCAACAAAGCCGGTGCCGCCGGCGTGTTCGGCAGGCAGCCAGGTCCGGCGATCGTGGGCATCCTCCGGTCCTCCGGCGGCTCCTACCGGCTGCACCTCCTGGAGGAGCCCTTTTTCGGGAAAATCCGCGGTGTCTCGGTTTACCGGGATCAACTGCTTGTCTGTGAATCGGAGAACGCCGATTCGCATAAGCAGGGGCGCACCCGCATTCTGGCCTTTCCGGTCCATTCCCTCATGTCCCCCTGATCTCAAGGGGGGCCGGGTAGTGCAGCCTCCTTTCCCTTGCCCCCGGGTTTGACATCCCGCCTGTCCTGATTAATATATCTCATAGAAACCAAGTAGTTATATTTTGACAGGATGTGTGTAAAGGAGGATGAGCGGACATGATGATAGACAGAGCGCAGGTTGAAGAGTTGGCCGGTTATCAGAATACCGGTAATCCGGTTGTCAGCATGTACCTGAACGTAACTCCTCCGCGTAATGTGGAGAGCGAACTCAATTCCATGGTTCATACCACCTTGAAAACCGTCGCCTCAGACAGCCGGTATACCCGGGAGCAGGTCAGGCGGCTAAAGTCCCTGCTGGAGAGAATCGAGGGGGATGTGCAGAAGAAACACGTCCGGCTCTCCGGCGTCCGCCTCATTGTTTTGTTTGCTGATGCTGATGGGCTGTGGCAGGAGTATCACCTGCCGGTGGGGCTGTCCAGTTCCATATCAGTGGATTTTGACCCCTACACGCGGCCGCTGACCATGCTGCTCGACGAGTTTGACAGGTATTGCGTCGTGGTTGCCGATTCGCGGAAAGCCCGGATTTTTTCCCTGTATCTGGGAGAAATTGAAGAATCCCCGGATGTGTTTCTTGAAGACAATGTGCCGGACGGGGTCCGGGTCAAGCAGTCCATGACAACCGGCGGCGGCGGAACGGTGCATGGAGGCATCGGTGACAAACGTATCGAGCGGCATATCCAGGACCATGTGCACCGGCACTTAAAGCATGTGGCCGACAAAACCTTGGCTTTTTTCAGGAAGAAGCATTTTACCCGGCTGATTCTGGGGGGCCCCTCGGACAAGACGCTGCCCCGGTTGAAAGACCACCTGCACAGCTATCTGAAAGAGCGGTTGGCCACGGAATTTACCGCCCATCCGGACAACCCCCTGCCGGAAATCAAAGAGAAAGCCATTGCTGCGGCCCAGGCCTGGGAGCGGGACCGGGAACAGTCCCTTATTTCCTGGATTATCGAGCACAGCGGGCCCCGTGACAAGGGTGAGCTTGGGCTGGAGCCCGTTCTCGAGGCCCTGAACCTGTGCCAGGTGCAGACGCTGGTGATACATCCGGACTTTAAGGCAGAGGGCTATGTCTGCCCCAGGGACCATACCCTGTCAACATACCAGGAAAAGTGCCCGGCCTGTGACGGCGCGATGGTTTACACCGAGTATCTGGCGGATGAAATGGTTGAGGCGGCCTTGAGTCAGAACGCGGAGGTCGAGCATGTATTTGCCCCCAACGAAGACTTTGATCCCCATGGTGTGGGTGCCCGGCTCCGCTTTACCTTGTAGCCCGGGTATTGCCCTTCCTTGGGATCAATCCTGCATGTTGCCCACGTCCCCGCCGGGCAGCCCCAACTCCCAGGCCCGCAGGACCCGGCGCAGGAGCTTGCCGCTGCGGGTTTTGGGCAGTGCGTCGAGAAAGACCACCTCCTGGATGAGGATGTCCTCGCTGAGATTGGCCTTGAGATACGCTTTTATCTCGTAATTCAGCCGGTTGGAGGAAATGTAGCCTTTTTTCAGGCTTAAAAAAGCCTTCAGGTAGGACATCCCCTGGCCGGGCTCCGTCCCTTTGGAAATCACCGCCGCCTCGGATACCGCCGGGTGCATGGTCAGAACCTGCTCGATTTCAAAGGGGCCGATCAACTTTTCCCCCCCGGCTTTTAAGAGGTCATCATTCCGACCCTGGTGGTAAAAATAGCCTTCCTCGTCATAGAGGGCGATGTCGCCGGTCAAAAACCATTGATCGTTTTTGAAGTATTTCTGAAACCGGAAGCGGTCCTGCCACAAGTCATTCATCATCCCCGGCCACGGGGCTTTTAAGGCCAGTTCCCCGATGGATAAGGGCGGCAGTTCCTCCCCGTTCTCATCAAGGATGGCCGCCTGGATGCCGGGAACGGGTTTGCCGATGGCGCCGGGTTTGATATCCATGCCCGGATAATTGGCGATGCAGATAATGCCGGTCTCTGTCATCCACCAGGTGTCACAGGGGTAGCAGCCAAGGTGCTGGCCGCTCCAGTAAAACAGATCCGGCACCAGCGGGGCGCCCACCGTGGCAATGTGCTTGAGCTGGCTCAAGTCATAGCGTGAGGGAAGATCGTTGCCGGCATTCATAAGATCCCGCAGCGTGCGGGGGGTCGTGTAGCAGACGGAGACCTTGTGGCTTTCCAGTGTCCAGTACCAGTTGGCCGCCGTGAAGGGATCGCCCTGGATCACGGAGGTAATGCCGCAGAGCCAGGGGGCGAGCGCGCCGTACACCATTCCGGTCACCCAGGCGGGATCTGCATCCGTCCACAACACCGTCTCCGGCTTGACATCCAGGACCCAGCGGGTGGTTGCCAGGATGCCGGTCATATCCTTGTGGGTATGCACCACCCCTTTCGGCGGCCGCGTGGAGCCGGAGGTGAAAATCATGTACAAGGGCGCATGCCCGGGAAGCTGGCGGGCCGGAAAGTCCGTGGGCATTTGATCAATCCGGGCGGCGATCGGTGTTTCATTGGAGAAAAGTCCCGCCCCCGTGGACTGGGTCAAAAAGATATAGTCCACCTGGGAGGCAAACTCGTAGGACAGTTTTTCAACCAGGTCCGGATGAGTGAAAACGCCTTTTGGCGCGGTTGATTCCAGCCTGGTTTCCAGTTCGTAAAACCCGGCGGTCGCGAATACAGGGCAGAAAAGCACTCCCAGCCGGGCGCAGCCGGCCATTGCAAAATAAACTTCCGGCGATGGCGGGAGCAGGGTGATCAGGCGGTCTCCCTCGGCAAAGCCGTATTCCGCCAGCAAGGCCGCCCATTGACAGGATTTTTCCTTGAGCTGCCGGTAGGTGTAGGTTTCAATGAGGTCCTGTTTCTGAAAAATCATGGCCGGATGATCGGCCCGCTGCGGATCACCTGCCCATTTGTCGATGGATTCGGTGATGATGTTCATCCGGTCTTTGCCGTACCAGGAGAATTCCTTTTCAATGTCAGCCCATTGGAACCGGCGGCAAAAATCCTTGTGGGATTGCAGGTTGGCGGTTTCCGTGTTCTGTGCGGGGATTCTTGCCTTAATCATTGTCTTTCTCGTAAAAAGTCAGTTTGAGATGGCAAAGTAAAAAGTTCAAGATCAAGGCGTCGCAAATCCCGAGGAATGCAGCGTACAGGAGTACGTGAAATTCCGAGGGATGCAGCGCAACGCAGATATTGGGCTTTTTACGAAGCCATCAATCATTTCATGATTCCATATTGCGAGTGTATTTCCAGCAACTGTTCGACCAGTGCGGCTGTTGCTTCGTGTTCCGGCGGCAGCTCCGATGCCGCAGCCGGGGCCTGCATCAATTCCCATAACACAGAATGGATGCAGCTGGCAAGTGCCCGGGGGTTATATCCGCCTTCCAGGGCCAGAAAAAGGGGCGGGTGCAGGTTCTCGCTGCCGGGCCCGCCTTCCCGGAGCATCCGGGTGATGCCGGCATAGGCGGCCTCGGTCCAGCCGGAACGGCCCAGGGGGTCGTCCCGGTGGGCGTCAAAACCGGCCGCCACCATGATTAACTCGGGCCTGAAGTTGTGAAGCACCGGTTTCAGGATGGCGCGGTACAGCCAGAGGATGTCTGCATCACGCATCTCCCGTTCAATCGGGGCGTTAATGGTGAAGCCTTCGCCGAAGTCCGAACCGGTTTGGGCGATTTCGCCGGAATAGGGGTAGAGCATCAGGTCGTGCGTGGAGATATAAAGCACGCGCGGGTCTGAGTAAAAGAGCGCCTGGATCCCGTTGCCGTGATGAACATCCCAGTCAATGACCAGTATGCGCTCCAGCTTGTAATGATCGATGGCGTAGCGGGCGGCAATGGCAATATTGTTGAAAATGCAGAACCCGCCCGCGCGGTTGGCAAAGGCATGATGGCCGGGGGGGCGGACCAGGGCGAAGAATGCCTGGCAGGCATTGCTTAGCAGGGCGTCAATTCCCTGAAGGCAGGCGCCTGCCGCAAGCCAGGCGGCCATGTAGGATTTTGCGCAGACCGGGGTGTCCGGGGCCAGGTGAGTCGTCCGATGCTCCGATGTTTTCAGGATGCGGCGGATATGCTCCGGCGAGTGAATGCGCTCGATCAGTTCCACGGGGGCCGGGCGGGCCTGGAATACTGACAGGCTGGCGGCCGGAGTTCCAAACTCCCGGTCTATCATCCGGTATATGGAATCCAGCCGCTTGGGATGCTCGGGGTGAAAATGACCGGTTTTGTGTTCCAAAAACCGGTCATCCCGGGCAATACCGATTGTCATCCCCATGAATGGCCGCTTTATAATGAGGTTATATCCACGCGATCCTCAATGAGCCTGTCAATGACGGTTTCATCGGCAATCGTTGAGGTGTCCCCGAGTTCGTCGAGTTTGCCGGCCGCGATTTTTTTCAAAATCCGCCGCATGATTTTGCCGCTTCTTGTTTTGGGCAGTCCGTCAGCCCATTGAATCACGTCAATGGTGGCTATCGGGCCGATTTCCTTTCTCACCTGCTGCACAAGCTCTTTTTTAAGATCATCCGAAGGGGTGGCGCCGCTTTTGAGAATGATGAAGGCATATATCCCCTGGCCCTTGATGGAATGGGGAACCCCGACAACGGCGGCTTCAGCCACATTCTTGTGCAAAACCAGGGCGGACTCCACTTCCGCGGTGCCCAGGCGATGCCCGGAGACGTTGATTACGTCATCGATCCGTCCGATGATCCAGAAGTAGCCGTCCTCATCCTGCTTGGCGCCGTCGCCGGTGAAATACATCCCCGGTACGTGGCTGAAATAGGTGTCCCGAAACCGTTCGTGGTCGCCGTAAACCGTGCGGGCCATGCCGGGCCAGGGCTGGCGGATGCAGAGGATCCCCTCCTCGCCGGGGTATTTGACGGGCTCTCCGGTATCATCGAGCACCACCGGGTCGACGCCGAAAAAAGGAAATGAGCAGGAGCCCGGCTTTATCGGGGCCACCCCCGGCAGCGGGGTCAGCATGTGGCCGCCGGTTTCGGTCTGCCACCAGGTGTCGATAATCGGGCACCAGTCCCGGCCGACGTTGTGGTAATACCATCGCCAGGCTTCCGGATTGATCGGCTCGCCGACGGTACCCAGCAGGGTCAGCGAGGACACGTCATGTTTGGCCACGTGCGCGTCGCCTTCCTTGGCAAGCGCCCGAATGGCGGTGGGAGCGGTGTAGAACTTGTTTACCTTGTATTTTTCGACGATCTCCCAGAAGCGGTCAAAGTCCGGGTAGCTCGGCACCCCTTCAAACATGACGCCGGTGAGGCCGTTGACCATGGGGCCGTATACGATGTAGCTGTGCCCGGTAATCCAGCCGATATCGGCCGTGCACCAGAAGACCTCGTCATCTTTCAAATCAAACACCAGGCGGGTGGTTATGGCCGTGTGCAGAAGATAACCCCCGTGGGTGTGGACAACGCCTTTGGGTTTTCCGGTGCTCCCGCTGGTATACAGAATAAAAAGCGGGTCTTCCGCATCCATGAGCTCCGGCTCGATGTAATCGGGAAGCTCCGGGTTGGCTGTTTCCTCGTCCCACCAGAATTCTTTTCCGGGTGTCAACTCCTGCTTTGCCCCCGTGCGGTTGACCACGATCACGGTGTCCACATCCGGGCAGTGCTCAAGCGCCTGGTCCACGTTAGCCTTCAAAGGCACGGTTTTTCCGGCGCGATAGCCGCCGTCGGCGGTGATCACCATTTTCGCACCGCAGTCGGCAATCCGGTTGGCGATGGCCTCTGAGCTGAACCCGCCGAAAATAACCCCGTGGATCGCTCCGATGCGGGCGCAGGCCAGCATGGCCACCGGCAGTTCAATGATCATTGGCAGATAAATGATCACCCGGTCGCCTTTTTTTACGCCCTTTGATTGCAGCACAGCGGCAAACCGGTTGACCCGCCGGTATATATCGCCATAGGTGTGGGCCTTGGTCTCGGAGGGGTCATCGCCTTCCCAGTAAATCGCCACCTTGTCGCTAAGGGTGTCCATGTGCCGGTCCAGGCAGTTTGCCGAGGCATTGAGCTTGCCGTTTTCGAACCACTGGATGCGGGCTTCATGAAAATCGTAGTTCAGCACGGAATCCCATTTCCTGTCCCAGCTCAGGTACTTTTCGGCCTGTTCCGCCCAGAACCCTTCGGGGTCTTTAATCGAGCGGTCATAGAGTTCCTTGTATTGTTCCCAGCTGTTGACAAAGGCGATTTTCCGGTAGGTTTCCAGATGGGCATCATATTTTTCCACCATTAACGACCTCCTTCACGCTTGGATGATTCATGGGTTTCGGATGCCGCTGCATTGCCTTCTTTTTCCTCGAACCGGCAGATCAGCACCACCATGCCGTCACTTAAAGATGAATGCACCTTGTATGGCAGTTTGTTGAAAAGCTTGATCATCCCCCTGTTCTCAGGCGATGTATAGGCGACCAGGCCGCCGATTCCATTGTTTTGAGCCGCTTCAGCCAGCTTGTTCAAAAGCACCGAGGCAATCCCCTGGCCCTGCCAGGGTCGGGAGACGGAAAAGGCGATTTCGGCCAGGTTGTTTTTGGGCTCCAGCATGTAAGCGCCCAGCCCGATGACCTTGCCGAATCCGAACTCCCCGGTGACAGCGAGTATGGTGAGATTTTTGATATAATCGGATTCAATCATGGACTCCACGTCGTCGCGCAGAAACGCGGTTTTTTCATAAAAAAAGCGGGCCACCACGTCATTTCGGTCCAGGCTGTAGAAATGCTCCTGGATCCGCCGGATATCCACGGGCTTGGCCGGCCGGAATTTAACCGTTTGATCCTCGTATCGGCGCACCTCTTCAAGGCCGACGGGGTAGACGCTGCGCAGGGATTCGCTGAGTTTTCGTCCCGGGCTCATCAGGCCAAGCTCTTTTGCCTGTTGAAACAGCTCGTCTCGGAAATCCGGGTGGGCCAGGCTGATCATGGCGGTGGCCCGTTCCTGAAGGTTTTTGCCAAACAGGTTGACCGCGCCGTATTCACTGATGACGTAGGAGACGTCGCTTCTCGGCACCACGACCGCCCCGCTTTCAAGGGCCGGCACGATCCGGCTGGTTTTGCCGTCCATCGAGGTGGAGGGCAGCATCAGAATCGATTTCCCGTCCGGGCAGGCATCGGTGCCCCGGATAAAGTCGAGCATGCTGGAGACACCGGCAAAATAGTTGTGCGGCAGGGCGTCGACCGCCGCCTGTCCGGTCAGATCCATTTCCATGACCATGTTGATGGAGACCATCTTGTTGTGCCGGCCGATAATCGCCGGGTTGTTGACGTAATCGGAAGGATAAAATTCAATGGCCGGGTTGTCGTGGACGAATTCGTAGAGGTTTTTGGACCCCACGGCGTTGGTGGCCACGGCCTTTCCGTCGTTGATCCCCTTGTAGCGGTTGGTGATCACCCCCATGGACACAAGATCCATGATTCCATCGATAATAAACTGGGTGTGGACCCCCAGGTCATTTTTATCCGAGAGTGCCAGCAGGATGGCCTTGGGCGTGGCGCCCAGGCCGAGCTGAAAAGTGGCGCCGTCCTCGATGAGATTGGCCACCAGCCGGGCAATGCTGTGAGCGGTTTCAAACTCGGGCAGCTGCTCCAGGGTCAGCAAGGGTTCATCTTTTTCCACAATGAAATCCACTTCATTGACATGGATAAAGCTGTGGCCCAGGACCCGCGGCATTTGATTGTTGACCTGGGCGATGACGATATCAGCGGCCTGGGCAGCCGCTATGCCCACATCCACGGAGATGCCCATGCTCATCCAGCCGAAATCATCCGGCGCCGAAGTCTGGATCAAAGCGGCGTTGATCGGCAGGTGCCGTTTTAAAAACAGGCCCGGCACCTTTGAGATATGCATCGGCGTGATAAAGGGGCGGTTGGCGGACAGGTGCTTGGCCGTGGCTGACCCCTGGTAGATGTTTCGGATACTGAAGTTGCTGCCCTGGCTGTCAAGGGCCAGGCGCGTGATCGGGGAGTTCTCCAGGCTCATCAGGCGCACGATTTCCAGGTCGGAAAAACGGTCGGCGGAGTCAACGAGGCTTTGCACCAGGTGCTGCGGCTCGCCGCAGGAGGAGCCGATGAAAACCCGCTGGCCGGCTCGGATCGTTTGCAGGGCCTCCCCGGCAGTGCGCCGTTTCTGAATGTACTCATCCGGCCAATACGTGGTTCGCATTTCATGGACCTCCGTGCTGGGGATTGCGTTCCTGAAAGCATAACGGCAATATATAAACGCTGTTTATAAATTAACATATGCAGGCGCAGGTGCAAACATATTTTCCAGCTTCCGGTGGCGGACCAGGCTCCCCGAGCGCTCTATATGTCCATGATGTCAGGTGTCAAGTTCTGCTTTTCTGTTTTTTTCGCTGGCTTTTGCGCTTGACAGCCGGGAGCTCTCGTAGGGCGGACCAAGCGCAGCGTGTCCGCCTTTTCTTCAAGGCCGGGCGTGTCTTCGTTTTCTTCTGCAGTCGGACACGCTGCGCCTGGTCCGCCCTCCATGGCTGCATGGCGATGATGTCAGGTTTCAAGTTCTGATTTTTGCTGCAAAAGCCGGTTGCCAGGCTTTTGAGCTTGACAGGGGCGGCGCCCGATAGTATTTTAACTTGTCAGGATTACAGTGCTTTTTTTTATTTTTCCATTCAAGGGACCTGCCGCATGCCGACCAGGCCGTCAATACAGCGGATCCACTGTGTTTTTCTTTTTTTTGCCTTGCTGCCCCTTTTTTCAGCCGCGCCCCTTCACCCGGCAAAAGCCGAACCTGCGGCGGGGTCCCGGCCGGTTTATGTCATCCCGGTGTCCGGAACAGTGGACCCCGGTATGTCGGCTTTCATGGAACGGGCCTGCCGGGAGGCCATGCAGGACCCGGAAGGCCTGCTGGTTTTTGAAATCAACACTTTTGGCGGCCGGGTGGATGCCGCGCTGGATATTGTGGATACCCTGCTGACCGTGCCGGCCGAGCGATCCATTGCTTTTGTGCAAAAAAAAGCCATTTCCGCCGGCGCCCTGATCGCCCTTTCCTGCGGCAGACTGGTCATGCGCCCGGCCACCACCATTGGCGACGCCGCCCCCATCAGCTATTCCCAGGAAGGACCGCAAATGATGGGGGAGAAATTTCAATCCCCGATACGCGCCAAATTCCGGGCCCTGGCCAGGCGCAACGGGTATCCGGAAGTCCTCGCCGAGGCCATGGTCACGCCGGAGAAGATCGTTTACGCGGTAAGTATCAACGGCGATACTAAGTACATGGACAAGCAGGCGTTTGAGGAGCTCTCAGCCGGGGAGAAAGAGCGGGTGACAGGGAAGCGCACAGTCGTGGAGGAAGGCGAACTGCTCACCCTCTCCGCTGCCGAAGCCCGGGAATTGGGTTTTTCGTCCATGACCGCCGAGAGCATCGAGGAGATGCTGTCAAGAATGGGGGGCGGGACGGCGGGGCTGGTCCGGATCGAACCGAACTGGTCGGAGACCCTGGTGCGGTTTATCGGCAGCATCTCACCGATCCTGATGATGATCGGACTGGCGGCCCTTTATATGGAGATGAAGGCGCCGGGGTTCGGCGTCCCCGGGTTTGTGGGGATTGCCTGCCTGGCTGCCGTTTTTTTGAACCAGTATATTGTGGGGCTGGCCGATTATACCGAGCTTTTGATCATTGTTCTGGGGGTGGTGCTGATGGGCATTGAGGTGTTTGTGCTGCCGGGGTTCGGATTGGCCGGATTTGCCGGTATGGTCTGCATCATGGTCGGCCTGGTGTTGACCTTCCAGGATTTTGTGATTCCCGATCCCGCCATTCCCTGGGAAACCGATATTTTTCTGGGCAATATCATCCGGGTGCTGGGCGCTTACCTGCTGTCGTTCGGGCTGGGGCTTTTTTTCATCCGTTATGTGCTGCCCCGGCTATCCACGGCCACCGGCGGGCCTTACCTGACAGCCAGTTTGAAAGGGGCGCATTCGGATGCCGGGCAGACCAGCCGGGTGCAAGTGGGGGATGAGGGCCTGGCCATGACCGCGCTGCGTCCTTCGGGCAAGATGGCTATCGGTACGGAGGTCTTTGACGTGGTCACGGAGGGCGAATTTATCGAAAAAGGAGCGGCGGTGAGAATCTCGGAGATTTCGGGCAACCGGGTCATTGTCTCGCGGAAGGCCGCCCCATGACCGAGGCGCTGGTTTTTCCCCTCATTATTCAATTGGCCGGTATTGTGGTGCTTCTGGCCGAGGTCATCCTGCCGTCCGGAGGGATCCTGACGCTCGTGGCCATTGGGCTCTTCGGCTATTCCATCTACACGGTCTTTACCGATATATCCATGACCGCGGGGATGATGCTCGTGGCCGCCGATATCGTAATCCTGCCGCTTGTCCTGATAGCCGGGCTCAAGCTGCTGGCCTACTCGCCGGTAACCTTGCGAAAATCCCTTAAAAAGACTGACGGGGTCACTTCCCAGTCCGATAAGCTGGCCGGCTACATGGGCAAGACCGGAAAGACCCTCAACAACCTGCGCCCCTCGGGCACCGCCCTGATCGAGGGGCGCCGGGTGGATGTTGTCAGCCGGGGGGAGTTTATCGAGAAGGACCGGCCCGTGGTGGTGATCGAGGCCGCCGGCAACCGCGTGGTGGTCCGCGAGAGCGGCGACAATGGAAATTCAAGCCAAAAAACAAAACCATAGGAGAGAGTGATGACACTGACCCATATTCTGTTTATTCTGCTGTTCATTGCCGTTATTATCTTTGTCTATTTTGTCGGATCGGCAATTTCGCTCTGGGTCCAGGCCCTGGTTTCCGGTGCTTCGGTGGGCCTTTTCAATATCGTGTTCATGCGTTTTCGCAAGATCCCGCCAAAGTTGATCGTCAACGCCAAAATCATGGCCGTCAAGGCGGGAATCGATATATCCACCAATGACCTGGAATCCCATTACCTGGCGGGAGGTGATGTCATGCGGGTGGTGCAGGCCCTGATCGCCGCGGACAAGGCCAATATCGACCTGATTTTCAACCGGGCGGCAGCCATTGACCTGGCCGGCCGCAACGTGCTGGAAGCCGTGCAGATGAGCGTTAACCCCAAGGTGATTGAAACGCCGCTGGTGGCGGCCATGGCAAAGGACGGCATTCAGTTGCGGGCCATCTCACGGGTGACGGTCCGGGCCAATATTGAAAGGCTGGTGGGCGGGGCCGGTGAGGAGACGATCCTTGCCCGTGTGGGCGAAGGCATTGTCACCACCATCGGCTCGTCGGACAGCCACAAGAATGTGCTTGAAAACCCGGACAGCATCTCCCGCCGGGTGCTTGAAAAAGGGCTGGATTCCGGCACCGCCTACGAGATTCTATCCATTGATATCGCAGATGTGGATGTGGGCAAGAATATCGGCGCTGAACTGGAAACCGACCGGGCCGAGGCGGACAAAAAAATCGCCCAGGCCAAGGCTGAGGAGCGCCGGGCCATGGCTTATGCCGCTGAGCAGGAAATGAAGGCGCGGGTCCAGGAAATGCGCGCCAAAGTTGTGGAGGCGGAAGCCGAGATCCCCATGGCCATGGCAGAGGCCTTCAGAAGCGGCAATTTGGGCGTCATGGATTATTACCGGATGAAGAATATCGAGGCCGACACCCAGATGCGCGATACCATCGGCAAAACGGATGAGCGCAAGGAGTATCCGGAAACGCCGGAGTCCGAAGAATAACCGTCTCGTAAAAATAATGTTTCTGGCGGATCACCGGAGGGAAGAATGAATTTTGAAATCCTGTTTTTGGTGTTTATTGTCGGGGTTATGATTATTTCCCGGATTCTCAAACAGTTGGCGCGGACTTCCGGGGAAAACGGCAAAAAGCCCGCCTCCGGATGGAGAAAAGCCCTGGACAATTTTCTGGAGGAGATCAGGCGGGAAATGGAGAAGGGCAAGCAAGCCCCGCCCGCCCCTGAAGGCGCTCCCCGCCCCCGGGACTACTGGTGGGAGGATCTGATGCCGGAGGGGGAGGCCCCGGGCCGGGAGAGGCGCGAGGATCCCGGGGAGGCGGCCGACAGTGAAAAGGCGGCCGCCCATACTTCCCAAAGCCGCGACGGCGGGGAAAAGGATGCGCCTGGGGATGGTTTTTCCCGGCCATGGGGGCGCGAAGCCCGGCCCGAGCCCCCGGTTAAACAGAAGCCGCCGGCCATGGCGCATGAAAAACGCTCGCCCATGTCGCGCCGGGACTTGCGCAATGCCGTCGTATGGTCGGAAATTCTGGGCAGGCCCGTGGCGCTGCGGGATATGGATCAATAGCCGGCGGGCAATACCGGGGCCGGGAACGTTCCGGGCAGCCGGAGAATGGTGATGGCGCCTAACATTCTGCGTAGAATGGATTGACATGAAGGGCTAGGGGTAATAGAGTAAAAAGTGAGTAGCAGCCGGAGGGATTCCCGGAGTCTTGCGGATCTGTGCAGCGGGACAATCGGTTTTACCTCCGGGCTTTGCCGTTGGGGGTGTTGCATGGCAACTGAGAATCCGCAGGGTGCGGATAACCCTTGGAACCTGATCAGGATAATTCCTGCGAAGGGAAACGATTCAAAAATGCCGATTGGATTTTGCAGCCGTTTTCCTTTTTTGGGAAAGCGGTTTTTTTTATGGAGAATGCTTTAAGGAGATGCATATGGCACTGGATGAAATTGTTATCACGCGGGCGATTATGGACCGCTATTACGAGAAGTTGAGAAACAACCTGGAAACGGACGTGGCCATTGTCGGCGGCGGGCCCTCGGGTCTGGTGGCCGGCTATTACCTTGCCAGGGCCGGCAGAAAGGTGGTACTGTTTGAGCGCAAGCTCAGCATCGGCGGCGGCATGTGGGGCGGCGGCATGATGTTTAATGAAATCGTGGTGCAGGAGCCCGCCCTGCACGTGCTTGAGGCATTCCGGGTGCGAACCGAACGGTATGAAGGGGATTATTATACCGCCGATGCCGTGGAATCCGTGGGCTCAATCGTCGGTGAAGCCGTCCGGGCCGGGCTCACCATATTCAACTGTGTTTCGGTGGAGGACGTGGTGATGCGGCCGGACCGACTGGAAGGACTGGTCCTGAATTGGTCCCCGGTTGAAATGGCCGGCCTGCATGTGGATCCTTTGACCATGCGCTCCAAATTCGTTATTGACGCCACCGGGCATGCCACGGAAGTGGTCAAGGTGGTGGAGCGCAAATTCCCGGGCAAACTCCGGACCCCCACCGGCCGGATTGAAGGGGAGAAATCCATGTGGGCGGACCAGGCGGAGAAGCTCACGCTGGATAACACCCGGGAAGTCTATCCCGGCCTCTACGTGGCCGGGATGGCGGCCAATGCAGTGGCCGGAGGTCCGCGTATGGGACCCATTTTCGGCGGCATGCTGTTGTCCGGGGAGAAGGTCGCCAATGAGCTGATCGCTCAGCTGGGCGGACCGGCAGGAGGCACCGAAGGCCGATAAAGGCCATTTGCCGGCCGTGGTTGGGATTGTACAGGACAATTGCCGGGCCGTTTTTTTCCCGGTCCGGCTTGTACCAAAAAAAGAGAATAGGTATAAATGCCATGACACAATTGGAAGCCGCCCGTGAAGGGCGCGTAACACCGGAAATGCAGGAGGTGGCGGCAACCGAGGGGCTTGCCGGGGAAGCGGTAAGGGCGGGAGTGGCCGAAGGCCGGATCGTGATCCCCAAAAACACCCACCGTTCTTTCTGCGCCAGGGGCATCGGAAAAGGTTTGACCACCAAGGTCAATGCCAACATCGGCACCTCGCCCAGCCATTTCAACCTGGATGAAGAAATTGAGAAACTCGATGTATCGGTTGCGGCAGGGGCGGATGCCATCATGGATTTGTCCACCGGGGGGCGCCTCGACGAGATCTTATCCCGCATCATTTCGCATTCGCCCGTTATGATCGGCACGGTGCCCATTTACAAGGCGGTGAGCAAGGTGCTGGCCGAGGGGCGCCAATGCGCGGAGATCACAGCGGATGAAATTTTTGCCGAAATTGAGAACCAGGCGCTGCTGGGCGTGGATTTTATCACCGTGCACTGCGGGATTACCCGCCATTCCGTGGAAGTCCTGCAAACCTGCACCCGGATGATGGGGATCGTCTCCCGGGGCGGCAGCCTGATGGCGGAATGGATCGTGCACAACCGGAAAGAGAATCCCCTGTATGAGCACTACGACCGGCTCCTGGCCATTGCCCGGGCCCATGACGTGACGCTTTCCCTGGGCGACGGCCTTCGGCCGGGCACTATTTTTGACGCCGAAGACCGGGCGCAGGTGACCGAGCTGATTATCCTGGGCGATCTGGCCCGGCGGGCCCGGGAGGCGGGTGTTCAGGTGATGATCGAAGGGCCCGGCCATGTCCCCTTGAACCGGATTGCCGGGGACATGAAGCTGGAGCAGCGGATTTGCGAGGGGGCCCCTTATTATGTGCTGGGGCCGCTGCCTACCGATATTGCCGCGGGCTACGACCACATTGCCGGGGCCATTGGCGGCGCCATTGCAGCGGCCAACGGCGCGGATTTCCTCTGTTACGTCACCCCTGCGGAGCATCTGAGCCTGCCGGGGGTGGCCGAGGTGCGCGAAGGCGTGGTGGCCTCAAAGATTGCCGCGCATATCGGTGACCTGGAAAAAGGGCTGCCGTCCGCCTGGGACAAGGACCGGCGGATGTCCGCCGCGCGCAACCGTTTTGACTGGCAGACCATGTTTGAGCTCTGCGTGGATCCGGAGAAAGCCCGGCGCATGCGGATGCAAAGCGAGGACAAGGACCGGGATGTGTGCACCATGTGCGGGGATTTCTGCGCGTTGAAAACCCATGCCCGCGCCTTTGGAACCGATGACGAAATGCTTTAACCATGGAGAGAAAAGGAGGCCGGCATGGTTGCGTTTGAATATCAGCCCATGTTCGCCCTGGGCGAAGATGCGACGTCCTATCGCTGCCTGAGCACCGAACATGTGGCCCTTGATGAGTTTAACGGCACGGCTGTTCTGCGGGTCGAACCGCAGGGCCTGGAGATGCTTTGCGAGCAGGCCTTTACGGACGTGGCCCACCTGTACCGGACATCGCACCTGGAGAAACTGGCTGCTGTCATGGATGACCCGGAAAGCTCGGAAAACGACCGGTATGTCGCATTTGAGATGCTCAAAAATGCGGTGATCGCCGCTGAATTCGTGTTTCCCATGTGCCAGGACACGGGTACCGCGGTTGTCATCGGCAAGAAGGGCCAGCAGGTGTGGACCGGGTTCTCCGATGAAGCGGTGCTTTCCAGGGGCGTATTCAATGCCTATACGAAAAACAATCTGCGCTATTCCCAGCTGGCGCCGGTCACGCTCTACGAGGAGAAAAACACCGGCTGCAACCTGCCGGCCCAGATCGAGATTCAGGCCACCGAGGGCGACGCCTATGAATTTCTTTTTATCGCCAAAGGCGGCGGGTCCGCCAACAAGACCTTTCTTTTCCAGGAAACCAAGGCGCTTTTAAACCCCGAGGCTTTAGAGGCGTTTCTCAAGGAAAAACTGAAGTACCTGGGCACCGCCGCCTGCCCGCCTTATCATCTGGCGGTGGTTGTGGGCGGCACATCCGCGGAGGCCAACCTGAAAACGGTCAAGCTGGCTTCCGCCGGGTATCTGGATCAACTGCCCGGCAGCGGCCATGCAGGCGGCTACGCCTTCCGCGACAAGGAACTGGAAGCACGCCTGATGAAGATTTCCCGGCAGCTGGGTATCGGGGCCCAGTTCGGGGGCAGGCATTTCTGTCTGGATGCCAGGGTCGTTCGCCTCCCGCGCCATGGGGCATCGTGCCCGGTGGGCATCGGGGTGAGCTGCAGTGCGGATCGTAATATCAAGGCAAAAATAACGCGGGAGGGCCTTTTCCTTGAAAATCTGGATCGCGATCCGGGGCGGTTTTTACCGGAGCCGCAGAGCATTGCCGCAGATGCCGTGGATATCGACCTGGATCAGCCCATGGATGCCATCCGGCGGGAGCTGTCCAAATACCCGGTGGCCACGCGGCTCAATCTTTCCGGGAAAATCATTGTGGCCCGCGATATCGCCCATGCCCGGATTTATGAGAAATTGAAACAGGAAGGCGATTTGCCCGGCTATGTCAAGGAGCATATCATTTATTATGCCGGCCCGGCCAAAACCCCTGAGGGCTACGCGTCAGGCTCTTTCGGGCCAACCACCGCCGCTCGGATGGACCCCTACGTGGCCGAGTTCCAGAAATATGGCGGCTCCCTGGTGACCCTGGCCAAGGGAAACCGGACCCGGCAGGTGACCGAGGCCTGCAAGGCCAACGGCGGCTTTTACCTGGGCTCCATCGGCGGGCCGGCCGCGCGGCTGGGCAAGGAGTGCATCACTGCCATGGAGATCCTGGAGTATCCCGAGCTGGGCATGGAGGCGGTCTTCCGGATCACGGTCAAGGATTTCCCGGCTTTTATTATTGTGGATGACAAGGGCAATGACTTTTTTGAAGGCCTTCTCCGCTGAAACCTGTTTTTTTCCTGCACCGTGAATCCTGCACCAAGGGAAGGGGGTCCTGATGAGTCAAACGGTTGATTATGAAGGGCTCAAGGCTCGCCTGGGGGGCCGGTTGCGAGGTCTCGTGTCTTTTATCCGCACGGATGTCTGGCACGATCCGGAGAGCGCCGGCCGCGTGCGCATTCTCTCCTACCAGGTCCTGCGGGTGCTGCTGCTGACCCTGAACCGGCTGCGGGATCAAATGATCCTCCTTCGGGCCTCGGCGCTTTCCTACAGCACGCTTCTGGCCATTGTGCCGCTTCTGGCCATTGCCTTTTCCATGATGAAAGGCCTGGGGGTTCACAGCCATATCGAGCAGCTCCTGGTCAATTACCTGACCGCTGAGCAGGAGGAGCTCTCCAGCCGGATTATCGAGTACATTTCCAACACGGATTTCAAGGCCCTGGGCGCACTTGGGACGGGGCTTTTGATTATTGCCGTGCTGATGATGCTCTCCAACGTGGAGCGGACCTTCAACGATTTGTGGGGGGTGACCCGGGACCGGCGGCTCGTCCGGAAAATCACCGACTATATCAGCGTGTTGATCCTGGGGCCGCTGCTCATGGTCATTTCAACGGCCATGATCACCTCCGCGTCTTCGCACACCCTTGTCCAGACGCTTTCCCGTTACGAGGTGTTTGAACATTTTTTTGTGTGGTTCAACACAATCCTTCCGCATGCCGGGCTCTGGATAGCCTTTACCGCCATGTATCTCCTGATGCCGAACACCCGGGTGCGCTTTCTGCCGGCCCTGATCGCCGGCGTGGTCTGCGGCAGTCTGTGGGAGCTGGCCTTTCGCCTGTACACGGATTTCAATATCGGCATGACCCGCTACAACACCATCTACGGAACCTTTGCCGTGCTTCCGGTGTTTATCATCTGGCTCTACATTTCCTGGATCATTGTGCTGATAGGCGCCCAGATGTCGTATGCCATACAGAATGTGCGCTCCCATCAGCAGGAATTCAAGGCCTACACCGTGGGCCAGGAGCAGCGCGAGGAAATGGCGGTGCATGTGATGATGAAAATTGTCGAGCAGTTTCACAGGGGCGAGCCCCCCATGAGCATCGGCGACCTTTCAAAATCCCTCTCCATCCCTGTTCGCCTGGTCCAGGAGATTGTCGAGCGCTTGAGCGATGAAGGGCTGGTCCGGGAGATCTATGGGGAGGAACAGCGCTACCACCCGGCGAAAAATCCGGGGTTGATCAGTGTGCTGGATGTCTGCCGGGCCATACGCTACAGCCGTTGGGAAAACCAGTGGCTGCCGGCTGATGAAGAAAAGTTCCCGGCGGCCGCAGAACTGGTCCAAACCGCACGGGCCGGGGAGGCCGCGCAGCTGGGCGCGACCTCCCTGCTGGATCTGCTGGATGGAAGTGCCTGCGGGTCCGGTTAATCCACCGGTTCGAAATACTCCTTTTCGGCGCCGCACTTGGGGCAGACCCAGTCTTGCGGAAGATCCGCGAATTTGGTGCCTGCCGGGATGTTGTTTTCAGGGTCGCCTTCTTCCGGGTCATAAACGTAGCCACAGGGGCACTCGAATTTTTCCATTCTTTTTTCTCCCTTATTGCTGTGGGTAATACTTGCGCTTGTCTGATTAAGATATATATTTTCTGTGCGATTGCAAAAAATATATTCATGCTGCCTATCCTTTTTTCGGCAGCCTGAGCTCGAGGGCTCCCGTAAGGCCCTCGTAGGGCGGACCAAGCGCAGCGTGTCCGCCTGATTGTCTTTTCTTACGCAAACACATTAAAATTGGGGACGCTTATGCAGACACAAGAACATAGAGTGGTGGAACCGCTCAAGGAAATCCGGTTGCGTTATACGGCCGGCTCGGCCCCGGGAACAGCCGATTTGCTTCCATCGCCGGAGACGCTGCGTTTTGTTTTCGGCCTGGGGGTTGACGGATTGACGCCTTTTGAGGCGGCATTGGACGGCAAGGCTGTCGGGGACCAGGCGCAATACCGGATAGCGCGCAGCCGCGTGCCGGAAATTTTTGCCCACCTTTTAAATGAGATGGGCCCTTTGCCGATAAACCGGGATGAATTTTACCTCAACGTCCGGATCGAGGAAATCGGCGAGGTTGACTCGCGGCAGCTCGTCCAGGCCCTGGCGGCAACAACCTCATGCGGCGGCTGTGACTGCGGGTGCGGCAGCCATTAGTGCTTCCTGGCAAGCAGCGCCGGATCTGCCCCGGGTGTGTGCCGGCAGGGATTTGAAGGATACGGCGTGGCAGGACCGGAAACAGTGGCAGGCCGCCAATGCGGCGGTTGTTTATCTGCTGGAAAGGCTGGGGGAAGGCTCCCTGGCTGCCATCAGGGAATCGGCTGAAGCTTTAAATGGCGCGTATCTGGAGATTTATCCCCTGCTTGACCATTTGTGCGAAATGACCTGCCCCTGGTGTGAGGCCCCCTGTTGCCGGGCGGCGGATCCCCGCTTCGACCTGCGGGATCTGCTTTTTATCCATCTCAGCGGGGCACCAGTTCCGCTCGGGCAGCCACGCGGCGAAGGGCATGCCAGCTGCCGTTATCTGGGGCCGGGGGGATGCCGACTGCCCCGCCGCTCCCGTCCCTGGATCTGTACCTGGTACCTGTGCCCCGCTCAGAAGCAGTGGCTTTACAGGAATGATCCGCTGGGAATGGGAAAAATTGAGCGGTTTGTCGGGAAAATCAAGGAAGAACGAAAAAATATCGAGTCCGGGTTTGTGCGGGG
>CAZNSO010000033.1:30800-32098 GCA_964575805.1 uncultured Desulfobacteraceae bacterium
TTGTCGGGAAAATCAAGGAAGAACGAAAAAATATCGAGTCCGGGTTTGTGCGGGGTTGACAGGCGCGGGAGGATAAAAAGCGCCCGGGGCGGAACTGCTCCGGGCGCTTTTGTGTTTTCTAAAGCGTGTCAGCCTTTAAAAGTAATAACCGAAGTTGATGTTGAAACGGTATTCCCATTCATCATCCGCATTAACGCCATAGCGACTCCATCCAGAGGTGTTGCCGACAAAGTCATTACCGTTGGAGTAGGCCAGGTCAGTGTATATGTACCAGCCTCCGTGCGCCCAGGCGGATCCGACAACGAACATGTCGCTGTCATTAAAGCTGCTTTCCTCTTTCATGATGGAGCTGTATTCAATGTAGGGAATCATGTACTTCAGCCATTCCACTTGCGGGGTCTCCAGATAGTAGCTCAGGGAGACAGCGGGAATCATGGCCTCGGCAGCCACCTGGGTCCGATAGTCATAAGCCCCCATATAAACAAGCTGGTCGGTTCCCAGCGGCTGATCCGCTTCCACATCGTATTCATAATACGTGAGTTGGGGGACGAGTTTGAAATTTCCCATTTTCATGGTCGCATGGACGGAGCCCGCGTAATGGCTGCCGTCATCCTGGGGCCCGTTGCTTTCAAGCAAACCGTATTGCAGAGACGCACCGACATCTGTGGTGAGGGGGTCGCCTTCTATGGTGTAAATGGCCCGGAGATTTAATTGATGGGCTTCCTCGTAGCCGTTACCGCTCTCATCGACAACATCATAGGAATACCTGGCAGAGTCGTTGCTTGCCCCGAAGTAATCGCCCTCGTCTGAGAAGTAATAGGCAAAGTCAAGGGCCAGATTGTCGATCGATGTTTTGTACTTGGCGCCAAGGTCCATGTCATCGGAAAGGCCGACATAATAGTGTTGATCAAACATCCAGCTTTGAGACACGCCATAAGCCCCCGGCCCGAAAGGAACCCGGTTGACGCCAACCTGGATCTGGCTGGTTTCGTCAATATTGTAGCCGACCCAGCCTGTGTGCAGAAAATGATAACCGTTATAAAACCGGTACTCCAATTTTCCAAGAATATCGTTTTTTTCATAATCCAGGTTGATGCGGAATGTGTCCAGGACAAAATTCCCACCGTCCTCTTCCGCTCTCGATGGCTGACTGGGGTCGGTTTCCGTGTAGTCGCCAATCGTGTAATTGGCGCGGATCGCTCCCCCCACGGAAAGGTCCCCCACTGCAAAGGCCATTCCGCTTGCCGGCAGGCACATTAAGAAAGCGGCTAAAAATAGGAACATCACACCAAGTTTCT
>CAZNSO010000034.1:0-30219 GCA_964575805.1 uncultured Desulfobacteraceae bacterium
AGTGATCCGGACTGCTTTTGGAAGGTATGAACAATTAAAAGTGGCGGAGAGAGAGGGATTCGAACCCTCGGTACCCGTTAGGGTACACACGCTTTCCAGGCGTGCACCTTCAGCCGCTCGGTCATCTCTCCGCATGCTCAATGAAAAAGCACCTGTTAAAAATTTCAAAATCCCAGGAATCCGGCCGCGGCGAAAATTCCCGCCCGCCTGAATCGATGCCGGCCGGGGCTATGTCGAAATTTTGCCAGGGCGGCGCTTTTTGAAGTTATCCTGTATATAATCTTTCAATTTTTGTCAATAAAGGATTCCCGCGCCGTTTCTCGGCCAATTAACCGGATAATTAACCGGACAATTAAATGGCGGAGAGGGTGGGATTCGAACCCACGGTCCCGGGAAACGGGACACCGGTTTTCGAGACCGACGCCTTCAGCCACTCGGCCACCTCTCCAGTGCGCTGTTTGTCTGTTGAGAATGGAAAACTATATGTTTTGAAGGTTTATGTCAAATGAAAATCGCCGGCGCCGGCCTTTGCAGGGGTGCCGGCGATATTGGCGAAATCGAATATGGCGCGGGCTTCCCGCGTATATTCGCCATTGCTGTTTTGTATAAACAGCGGGGGCAGCACCTGAAGGCCAGATTGTCCCTCTTTTACAGCTTCAACAAGGAAGCGGGCGGCCGGCCGGTGGGCCTTGAAATGGATCAGGCGCAGAATTTCAGGTTCAAATCCGGATGCCTGCATTTTCCGAAGCACCTCCGGCATTCGCCGGGCCGGATAAAGGGTGATCAGGCGGCCGTTTTTTCTGAGCAGCCGGCCGGCGCCCGCCAGGAGGTCCTCGAGGCTCATCAGGATTTCGTGCCTGGCTATGGCCCGCTGGCTGCCGGGGTTGATACGGCCGCTGCTTCTTGCGGTGTGCGGGGGGTTGCAGGTGACCAGATCCGCCGGGCCGATCCGCGAGCTGTCCATCATCCGGATATCCTGCCGTTCAATCCGGATGCGCTCGGCCATGCCGTTGGCGGCTGCGTTGGCTGCGGCCAAACCGGCCAGCTCTTCCTGGATTTCCACGCCGGTAATCCGGATGTTCGGGTAATTCCGGGCGAGAACCAAGGCAATGACGCCGCAGCCGGTGCCGATATCCACAAGGTGAGCCCCGGGTGCCGGCCTGGCCCGGCTGGCCAGGATCAGGGCGTCAATCGCGTAGCGGTAACCGGATGGCGGCTGGGCGATATGGAGCCGGGGGGGCATTTCGGCCGGACCCGGCTTACAGTTTGCCGACTTTGAATTTAATGGCATTGAGGGGGCGGGAGCGCTCCGGCGCACTGTTCAGGTGCTGCTTGATTTCCTCGACCAGAAAACGGAGCTGATGGGTCACTGTGGAGCTGCTTACATGGACCAGCAGGATGTCGTTTTTCAAGGCGGCCGGTTGGGCGTTTTTCGTGATTTCAGCCGGCAGCACGGCATCCCAGATCCGCCGGATACCGGCCATTTCGGCATTCGCCTCCCGTCGACTGCGGGGTATAATGGTTTCGATCACGTCCTTGATATGCGTAAATTCTGAATAATCCCTGCCTGATGCTGTCATTTCAGAGATGTCCCCGCCTTGACCGGTGTTTGCGTTCCTCCGGTTTTCAATATATTTTAACCTGCTCCGGCCGTTCCAATTTTTTTGTTAAAGACAGTGGATTCGATGATAAGCGCAGGGGGCGGGCCTTGTCAAGACAACCGGGAGAAAAACCCGGGGTTTCTTTGTTCCCGGTGTCCGGCCGGAATCCTTTTTTTATTGACTTGGCCGCTTATGTCATTTAAATATTTTTGAATACCGTTCGGATCAGTTTCGGGTGTCAGGGGGGCTCAGTCGGCCCGACCGGGCGCTTCATGCCTTCCGGAGCGGTTGAGGGAGAAATTCAATCGAATTAATTCAATATGGGAAAAAAACATGAGCTGGGATTGGGAAAAACTGCAGCAACGACAGAAGGAACGGAGCTCCGGCTCCGGTGGTGGGGGCGGCAAACCCCCGCAAATGGATGACGTACTTGAAAAGCTGAAGAATTACAAGTTCTCGGGCGGCTGGGTGATCGTGGTGCTCGTTCTTGTGCTTCTGTTTTTCGGCTCATCAATGATTTTTACCGTGGGCGTAAGCGAAGTGGGGGTGGTGCAGCGCTTTGGCCAGTACAACCGCACCGTGCAGTCCGGGCTGCACTTCAAGCTGCCGGCCGGTATCGAAAAAGCCACCAAGGTCAAGACCAAGCGGATCTACAAGGAGGGTTTCGGTGTTGAGGAGAGCCAGGTGAGCGATACCCGCAAGACCTATTCCGTGGGGAAGGAGACCATTGATGTCTCCCTGATGCTGACCGGGGACTTGAATGTGGGCGTGGTGCCCTGGATTGTTCAGTACCGCATCAAGGATGCCTACAATTACCTGTTCAAGGTGCGCGATGTCAAACGCATCATCCGGGACATGTCTGAGGCCACCATGCGCCTGGTGGTGGGTGACCGCAGCATCAACGAGGTGATCAGCAGCCGCGCGGAAATTGCCAATGCCGCCGCAGTCAGGCTTCAGGAGGCCCTGGACCAGGCCGAGACCGGGGTGGCGGTGGTTACCATTGAGCTCGGCGACACCAACGTGCCGGGACCGGTGCAGGACTCCTTCAACGAGGTCAACCAGGCTTACCAGCAAAAGGAGCAGATGATCTACGAGGCGCGCAAAGAATACAACCGGGTTATTCCAAAGGCCCGGGGAGAGGCGGAGCAGACCATCGAGGCCGCCCGGGGTTATGCCAAGGAGCGGACCAACAGGGCCCAGGGCGATGCCGCCCGGTTTATGGCCCAGTACAAGGAGTATGCCAAGGCCAAGGATGTCACCCGCCGCCGTCTGTACCTGGAAACCATCAAAAACGTTCTCCCGACCCTGGGTGATATCTATGTGATCGACTCGCAGCAGGAGAACGTGCTGCCGCTGCTTAATCTGAAAAATGCGTGGGGCGTGAAAAATGAAAATTAAATATATTGTACTAATCGCAATTGTGGCCCTTCTGGGGATCGGGTTCTATTCATCCGCCTACGTGGTGGACGAGACCGAACAGGTCGTGATCACCCAGTTCGGTAGAGTGGTGGGGGAGCCCCGAACCGAGCCGGGGCTTTACTTCAAGGTGCCGTTTATCCAGCAGCCGAATTTTTTTCTCAAAAACATCCAGGCCTGGGACGGCAATCCGGGGCAGATCCCGACCAAGGACAAAACCTATCTCTGGGTGGATGCGTTTGCCAGGTGGCGCATTGTCGATCCCGTGGCTTTTTTCCGGACGGTTACCGACCGGTTTTCCGCCCTGCAGCGCCTGGATGACATTATCAATCCGGCGGTTCGAAACGCCGTGACCTCCCATCAGCTTATCGAAACCGTGCGCACCAGCAACCGCTCCATGACCACCCTGGAGGGCAAGGGCACCGCCCCGGAGGATGTGATCCAGACCGGGCGGGAAAAACTCAATGAAATTATCCTGAAGGCCTCCCAGCCCAAGCTGGACCGCTTCGGCATTGAGCTGATCGATGTGAAAATGAAACGGGTCAACTATGTCAAGCAGGTAAGGGACTCTGTCTACGGCCGGATGATCGCGGAGCGCAAACAGATGGCGGAGAAGATCCGCTCCGAGGGGCAGGGCCAGTCCAAGCGCATCATGGGGCAGAAAGAGCGGGACCTGCTTGAAATCCAGTCCGGCGCCTACCGGGAAGCTGAAGAAATCAAGGGCGATGCCGATGCCGAGGCCACGGAAATTTATGCCAATGCCTACGGCGTGGATCCGGAGTACTACTCCTTTACCAAAACCCTCAATGTCTATGAAACGGCCCTGGATAAAAAGAGCAGCTTGGTATTGTCCACGGACTCCGAGTTGTTTCAATATCTGAAAGGTTTTTCCGGGAACCCGCAGGATTGATGAAAGGCCGGAGCAGGCGGGGCAATTACTGTAACTTGCAACCTCAATGTGCATCCAGGCAAGGTGTGCACGGAATTTTGAAGGCGGACACGCTGCGCTTGGTCCGCCCTACGAGAGTTACCGATGGCCTTGGCCTGCGCGCCTGGTCCGGCAAGGGGATTGAAAACACGTCTATGGATTGAAACTCTGTCTATAGATGATGCAGATATGAATAATTAAAAAAGCCGGGAAGGCCCCTGCAAATGCAGCAGGGGCCTTCTTCCCGGCCTGCCGGGCCACCGCACGGCGCTTTGGTGGGGGGATTCACCGAATTTTTTTTCAGCGGGGTTGCGGTTCGAATCAACCGCGTTAGTGAAAATGGAGAAACCGGCCTGAGAAACTGACCACAGAAATCGACCACAGAAATCGACCGCAGAAATCGACCGCAGAAATCAAATTAACATCTGAGAAAACCGTTTGAGAAACCATTTAAGGAAACAGGGTTTTGCCTGGAAAAGGGTGTCAGAAAACTGGAAAAGGTTGTCAGAAAAAAGAGCGGTCGGAATTTTAACCGCAGGCACAGGTATGCGCTGCCTGCAGTTAAAATTTGCGTGCGGCAGGGATATTGACGAAAAAAACGCTTTTCGTTTGGAGTTAGCCTTTGTTGCGTTGATGCCGTGTTCTGGCTAAAAGTTTGCGATGTTTATGCTTGCGCATTTTTTTCCGGCGTTTTTTGATAACACTACCCAACCGATCACCCCCTTTCAAGGATTTCAAGTCAAGGATTTCAAAAATTTGAATCATCCCAACTTTTAGAAAATTAACTATATTATCTAACATGGTCAAGCCTTATCTGTCTACATTTTTTTGCCGGGCGGTTGTTAAAAGCCGGGCAGTTGTTAAAAGCCAGGCAATTGTTAAAAGATGAACCGGCTTCAATATTTCAGCCCGTTTCAACTCCGCCAGGTGACCCGGGCGGTGGACATGGCCGAGGAGCTTGTCAGCAACCATTACAAGCTCTCCACCAGCCAGCTGCGCCGTTTGAATTACGATGTCAAGACCCTGGTGGATTTATCGGCGGAGGAAATCGTTGCCGGCCATTTTGCCCAGCTTGTCAAGTATCGTCTCAAGAGGAATGATGTGCTGCTTGAGACCGAGGCCGAGGATTTTTATAAAATCTGCCTGCAGGACCATTCCATTCTGACCGTGCTGGAAAAACACCCGGAACTCGAGTTCACGGGCTTTATCCTCTATATCGTCTGTCACGAATTGATTCACGTGGTTCGTTTCCGGCGCTTCCTTCAACAGTTTGACGCCTCGGAGGCAGAAAAACTGGCTGAAGAGCGGCGGGTGCATGCCAAAACCAATGATATTCTGAGCACTGTCCCCATGGACGGGATAGCCCCGGTGCTCGCCTTTTATGAAAACTGGCGGGACCCGCCTCATCCACCGGGCAATGCCTAAAAAATTTTGAGCGCTCCCTTGACAATATGAAAACCTTGACTATATTTGTTATGATTTATTGAAGACGGGAATAATTGTAGCTAGTTGTTATTATTCACGAAGCAGGAGTTTTTGAGATGCCCATCTACGAGTACGAATGCTGTGACTGCGGTCAGGTCCAGGAAATCATGCAGAAAATGTCCGATAAGCCTTTGAGCAAATGCCCGCATTGCTCCGGCAAACTCCAGAAGCTGATTTCACACAGCACCTTCCACCTGAAAGGAAGCGGGTGGTACGCTACCGATTATGCGAACAGGAATTCCGCGGGGAAAGCGGTTGAATCCAAAAAGCCGGATCCATCCGCGGATCAATCGCCAACAACGGATAAACCATCATCACCAGCAACAACTGAGAGCAGCCCCTCGGATGCCTGAGCGACCAGCCAATCGGGCATACCGCGGAAGGCGTGCGGAGATCGCCGGCCGGCTGACCAGTTGACGGAATCATTCATTCCGGACATTTTTTCATTTTAAAATGTTCATCCTTTGGCCCGCGCCTTTGCCAAACAAAACCGGGAAAGGCAAAAGGAAGATTATACCTTTATTCAGACGCGGTATAAGATTTAAATTTTATTGATAAACCCGAAAAAAGGAGAGTTGAAATGAAAATTAGACCATTGCACGATCGAATTTTAGTTCGGCGGGTTGAGGAAGAGTCCAAGACCAAGGGCGGGATTATCATCCCGGACAGCGCCAAGGAAAAACCGGCTGAGGGAATTGTCGTCGCCGTCGGTGAAGGCAAGCGAAAGGAAGACGGCAATCGGATAACTCCGGATATAAAAGCGGGCGACCGGGTTCTGTTTGCGAAATATGCCGGCACGGAAGTCAAGATCGATGATGAGGAGCACCTGGTCATGCGGGAAGATGATATTTTGGGAATTATTGAATAAATCAAAGATTGGAGGTTGCGCATATGACAGCAAAGGAAATTAAATACGGGATGAAAGCCCGGGAAAGCATGCTTGCAGGCGTTGACAAGCTTGCCGATTCGGTTGCCGTAACCCTTGGACCCAAGGGCCGTAACGTAGTTATCGAAAAATCCTGGGGATCGCCGACCGTGACCAAGGACGGGGTTACGGTGGCCAAGGAAGTCGAACTCGAGGACAAGTTCGAGAACATGGGCGCCCAGATGGTCAAGGAAGTGGCCAGTAAAACAAGCGATATGGCGGGCGACGGGACCACCACGGCAACGGTTCTGGCCCGTTCGATTTACCAGGAAGGCCTGAAGCTGGTGGCCGCCGGCAACAGCCCCATGGCCATCAAGCGCGGCATCGACAAGGCTGTTGAAGCTGCGGTCAAGGAGCTCAAGAAAATCAGCCGCTCCGCCAGTGATCAGCGCGAAATTGCCCAGATCGGCACCATCTCCGCCAATAACGATGAAACCATCGGCAACCTGATCGCCGAGGCAATGGATAAAGTCGGCAAAGACGGGGTTATCACCGTGGAAGAGGCCAAGTCCATGGAGACCAACCTCGATGTGGTTGAGGGAATGCAGTTTGACCGTGGATACACCTCCCCCTACTTTGTCACGGATGCTGAAAAAATGGAGGTGAACCAGGAAGATCCTTACATTCTGATCCACGAGAAGAAGATCAGCAACATGAAGGATCTGCTGCCTATTTTGGAGCAGGTTTCCAAAACCGGGCGGCCCCTTCTGATTATTGCCGAGGAAGTTGAGGGGGAAGCCCTTGCGACACTGGTCGTGAACAAGCTGCGCGGCACGCTGAATGTGGCTGCTGTAAAAGCCCCGGGATTCGGCGATCGGCGTAAGGCCATGCTGGAGGATATCGCCGTTCTCACCGGCGGGCAGGTAGTCTCCGAAGACGTGGGCATCAAGCTCGAAAGCATCACGCTGGATGATCTCGGCCGTGCCAAGAATATCACTATTGACAAAGACAACACCACCATTGTCGATGGCGCCGGATCCAAAGCCTCTCTTGAAAACCGCGTCAAGCAGATCCGTGCCCAGATCGAGGAAACCACCTCGGACTACGATCGCGAGAAACTGCAGGAACGGCTGGCCAAGCTTGTCGGCGGTGTTGCCGTCATCAACGTCGGAGCTGCCACGGAAACCGAAATGAAAGAGAAGAAAGCCCGTGTCGAGGATGCCCTGAACGCCACCCGGGCTGCGGTTGAAGAGGGCATTGTGGCCGGCGGCGGTGTGGCCCTGGTCCGTTGCATCGATGCCATTGAAAAAGTGAAGGCCAAGGCTGAGCAGAAACTGGGCGTCAAGGTGGTTATGCGGGCCATGGAAGAGCCGCTGCGCCGCATTGCCAACAATGCCGGTTTTGAAGGCTCCGTCGTGATCGAGAGGGTTAAGAACAGCGAAGGCTCCCACGGGTTTAACGCGGATACCAACACCTACGAGGACCTGATCGAGGCCGGGGTTATCGATCCCACCAAGGTGGTCCGGTTTGCCCTGCAAAATGCCGGCAGCGTGGCCTCGCTGATGCTGACCACCGAAGCCATGGTTGCCGAGAAGCCGGAGGACAACGAAGGCGCTGGTGGCGCCGGTGCCGGCGGCGGCATGGGCGGCATGGGCGGTATGGGAGGCATGGGCGGCATGGGCGGTATGATGTAGCCCGGCAGCCCCACCCCTTATTTAACAATACTGAGAGCGCCTTCATGGACCGCCGGTCCATGAAGGCGCTTTTTTTATATGGCGGCCGAATGTTTGCCGCAGAGAGGCGCGGAGAGTATTTGTCTTGACACAAGCCCCTTGGTCAGCTACTTTCGGTTATACTCGAACGGGGTGTCTGCAATAAAAATTCCGCTCTCCGGCTTGATTCCGGCAGTTCTGTTTTGTGAGGCTTCTCCAGGCGACCCCGGTGGTTATCCCTGCCGGCTTGGGGCAGCGTCCTTTTTCGTGCCTGGATTTGTCCGGAATCCTTCCAGAATGTGATTTTCTCCCGGCCACGGCCGGAGGGAGATCATAAAATTTATAATTGATGGAGTTTTAGAAAAAAATGGGAGTTGAAAGTGTCAATGTCATTGCAATGATGCTCAATGCCGGCTTGATGGTCCGGTTTGTCATGCTGCTGCTGATCATATTCTCTGTTATTTCCTGGGCGATCATTTTTATCAAGTACCGCCATATCCGGCGGGCATACCGCGAGTCAGCGGATTTCATTGAATTCTTCTGGGAGAAAAGGGATTTTACAAAAGCTTTTGCCAAGTCAAAGGAACTGCGGTTCAGCCCCATTGCGCGGGTTTTCCGACTGGCTTACCTGGAGCTCCGCAAAATGGGAAGTGATGCAGGCCGCCGGCAGCAGCAGTTTGCCCATGAGCAGGCGGCGGATTTTGCGCTTCCGCGAACGAACCGCTCCTTTGACAATATCAAGCGGGTGCTTGAGCGCGCCAGTACAACGGAGAGCATCCGGTTGATTCAGATGGTGCCCTTTCTGGCCACCACCGGCAATATCGCTCCCTTTATCGGCCTGTTCGGCACCGTGTGGGGGATCATGAATTCCTTCCACAGCATTGCCTTTAAAAAAGGGGTGACAAGTATCGCCGCCGTGGCCCCGGGTATTTCAGAGGCCCTGGTGGCCACTGCTGCCGGCCTTGCCGTGGCCATTCCCGCCGTTATCGCGTTTAATTATTTCAACCAGAAAATCCGGATTATCGAATCCGAACTGGAGAGCTTCTCCTCTGATTTTCTGAATATAGTGGAACGCGAACTCACGGCATCCGTGGAGGTTTCGGCAAAATGATGTCCCGGAAAAATGATTCACTGATGTCGGATATCAATGTGACGCCTTTTGTGGATGTCATGCTGGTGCTTCTGATTATATTCATGGTCACAGCGCCCATGATGGTTCAGGGTGTGGATGTGGCGCTGCCGGAAACCAACCGCTCCAGCCAGCTCTCCACAGAAGAGGATCAACTGGTTGTCACCATTGACAAGGACAACCGGATTCGTATCAATGATTATGAAGTGGGGCTGGAACTTCTTCAGGAAAAGCTGGAAAAGATTTTTGAAAACCGCCATTCCCGTGCTGTATTTTTAAAGGCGGACAAACGGATTGCATACGGTCGCGTGGTGGCGGTGATGTCTGCCATTAAAGGCGCAGGTGCCGAGAAACTCGGCATGGTCACCCGCCCCGCCGATGAATCCGAAAAATCCTGACTCGCTTGACGAGAACCGGCAGATTCCAATGCAATCTAATGATTATTTTCTCACTCACATGAAAGAAGGCGAGGAGCCGTGGCTGTGGGTTGTTGCCGCTTCCCTCCTGGCCCATGTTCTCTTGTTTGCTTTCGTGTTATTTTTTCCGTTTCCATCAGCCTCCATGTCCCAGTTTCATCAGCAGGAGGTCATCGAGGTGGATCTGGCCGCAATAGATGCTCAAACACCGGCACCTCCCGCCGCTGTTTCGCCGGAATCCCCGCCGCCGCAGGAAGAAAATCCGGCGGATGACTCGGATTACGCTCCGGAGGCGGCGCCTGAGGCGAAAGAGCCGCAAAAGGAGCCTCAGGAGAAAGCCATTCCGGTCAAAAAGGCCCCGGAGAAGCGCTTTGACCCTTCGGACTACGTGGTTGAAAAGCCGGGGCCGAAGGTCAAGCATTCCATGAAAAAACAGTCGGTTCGCACCGCCGCGGTTCATCGAAGCGCTGTGGAACGCTTAAAAGAAAGAGCGGATGACGCCCGGCCGCGTTCCGTCGCTGAGCGGATCAGTTCTTTGAAATCGCAGGTTGAAGGCCAGAGCCGCAAACTCTCGGACCAGGGTGAGGCCAATTCCCGCCGCCGCGGCGGCACGGTCAGGGATATGTCCCAGATCGAAATTTACCAGGCAGAAGTCGCGGTGCGCCTTAAAAACAATTGGGTTTTTTCGGAAAATCTGGCAGGGGAAACCCAGGGCCTGGAGAGCCAGCTGGTGATAAAAATCCTGGAGGACGGCTCCATTACCGATGTCTGGTATGCCAAACGTTCCGGGAATTCATACCTGGATGAATCGGCACATAAAACTGTCATGAAATCCGATCCGCTTCCTCCGCTGCCTGAAGGCTATTCGGATTACCACCTGATGGTGGGATTTACTCCCTCCGGCTTGCGGCGATAATCGGCAATGATTGCAATAGGCGAGGAAAATATGCACTGGAACCGAATATTTTGGGTCAGCACGGCAATCGTCTGCGCAGCGATTGTCTCCACCTTCTGTTTTGTCCCGGCCGGGCAGGCGCAATCCCGGTATGATTATATCAATATCAGCGATCCTTTCATCAAGAAGATTCCCATTGCCATCCCTGTTTTTAAAGATATGTCCGAGTCCCCGGAAGAGGAAACGATTGCTGCCGAGGCCACGGAGATCCTGAGCAAGGGCCTTGCCTTTACCGGTTACTTTAACCTGATCGACCGGGGCGCCTACCTGGAGTCCCTCCAGGAAAAGGGCATTACCGCTGCGGATTTAAATTTCGGCAATTGGACCGACATCGGCGCCGAGCTTTTGATCACCGGCGGCGTCTGGCGGTACAACGGGACCGTGAGACTGGAGCTTCGGGTCTTTGATGTCTATAAAGGGGAGCTGTTGTTCGGTAAACGTTATGGCGGCAGTGTCGGGGATTTGCGGAAAATGCTGCACCGCTTCTGCAATGACCTGGTTTACCGCCTGACGGGGAAACGCGGGTTGTTCGGCAGCCGCATCGTTTTCATTGGGAAAAACGAGGGCAGGCATACCATTTATACGTGTGATTTTGACGGTCATGCGCCCCGGAAGGTGGTTGAAAGCGATGCCATCACCCTTTTCCCGAGCTGGTCACCGGATGGCCGCGCCATTGCTTATACTTCTTATGCGCAAGGCAACCCGGATATCGTGATCCGGCAGCTCGAATCCGGGGAATCCGGGGACACCAAGCGGATTTCTTATGAGGGAATCAACCTGACGCCCACATGGATACCCGACAGCGGCGGAAAAATGGCTGCCACTTTGTCAGTTAATGGAGATGAGGAAATTTATCTTTTGACCGAGGCCGGCAAAATTGATAAGAGGTTAACTGACAGTTGGGGCATTGATGTTTCGCCCACATTTTCCCCGGACGGCAAGAAAATGGCCTTTGTATCCAAGCGTTCCGGAACACCGCAGATATACATTAAAGACATGAGGGCCGGCGAAGTCCGTCGGCTGACTTTTGAAGGCAGCTACAATACCGAACCGGATTGGTCGCCTGAAGGCGACCGGATTGTCTATTCGGCAATGGACGGCGGCCGGGCGGATATCTGTGTGATCGGCACGGATGGGGAAGGCCGCACCCAATTGACCCGGGATGCCGGCAGCAATGAATCGCCCGCCTGGTCTCCGGACGGCTCCATGATCGTTTTTAGTTCCACGCGCAAAGGAAAGGCCGGGCTGTACGTGATGACGGCGTCAGGGACGGACCAGCGGCCATTGCTGGACATGCCGGGTGAGCAGGTGCTGCCGGACTGGTCCCCGGAAATTTCGACTGAATAGGAAAATCCGGCGGCTGGTTGTAGTACGGTTTAAGCAGCAGAAACAGACGGGGTCCGTGGTGGGATTGCATCAAAAAATCGGGAAATCCTCTTATAACTTGAATGCTTTAGGATAAAGGAGAATTACATGAAACAGCAGCGTTTAGGGTTAAAATTCGGTCTTCTTTTGTTGGTTGTGTCATTTCTGTTTCTCGTATCCTGTGCCAAGCAGCGGGATGTAGCCGGGCAGGCCGGCGGTGAAACGGCCGCGGCCGAGGAAACCACCGACCAGGTGACAGGCGATGACCAGGAAGAGCAGGGGATTTCCGAAGAGGAAATTGCAGCGCAGAAAAAAGCTGAAGCCGAAGCGGCCCGCCGGGAGGCAGAAAGGGAAAAAGCCGCCAGGGAAAAGTTTGTCAACGAAAATGTCTATTTCGGTTTTGATGATTCTTCCCTGACGAAGAAAGCACGCGAGATTCTTGCGGCAAAGGCGGATTGGCTGAGGAGCCACCCGGATGTCGAGGTGGTGATCGAGGGCCATTGCGATGAGCGGGGCACCAAGGAATATAATATGGCGCTGGGTCAGCGCCGGGCCCAGAGTATCAAGAATTTTCTTGTGAATGCGGGCATTGATTCCGACCGGCTGGACACCATCAGCTACGGGGAAGAGCGCCCGGTGGATCCCAGGAGCAATGAAATGGCATGGGCAAAGAACCGGCGGGGGCATTTCCGGATTAAATAGCCGGGTGTGGCGAGAAGAACCCCGGATTTCGTTTTTGGGCGGCAACGTCCTGCGGAGGATTGGCTTGCCCGGATGCCGGTGCAGCTGCGAAGGCATTCGGGCATAAAAAAAGCAGCCCCGGCATTGACCGGAATTAATAGTGTCCCGGGAGCCCCGGGAGGAGGGGCTGATATATGATTTTCATAAAGGTTTTTAATGCGGGTGAATAAGTCCATGGGACGATTTGCTGTTGTTTCGATTATCGGATGCCTGCTGTTGGTTAGTGCCGGCTGCGCAACCAATTCCGATGTCAACCGGTTGGGAAACCGGCTCGACGGCCTGGAAGAACGCACCCGGGCGCTTGAAAAAAAGCTCGACAAGCAGATTACACAGCTCAACGCCCTGATCGAAAAGCGGGAAGCGCAGGACAACCGGCTTCAGAATCTCTATGCGGGGCAGGACGCGGAATTTTACCAGTTGAAAAACGAAGTTCGGGAGCTCTCCGGCCGTGTCGAAGAAAGCGGGCACCATATCAGCCGCGAAGTCAAGAAGGCGCGCACGGATCTTGAAGAGAACCGGGAAAAACTGACATCGCTCTCTGAGGCGGTGGAACTTAACGACAAGCGCATTTCGCGGCTGGCCGCCTACCTGGGCATAGAGTCCGGGGAAAAGATAAGGGCAGCCGTTTCCGGGTCATCGGATAACGGGGCGTCCCCGACGGAGGATTTACCTGAGGACAAGCTTTATGGGTTTGCAAAAAAATCCTTTGATCAGGAAAATTTTGAAACAGCCCGGGATGCCTTTGAGAAGTTCATTGAAACCTACCCGGATTCCGACAAGGCGGACAATGCCCGGTTCTGGATCGGTGAAGTCTATTACAACGAAGAGTGGTATGAAAAAGCCATTCTGGAATATCAGGAAGTTATCGATAAATACCCCGATGGCAACAAAGTCCCGGCGGCCTATCTCAAACAGGGCATCTCCTTTCAAAAGCTCGGAGAGACCGGCAACGCCAAGCTGGTCTTGAAAGAATTGATCCGTAAGTTTTCGGACGCAACCGAGGCTGATGTCGCCCGAAAGATACTCGACGGGATCGATTAATCCTGGCACTGATGCAGTCATGGTAAAAGTCGTGGGCATAGATCCCGGGCTTGCCGCCACAGGCATTGCCGTTATCGAGGGAGCGGCGCTTTCTGTCTCCCGTTATTCCTATGGATGCATTCAGACCTCCGCCCGCCTTGATGTGCCGGTTCGCTTGAACCGGATTTACAATCAGTTGACTTCATTTTTAAAAGAGCAGGCTCCGGATTTTGTGGTGGTGGAGGATGTTTTTTCCCTGGAGCGGTTCCCGAAATCAGGCCTTGTTCTGGGGAAAGTAACCGGAATCATTCTTCTGGCCGGCTGTCAGCTCAATCTAGAAGTCAGGGAAATACCGGTGCGAACCGCCAAGCAGATCCTTACGGGCAGCGGCAGCGCGGGGAAAAAACAATTGGCTGAAAGTGTCCGCCATCGTTTGCAGCATCCGGACCCCATCCGGCCGTATCACGCCGCTGACGCCCTTGCCCTGGCCATGGTGGGGCTGTTCAGGAATCATCAGCAATAAATTTTTTAGGGTTGTAAATGATAGCCTACCTGGAAGGGCAGTTGTTTAAAAAAGAGGACGACCGCATTATTGTCCTGGTCAATCACATCGGCTATGAGGTCCTGGTCCCGGCTTTTGTTATGCAGAGCCTGAATGCGAAAGACCTGGGCGACACCCTGTCGCTTCACATCTATTACCATCAGACCGAACACCAACCCAAACCCGTGCTTATCGGCTTTAACCTGGAGGCCGAACGCGAATTTTTCCAGCTTTTTATCACAGTCGAGGCCATTGGCCCCCTGAAGGCGGTGAAAGCCTTGAATTATCCGGTAGCTGAGATCGCCAGGGCCATTGAAGCCAAAAACGCGTCTGTACTCAAGCGGTTAAACGGTATCGGGGAGCGGACCGCCCACAAAATCGTGGCCACTCTCCAGGGAAAAATGGGCAAATTCGCGCTGATCCGCGAAGAGGCCGGGGCAATACCCGATTCCGGCGCCGCGCCTGAAGATGATCTCGCCGAACAGGTGATTTCCGTTCTGACGGGGCAACTCGGGCACAAGGGCAATGAGGCCCGCATGATGGTGGCTGCGGCTTTCAAGCGGAACCCGTCAATCGGGTCTCCGGAGGAGTTGTTTGAGGAGGTCTACCGGGGTGAGGTCCTAAATGACGGATAATATATTGAAGTTCAATTCCGAGACCCAGGGCATTGTCAGCCCTGCCGCGCTGCCCATTGACAGCGAACCCGACATTGTATCCCTGCGGCCGGAGCGCCTGGCGGACTATATCGGCCAAAAGGAGGCGATTGAAACCTTGAAGATCGCCATCCAGGCGGCCAGGCATCGCGAGGAAACCCTGGAGCATGTTCTTTTTCACGGGCCTCCCGGGTTGGGCAAGACCACGCTGGCCCATATTATTGCCAATGAGATGGGCACCAATTTTATGGTGACCTCGGGCCCCGCCCTGGAGAAGGGCGGCGATCTGGTCGGTCTGCTCACGCACCTGGAAAAAGGCGATGTTCTGTTTGTCGACGAGATCCACCGGACGCCCAAGTCCGTGGAGGAATTGCTGTATCCCGCCATGGAGGATTTTTCCATTGATGTCATTTTTGACAAGGGCATACATGCACGCAGTCACCGGTTCCGGTTAAAACCTTTTGTACTGGTGGGCGCCACCACCAGGGTCGGCCTGCTTTCCGCCCCCCTGCGGGACCGCTTCGGTATTTTCAGGAGCCTTGAATTTTACAGCCAGCCGGATCTGGAGCAAATTGTCCGCCGGTCCGCCGGCCTGTTGAATCTGCCCATCGCTGCTGACGGGGCAGAGGAACTGGCCAGACGCTCGCGAGGGACCCCCCGGATTGTCAATCGCCTGCTCAAGCGGGTCAGGGATTATGCCCAGGTTCGCGCGGACGGCAGTATCACCAGGGCCGCGGTAGAAGGCGCGCTGGCGCTTGAGGGAGTGGACGAGATGGGGCTTACGCCGCTGGACCGCCGCTATATCAGCACGATTATTGACTACTACAAGGGGGGGCCGGTGGGCATTGATGCCGTGGCCGCCACCCTGCAGGAGGAAACCGATACCCTGGTGGACGTGGTGGAGCCCTTTCTCCTGAAGACCGGCCTGATTCTGAGGACCTCGACCGGGCGCAAAGCCTCTGAGGCGGCTTACCGCCACTTGGGGATTGATGCGTGTCGATCATAAGCCTGGCAACCGATTTTGGCCTTTCCGACCCATACGCCGGGGTCATGAAAGGGGTTATCCTCTCCATTGCCCCCCATGCGAGGATTGTGGACCTCTCCCATGGCATCGGGGCCCAGGATGTAAGCAGCGCCGCCTTCCTGATTGATTCGGCATTCGGTTTTTTTCCGGAAAAAACGGTCCACGTGATTGTTGTGGATCCGGGGGTCGGCAGTGAACGGGCGGTCATTGCGGCGGAGGCTGCCGATCACTTTTTCCTGGCCCCGGACAACGGGGTGTTGACAAAAATTTTGGCCCGGGGTTCGACGGAAGCCCTTGTCAGGGTGGAAAATCCGGAATTCTTTCGCCATCCTGTGAGCCGGACCTTTCACGGGCGGGATATCTTTGCCCCTGTTGCCGCCCGCATGGCATCCGGTGAGCCCCTGGACAGTTTCGGCCCCCGGTGCTCCCCCGCGGACCTGGTACGGCTTCGCCTGCCGGTACCTTATGTGTCCGATACGGGAGAACTGTCAGGTGAGGTGGTGACCATCGATCATTTCGGCAATCTCATCACCAACCTGGACGAAAAGCGCCTCGCGCGATTCAGTCCCGGCGGGAGTGCAGACGATTTATGGATTTGTATCGGGGACAACTGGATAAAGGGCCTCTCGGATTCCTACCAGGCGGTCGCACCGGGGCAATTGCTGGCCATTATCGGCAGCAGCGGCTACCTGGAGATTTCGGTGAACAGCGGGAATGCGCGTTCGCGCTGCGGGGCGGAAAAGGGCTCGCCGGTGCGGGTGGCCCGTTCAGGGTGATTCGCCAGCACCTGCCGTAAAGCTTTGGATCAATCCGGATACCGGCTCCAGGGGAACTGACTTGAAATTGGCGAATGTTATATCGTTGAAGCGCAGTCCGAGGGCCGCCCGGATGCGTTCAAACATCTCCAGGTAGTTCAACAGGATCCGACTGTCCCAGTCCAGGGATAGCTTTTCCGCCAAATCCCGGATTTCATGGCCCGGCCCCTCGATTTCAAGAAAGCAGCCGTAGGGCATGGTATCCAGGCACAGCAGGGACGCGCCCCATTGATAGGTGCGCCGGTTTTTCTCGTAAACCTGTGCCTGATGGTAGCCCAGGGATTCGAGGATGTTTTGCATCATGTCAAAATCATCGACGGATACTTCATACTCCCTGTGGATTTTGTAGTCGCTTTGCACTTCCGGGGCTTCGGATTTGAAGGTCAGGATGGTCTGCCGGCCGGCCCGGCGGAGACGCAGCAGCGATTTGCTGCGCATCAGATCGTTGTTTCCGGATTCATACCGGATATTGGTTTCATCCCGGCAATCCCGGAGTCCGGCCCCAAGGCCCTGAATCTGCTGCTCCACGGCATTCATGCGGGTCAGGTAAAACTTGACTTCGATTTCCAAAGACGTCATGACGGCTGTCCCCTGGCAAGGTTGATGCTATGCCAAACATGGAATACAGCAGCGGCTGCTGTCAACAGGAATCGAGTCCTTCCTTGATATCTTTTTTCTTGACATCAAGGCGGTTTTCCATTAATAATCGCAAATTAATCTTTAACAAGGAGTGGCAGACATTGAAAAAATATACCTACAGCGCAAAAGCAACGGATAATAAAGGAAACTGGCTGGTGGTGGATGCCCGGGATGTGGTGTTGGGAAGGTTGGCCAGCCAGGTGGCCGCCCGTCTCAGAGGAAAGCATAATCCGCTTTATACGCCGCATGTGGATTGCGGGGATTTTGTTATTGTGCTTAACGCGGACAAGGTTAAACTGACGGGCCGTAAAACCGAGCAGAAAATGTATTATCATCACAGCGGCTATATTGGCGGCTTGAAATCGATCAATGCGGAAAAGTTGCTTGAGAAAAGGCCGGAAGATCTGGTTCGGTTTGCTGTTAAGGGGATGCTCCCGAAGAACCGTCTGGGCCGCAAGTTATACAAGAAACTGAAAGTCTATTCCGGCGAGGAGCACCCGCACCAGGCGCAGCAGCCACAACTTCTTGAGTTATAATCATATTTATATAGTGGGGGAGTAATGGACAAAGAAAACGTTTTTTATGCCACCGGCAAACGCAAAACCGCCGTGGCGAGAACCTGGCTGAAGCCCGGCAATGGGGAGATTGTCATCAACAACAAACCCATGGAGGAGTATTTCCGTCTGGAAAATGCCCGTCGGGTGGCCCTGCAAGCCCTGGAATTGACCAACACGAGCGGCAATTATGACATCAAGGTCAATGTCAAGGGCGGCGGCACGCTGGGGCAGGCTGAAGCTGTCCGTCACGGGATTACCCGAACCTTGTTCCTGATGAACCCCGAATTCCGGCAGGTCCTGAAAAAGGCCGGTTTTGTCAAGCGCGATCCGCGGGAAAAGGAACGGAAAAAATACGGGCAGCGCGGTGCGCGGGCACGTTTCCAGTTTTCCAAGCGCTAATTTCGAGTTTTTTTATTCTCTCCATTTCTTTCAAGTTTATATCAAGTTTATATCAAGGGGTGTGCAGCCGATTGGCTGCTGCCCCTTTTTTTGTTTGCAGCCGGTAAACAGCAGTCTTTTTTTCCCGACCGTGAAATTCATGGCGGCTGCCGTATTTGCCTTGCCAATCCGGCCGAAAAAATGTCATAAAATGGCTTCGGTAAAGCTGCTCCTCTTTGCCTGGGTACACGCGCGTGCCGGGAGCAGCGGCTGGTGCTGGCAACAAAAACGCCAAAGATGGGGGTAGCACCACACTTTTCAAGCGGGCAGATAGCATGGAGCGACTTGACTACTTTGTAAAACGGTTTTTGCTGATCATTCCGACTTTTATCGGAATCACCGTGCTGTGCTTTATCTTGATTCAGTTCGTTCCCGGCGGCCCGGTCGAGCAGGCCATCATGCAGATGAAAGGCATGGGTTCGGATGAGGCGGCTGTCGGCCAGGGAGACGCCCGATCCATCACCGAGGAGCAGCGCAAAGATATCGAAGCCTACTACGGGTTTGATCAGCCGATCTATAAACGCTACGTCACCTGGCTGGTGACGCACCGGATCGGCATGCAGATGCCTTCCTACAGGTACCCGAACAAGACGGCATGGGAACTGATTAAAGGGCGGTTCCAGGTGTCGCTGATATTCGGGGTGACTGGTTTCCTCCTTTCCTACCTGATCTGTATCCCGCTCGGGATTGTCAAGGCGCTTCGCCACAACCGGATGTTTGACCTGGTCTCGAGTGTCGCCGTGTTTGTGGGCTACGCCATTCCGCCCTTTGCCTTTGGCATGGTGCTGAAAATGCTTCTCTGCGGCACCGTTGAGGGATTCCCGGATATATTCCCCATCTCCGGGTTCCATTCCGAGAATTATGCCAGCCTCTCCCTTTTCGGCAAAATTCACGATATTTTCATGCACATGGCGCTGCCGGTCCTGTGTTATGTGATCGGCAACTTTGCCGTGCTGACCCTTTTGATGAAGAATTCCCTGATCGAACAGATCAGCAGGGATTATGTGCGTACCGTGCTTGCCAAGGGCGGCAGTTTCTCCCGCGCCATATGGGGGCATGCGGTCCGCAACTCCCTGATTCCCATCGCCACGGGCATGGGCTCTATTCTGATGGTTATGTTCGCGGGCTCGGTCATCATCGAGCAGGTTTTTGAAATTCCGGGAATGGGACGCTTGAGCCTGGAGTCCATTGTCGGCAGGGATTATCCGGTTTTTATGGGGATTCTCGCGCTGACTTCGATACTTGGGCTTTTGGGAAACATCCTCTCCGATTTTTTATACGTACTGATTGACCCACGGATTAATTTTCAAGAGATATGATATCGTATCTGTTTCGCAATCCAATGGCGCAGAAGCGCTACCAGCGGTTCAAATCCAGGAAGCGGGCCTACCTGGCGCTATGGATCCTGCTGCTGCTCTATGGCCTCAGCCTTTTTGCGGAATTGCTCTGCAATAATGTCCCCCTTTATGTTCGCTTTAACGAGCAGTCCTTTTTCCCGGTGCTTCAGTTTTACCCGGATGACACGTTTACCGGAAGCGGGCGGCATACACGGCCCGACTACAAGGAACTTCAAAAAACCCCGCGTTTTTCCGATAACCCGGAAAATTTCATGATTTTCCCGCCAATTCCCTATGGCCCCCTGGAAGATATAGACCCTTCCGATATAGCTGTCTCCGGCCTTGTGGAAGTGGTGTTACGGCCGGTGCCCCGTGTGGGGAGCGTGGATATCCGCGAAGATTATTCAGTGGCCCGGTCCAGCTTTTTCGAGTTCTTCATCAGGGAACCGCCCTCCGGGGATGAAGGGCTTCGGCTGGATCGTCACTTTGACTTTCCGCCCGCCTTAAAGGAGGCGGTGGCCAGGCGGTTCGCCAATCGTGCGTCGGACTATCAAAGCTTTGAGATCCGGACGCCGCAGGAAAAGGAGGTTCAGGTTGTCCTGCCCACCTACACCCCCAGGAAGCAGGAACCGGAGACGCTTCGCCTGATGTTCCGTGAACTCGCCGAGGGGGACCAGGACGCCACCCGGGTGGCCTTTAAGCCGTCCCTTGACCCTGTCCCGCCCACCCCCGAACTGTGGCAGCAAGTCCCGCCAAGCGATAGGAGTGTTCTGCTGAGTCTTGTCGGGAAGCGTTTCGAAAAGCCGGTATCGGATTACCGCCTGGAGATTGGCAGCCGTCAGTATGCGGCCTCATTTGCCATGGAGGACGTCCAGTTTCCCTATCCGCCGGTGGAAGGCCACCTTATGGGAATCGATTCGGCCGGCCGCGACGTGCTGGCCCGCATTTTTTACGGCCTCAGGATCTCCTTGACATTTGGTTTGATGCTGGTGGCGGCCACCATGGCCCTGGGCGTTTTTGCCGGTGCGCTTCAGGGCTATTACGGGGGCCGGATCGATATCACAAGCCAGCGGCTGATAGAAATCTGGAGCGCGATTCCCTTCTTGTACGTCATGATTCTCATGGGATCGATATACGGCAGGGGGTTTGTCCTTTTACTGATCTGCTACGGCCTGTTCAACTGGGTGGGCATTTCCTATTATGTCCGGGCCGAGTTTTTAAACCTGCGCAAGCGGCCCTTTGTCGAGGCTGCCAAATGCATGGGGTTGCCGTCCTATAAAATCATTTTCAAACATATCATGCCCAATGCCCTGGTTCCGGTGATCACCTTTTTCCCGTTTTCCCTGGTAGGGGCCATTGGTTCGCTGGCGGCACTGGATTACCTGGGCTTCGGACTTCCGCCGCCAACACCGAGCTGGGGGGAACTGCTGTTCCAGGCCCAGCAGTACCGGTGGGCCTGGTGGCTGATCCTCTATCCCTCGCTGGCGCTCTTTACTGTCATGCTGCTGGGCGTTTTTGTCGGTGAAGGGATCCGGGACGCTTATGATCCCAAACAATATACCCGGCTGGAATAGGAGCGATGGTCAATGGAAGACCGTGATACCAACAAGCAGCCCCTGCTTTCGGTGCAAAACCTTACAGTCAGTTTTTCTGCGGATGAGGGCCGGTTTAAAGCCGTGGACGATGTCTCTTTTACCATTGGCCGCGGCCGGAGCGTCGGGTTGGTGGGCGAGTCCGGCTGCGGCAAATCCGTGTCCGCCCTGGCCCTGACCCGGCTGATTCCCTCGCCCCCGGGCCGGATTGAAAGCGGACGGGTTTTTTTCGAAGGCACCGATCTTCTGGCCGCCCGCCCCGGCGAACTCCGGAGGGTCAGGGGCAGCGCCATCAGCATGATATTTCAGGAACCCTTGTCCGCCTTGTCTCCGCTTCATCGCATCGGCAGGCAACTGGTAGAGGCGGTTTTGCTTCACCGCAAAGTCTCTAAAAAGGAGGCCTGGCGGTTTGCCGAGGACTGGCTTCGGAAAGTGGGGATCCCGGATGCCGGGGAAAGGATGTACAGTTATCCTTTCCAGCTCTCCGGCGGTATGCAGCAGCGCATCATGATTGCCATGGCGTTGATGCTGGAGCCCGCCCTGATTATTGCCGATGAGCCGACCACCGCTCTTGATGTCACCACCCAGGCCCAGATTTTCGAACTCCTGCAGGACATGAAGCAGAACTTCGGCTCTCTTTTGCTGATCACCCATGATATGGGCGTGGTCTGGGAGATGTGCGAACAGGTGATCGTCATGTATGCCTCCCGCATCGTTGAAACCGGCAGCCGGGAAGCGGTTTTTTTTCAGCCGGCGCATCCCTATACCCAGGGGCTGCTGGAAGCCATCCCCCGGCTCTCCGGTGGCCGGCAGCGGCTAAAAGCCATTGCCGGGCAGGTGCCTTCACCCTTTGATTATCCCCAGGGATGCAACTTTCAGGATCGCTGCCGATACCGCTTTGACCGGTGTCTAAAAGAGACCCCGCCCTTGTATGACTGCGGCGCCGGTCAGCAGGCAGCCTGCTTTCTCAAGGATACGGCTCACCAGCAAAACACGGGATGATAAGCATGACTGAGATACGGGCGGAAACCCAGAACGATTCGCCGAATACTTCACCGACTGCTTCACCGGATGTTCCACCGGATGTTCCACCGGATGACCCGGTTCAGCCCTTGCTTTCCATCGAGGACCTGAAGACATGGTTTCCGGTCAAGCGCGGGCTTTTCTCCCGGGACAGGGACTATATCCGGGCAGTGGACGGGGTGTCTCTTGATTTGATGCCGGGCCGGACACTGGGCCTGGTGGGGGAATCCGGTTGCGGCAAAACCACCCTTGGCCGCACGCTGCTGGGCCTTGAAAAGGCAAGCGCCGGCCTGATTTATTTCAAGAACCAGTTGCTGAACAAGGCCGGCCGGAAGGAGATGAACCGGCTGCGCCAGGAGATCCAGGTGATCTTTCAGGACCCGCTCTCCTCTTTGAACCCCCGCATGAGCGTGATGGATATCGTCACTGAAGGGCTTTTGCAGTTCAAGCGAATCGAGGGCAGCCGGAAAGATCATGCCCGCCGGCTGGTCAAGGAGGTGGGGCTCTCAGAGTCAGCCATATACCGGTACCCCCATGAGTTCTCGGGAGGGCAGCGCCAGCGGATCAATATCGCCCGGGCTGTTTCCCTGAGACCGGATTTCATTGTCTGCGATGAGGCGGTCAGCGCCCTGGATGTCTCTATCCAGGCCCAGGTGATCAACCTCTTGATATCGTTACAGGAGCGCCATCAACTGGCCTACCTGTTCATATCCCACGATTTGAGCGTGGTCAGCAATATCGCCGATCACATCGCGGTTATGTACCTGGGTCAGATCTTTGAGAAGGGAAAAACAGGTGAAATTATCGAGGACCCCCTGCACCCTTATACACGGGCCCTTATTGCGGCGGTTCCGGTGCCCGGGCAGGCAAGGCTCGGTCAGCGCCGCCGTGTAAGAGGGGAGGCCCCTTCCGCGGCCAATCCCCCGCAAGGCTGCCGATTCCATCCGCGCTGCCCGGACGCCATGCCCGTCTGCCGCAAAGCCCCCCCCCGGCTCCAGCGGGTCAGGGACAGAGAGGTTCTGTGTCATTTGTATTGATCGGCCTATCACCGGACCGGCAGGTTAACCGCCCAGGTGACGGTAAATGGTTTTTCTGCTGACGCCCAGCAGGGCGGCGGCACGCCTTTTATTCCCGCCCACTTTTTCAAGGACATGGTCGATATACTGCTTTTCAAGCTCCTCCAGTGTGGGCAGCATGTCATGTTCCTCAATCAGGCGCTCGGCCATAAGCCCGGGTGACGTCTCCTGCTTTTCAGTGACGGCATTTTCGTGTTGTCTTATCCGCGTGGGCAGGTGCTCCACATCCAGGTGGGAGCCATGGCAGAAAGTGACCGCCCTTTCAATGATATTCTGCAACTCCCGCACGTTGCCGGCGAATGGATAGGCCTTGAGCTGCTCCAGCGCTTCCGGGGTCAGCCCTTTGATTTCTTTTCCCATTTGCAGGCAGAACCGGTTCAGGAAATGCGTGGCCAGCAGCGGAATGTCCTCTTTCCGTTCCCGCAGCGGCGGCACGGTGATGCTGAAAGTCTCCAGGCGATAAAACAAATCCTGACGAAAATCCCCTGAATCAATCAGGCTTTCCAGGTTTTGGTTGGTGGCGCAGATCACACGGACATCCACCTGGACTTCCCGGCTGCTGCCAACCGGCCGGAAAGAGCCGTCCTGGAGCACGCGCAGCAATTTTGACTGGAGCCTGTATGGCATTTCCCCGATTTCATCAAGGAGCAGAGAGCCTTTATGGGTCCGCTGGAAAAGCCCCTGCCTTTTTTTCACGGCGCCGGTAAAGGCCCCTTCTTCATGGCCGAAAAATTCGGACTCCAGCAACTCCGCGGGAATGCCGGCGCAATTGACGGCAAGAAAGGGCGCGTTGTGCCTGGGGCTTAAATCATGGATCGCCTTGGCCACCAGTTCCTTGCCCACCCCACTTTCTCCCTGGATCAATACCGGACCCTGAGCAGGGGCGATCTCCCGAAGCTGGTCGAACATGACCCGAATTTTTCGGCTCCGACCGATCATTCCCTGGAAGCCGTCGGCATTCATCAGTTCCCGGAATCGGCGGACTTCTTTCTGCAGCCGCCGGTGATCCAGGATTCGCTGGACGCTTAGCCGGAGATGTTCCAGGTCCAGTGGCTTGGCCAGAAAATCATCCGCGCCGGACTTCAGGGCCGTCACCGCCTGGGGGATGCTGCCAAAAGCCGTGATGATCAAAAAACCGGGTTGCACGTAGGTTTCTTTGGCCTTTTCCAGAAGAGCCATGCCGTCCGCGCCGGGCAGTTTTAAATCACTGATCACCAGGTCGGGTTCCCAGGTTTTGAACAGTTCTTCCGCCGCCTCGGCTGATGGTGCCATCCTGGTTTCATAGCCGGCCTCTTCCAGTTCCTCGCAAAGAAGCTCCGCCAACCCCTGGTCGTCTTCAGCCAGAAGGATACGTTCTTTCTCAGGCATTTTCATCTCCCTGATCCGGATGCCCGTTTTCTTTTTGCGGGGGAAGCGTGATCTGGAATCCGGCGCCTCCCAGGTCCCCATCATATACCTGGATGCTGCCCCCGTGCTCCTGGATGATCCCGTGCACGACAGCCAGCCCCAGCCCGGTATTGGAGGAATTATTGCGCATAGTGAAAAAGGGTTCGAAAATTCGGGGCTTAATTTCATCCGCGATTCCTGCCCCGTCGTCATCCACCCGGAAAATGATTGCATGGTTCGCTGCGATCGCCCAACTCAGCCTCACCCGGGTGATTCCGGTGCTCTGGGTGGCATTTCGCAGCAGATTGATCAGGGCCTGTTCCAGGCGCAGCGGATCCACGTAGAGAAAAGGGCCGGGTTCCGGTCCGCTGGCGAGCAGTTCCACCCTGTTGGCCGTTTCTTTCTGAATGGTTCTGACAGCGGAATGGGCCAGGTGGGCGGCCCGGGACCATCGTTTTTCCCGCATGGTGCCTTTGCCAAAATCCAGGAGCTGCCTTACAATGCTGTCCATCCGCTGCACCTGGTGGCGGATATCCTGAAGGCTTTTTCCATGAACTTCATTGAGATTCCTGTCCCTCAGGCAGCGCTGCGCCTTGCCGTCGATCAGGGACAGGGGGGCACCGAGTTCGTGGGCCACGCCGGCGGCCAGTTGGCCGATTGCCGCCATTTTTTCGCTCTCGCGAAGCTTGTTCTCAAGAATTCGTTGCGCTTCGCGCCTTTGGGAAACCTCCTTTGCGGAGCGATCCATGCTGTCCAGCATGCTGTTTAAGCTTTTGGCCAGGACGGCGATTTCCTTCGGCCCTTCAATCGGGGTCCGGTGAGAGCGGTCCCCTTCCTGCACCCGGGTCATGCTCTGCGCCAGGGCCTTGAAATACTGCCCTGCGGCCCGGTGAAACCCGAACAGAACAAAGCCGGAAACAAACAAGCCCCCTCCGGCGAGTATGGCGGCCACCATGAGGCGAAGGCGGAAGATGTGATCTTCGAAATCGCTTTTTCTGCGGGTGACCTGGAGCAGGCCATTGCTTTTTCCCGAGGTATCGAAAAGCGGGACAAAATAGGAATAGACCCGGCGGCCCTGGATTTTTTCATACTGCCCTTGCCGCTTTCCGCCTTCGACTACCTCCCGGAGATCCCCCTGCTGCCTGGATGGCTCCACGGCGCCAACCGCTGCGATGCGTTCGCCCTCGGTATCGTAGACATAAGCCCCGTAAACCCGGCCAATGTGGAAAACAGACTGCAGGGCCTGGTTGAGGCTGCCGGAGCGCTCTTTTTCCAGGCTGTAGCTGACCTGCATGCGTATGGCCCTGGCCACGAGTTGCACATCTTCCTGCATCCGGTCTTCCACCAGATGTTCCATGGCACGCAAGCCAAAATACGTGGCAGCGGCCATGGCAAGAAGCAAAGGGACGATCACGTTGATAATCAGGACCGTGCGCAGGCTGAAACGGTTTAATATGGCTGCCCACACAGGCTGCACCTCCTTTGACAAATCCGCACATGTAACTTTTTGACACACCCTGTTTTGCGTCCGTGCTTGCGGTGGTGTTTTTTAAAAAAATGTAAATTCAATAAGTTATAAAAATAATAGATTTAAAAATGTGTTGGCATAAAGCATGCAAAGTTAATGCCGCAGAAAGCAGGTAATTCATATTTGTGTTATTACCATTTTTTTTCATTGATTCAAAAGGAGGTTTAGTAAAATGAAGGAAATAACCGGAAACCATGTCATTGGAGTGAGTCGAGCGGTTTTTATTTCCCTGATTGTGGCTGCGTGCTGCCTGATCGCCGTACCCCCGCTGGCCGCCCAGCAGAGCCAGCAGAGCCAGCAGGGGCAACAGGGTCAGCAGGGCCAGCAGTACGATTATCAGCAACAGAGCCAGGGCGCTGATGATTTCTCGGAAAAGGATCTGGAAAAATTCGCCAAGGCAAAATCTGAAGTTGATGAGATCCGCACCAAGTATTCCGACGCATTGGGCCGTGTGGATGAACCCGAAAAAGCCCGCAAGCTGCAGGACAAATACGGCCAGCAGATGGTTGAGTCCATAAGGGACAGGGATCTGAGCGTGGAGAAGTACAACCAGATCAGCCGGGCCATGCAGGGGAATCCGGATCTCAAGGAAAAAGTCGATACCATGGCCAACTGATATGCCTCTTGGCCTGTAAATGTTTTTTAATCAGGTTTTGATATTAAAAACAAGGAGGTAAGCGATGGTGAAAAAACTTTTCATTGGATTGATTGTGGTTTTGATGATGGGGTTTTCCCTTGGATGTGAGCAGCCCACCGACAGTCCGGGTGGTGGCGGTGGCGGGGGTTACGAACAACCCTCCGGCGGCTCCGGCGGCCAGGGGCAGCCGAGCGGCGGCGGGGGGTTCTGAAGAATCTCAATTGTAGGGATTCTCTCGTAGGGCGGGCCAGGCGAAGCGTGTCCGCCTGAAAAACCGCCATGCTTGTGAAATTGAATACGGGCGGGGTTTTCCGATGGTGCGTATCCATCGGGAAACCCCGTTTTTTTTGTTTAAATGGCCGGCACCGGATGGATGCGTGAACCCTTGCGTTTTAGCTCTTGCAGTTCTCCCAGGGCGGAGCAGGCGAAGCGTGTCTGCCTGAAAGATGGCAGAAACAGGAAGGATCGGGTTAAAATCTACTTTCTGTCTGGGAGAAAATCATTATAAAGAATGGGTTTTGTCTTGCCAAACCCGGCAGCAGGCGGTATGTTTCCTGGCACGACCGCCAGGTCCTCACATATTCAAGGAGAAAAAATGCACCCATACAGAATCGCTCTTGTCGAAGCACTTTCCGATCAAACCCATGTATACAGCCGAACCTATCTGCCCCGCGTGGGTCTGGCGACGATTGCGGCCGTGCTTCATCAAAACGGCTATGCTTGTGACCTATGGGTAAAGCCAATGACGGATGCGGAAAAAAAGAAACTGGCAGACTACGACCTGGTTGGCATCGGTTCGTTGTCCAGTACGATCGATGAGGCTTACGCCTTGTCTGACAACCTGCGGCAACGGGGGGTAAAGGTTGTGATGGGCGGACCGCATGTCACTTTCCGGCCGGAGGAGGCCTTGAATCATTGTGATTATGTGGTCAAAGGCGAGGGCGAAGAAACCTTTCTGTCTCTGGTCAGGGATCTGGAAGGCGGGGCAAGCCCCAACGGCTTGAAGGGTGTTTCGTATAAAACCGGGGAGGGCGGGATTCACCACAATGAAGTGCCGGGCGTAGTCGATCTATCCGAAGTGCCGTCACCGGATTTTACCCTTTCCCCGCAGATTGAGGCCAAAGAGATCCCCCCGATCGTGATCACCTCGCGCGGCTGCCCCCACAATTGTTCCTTTTGCAGCGTCACCCCGATTTTCGGGAGGAAATACCGCTTTAAATCCCACGAGCAGGTCATTGACGAGCTGCGCCCGGTTCAGCACAAAAGTGTTTGTTTCGGCGATGATAATTTTTGCGCCAACCCGCGGCGGGCCAAATCCCTGCTGCGGGAAATGATCAAAAAAGATGCCGTTCCCCTGCGCTGGTCCGCTCAAATATGCGTGAGCGCGGCCTCTGATAACGAGCTGCTCGAGTTGATGCAGCAGACCCGATGCCGGATTGTATACGTGGGCATTGAATCCGTGGACCCTGAAACCCTTAAAAAATACGGCAAGGCCCACACGGTGGATGCGGTAAAACAATGTGTGGACAACCTTCACCGGCATGACATCGGCATTCACGGCATGTTCGTGGTGGACAGCAAGGATCGCCCGGATGCGCCGAAACAGATTGTGGACTATGCCATAGCCGCAGACATCGATACCATACAGGTCTTCTCCCTTACCCCCTTTCCCGGAACAAGGGCATATGAAGAGAACAAGGATTTGCTGCTGCACAGCCAATGGCCTAAATATGACGGGATGCACGTGGTCGTAAAGCCCGAGCAGTGCTCCGCCTATACCATGCAGAAAGCCATTGTCGACCAGATGAACCGGTTCTACAGTTTCCGGCGGATACTGACGGCATACAGGAAAAACCGCGGGTGGCGGGTGAAGTATCGCCTGGGCGGAAATCTGCTGATGAAAAAATGGGTAAGGGAAAACAGGGAATATATGGATAGGTTGAAAGCCGCTGAATAGATTGAAGGCCCAAGGTGCAAGGTGCAAAGTGGAGGGGAACTTTTTCAGTGAACACCAGGAAGGCAGAAGTCGGATCCCGGGCCGGAAGTCAGTCATTTGTTCCCTGATTTCAGCTTTTCCTGGAATTTAGAAAGGGTTGCGGTCTGATGAACCATGAAATGAAATTTTCCGAATCAAAATGTGAAGTCTTTCAAGCGGATGCAAAAACAAAGCTTCTGTCCCATGTCTGGCTTCCCGAAGAAGCACCCGGGGCGGTATTTCTTGCCATACACGGCGGCATGGCCCACGCCGGGGACTGGGTAACGCCGGCGAAATACTTCACGGCCAAGGGCGTTGCCGTTTATGCCCCGGATCTTCGATGGCATGGAACGTATCCCCAATACAATGATGATGTCAACATGTTCCACATTGACAGCTATGATACCTACGCCCGGGATATAGACAGGTACTATGCCGGGATCAGGAAGAATCACCCGGATACCCCCATTTTTATTATCGGCCATTCAAACGGGGCGCTTATCGCCCTCTACTATGGCTTGACAATCGGTAAAGACCGGGATTGCGCGGGGTACATACTCTCTTCCCCCTGGATCAAGAACAAGGTCTCCGTTTCCCTGCCGCTTGTCCTGATCTCAAAGCTCATCAAACTTTTCAATTCCCGCTTCGCGGTTGAGCCGGCGCCCCTTACCGATATTCTGACCCATGACAAGGAAATCACCGCCCGGCATCACGCGGATGAAGCCTCGGGCCTGCGAAGCAGCAAAGTCACGGTCGGCCTTGCCGCGGCCTCGGAAAAAGCCCAGGCGTTTGTCACAAAGCATATAAAGGAGTGGGGGAACACACCGGTCATTGCGTTTATTGCCGGCAAAGACGAGCTGGCTGATCCGCAAGTCAGCAATCAGGTGCTCAACAGCATCACCGCGGCGCCGGTCACACTTTACAATTATCCTGACAATTTTCATGAAAATTTCAATGAACTGAACCGTGACGAGATTTTTGCAACAATCGACGATTGGATGCAGGACAAGATATAGCCAGACTCCTTAGGAAAACCAGGAGTTATTGCCAGGCGGGAAAAGAAGGGCGGCCGGATAGATATCCCTATGGACATCACCGGCTTTTCGCAATTGCCGGTGATGTCCATTTGTTAATGCAAAAAATGAATGCAACGATTCGTACGGTTGATGCTCCGGCCCCGCAGAGGCGGGTATCAATCGCTTGAAGAAGAAGAGCCCTGCTCCGGCGGTGTTTCCTTCTTGTTTTTTCGAGCCTCCTGGATTTCCCGCATCTGCCTGGCAACCATTTCCTTTTGGGATTGGGTGACGGTCAGCTCCCGGGCCTGGCGCAGGTATTCAAGCGCCTTTTCATAGCCTTCGGCAGAAT
>CAZNSO010000035.1:0-10774 GCA_964575805.1 uncultured Desulfobacteraceae bacterium
CACCGCGCCGTGCCCTTTCGCTGGAACGATGGTTTTATTCAGGCAGGCACCGGGCTCATCTTGCCAGTTTAATGGCGGCTGCCGTGACAACCCCCCAGACCCAGTTGAAAACAAGCACGCATACCGGGGTCAAAAGGCCCAGTTCAAGGCCGGCCATGCCTTGTCCGGCCTGCGCCGGGAAGATCACAAACAATTGCACCGCCGTGGGCAGCAGGCTGAGTATCGTGCCCTTCCACAAAAGCCTGGCGGGGAACAGGGGAAGAATAAAGACAAAGCCCCAGATGCCGCCCCATACAATCCTTTGGTACAGAAAACCCGGGGTCAACTCGGGGGCCATGGAGACCCCGAGCGCCCCGGTGATGCCAAGGTCGCCGAATGCCCAGACAACAATGCTGTTGACCAGGGCACCGATACAGCCCGCCGCAAAAAACACAAACAGTTTTTTCATAATCGCCTCGCCCGGCTTCAGTTCCAGTGGCAAGCGCCTTTTCCGGCATACAGGCGCTCTCAGAGTTTAACATAACACCGGGCAGGCGAACTATCAAAGGCTACTTTTTATTGGAATAACGCCAGATTTTCCATTTCTCCGCTTGCTTGATCAGATCCTCCCGGAAATCCGGGTGCGCGATGCCAATCAGTTTTTCCGCGCGCATCCAGGTCGGGCAGGCGGTCATCCGGGCCGCACCGTATTCGGTCACAATGGTGTCCACCATCTGACGGGGGATCGTGGCGATGCTGCCCTCGGCAAGGGCCGGCACAATGCGGGATTGAAGGACGCCGTTGGCGTCGGTATGGGTCGAGGCCAGGCAAATCAGGCTCCTTCCGTTTTTTGACCAGGCAGCCCCCAGGACAAAATCCCACATGCCCCCGTTTCCCGAAATTTGCTTGCCGCCCGAGCTCTCTGCATTGACCTGGGAAAACAGGTCCACCTGCACCGCATTGTTAATGCTCACCATGTTGTCATTCTGACAGATCACGCGCGGATCATTGGAGTAGTCCACGTTGTAGGCCGCCAGCGCCGGGTTGTTGTCAATGAAATCGTAGAGCCGCTGGCTTCCGATGGCAAAAGTATACACGCAGCGGTATTTATCAATATTTTTTCGGGAACCGTTCATCCTTCCGGATTCAATCATTTTTACATAAGCATCCACCAGCATTTCCGTGTGGCCCCCCAGGTCTTTCAGGTCCGACTCGGCAATCATCTGGCCCACGGCATTGGGCATGGCGCCGATGCCGAGCTGGATGCAGGAGCCATCCCGGATAAACGGCATGATGTTTGCCGCGATCTGCCTGTCCACCTCAGACGGCTCCGGGATCGGGGCGTCATAGAGATCCTGGTCGCCCACCTGGTCCTCCGAGGCCTGCTCCACCACGTAGTCGACCCGGGAGATATGAACAGACTCCTCCCCGCCGCCCAGGCAGACCGGCTGCTTCCGGTTGACTTCGACGATAACGACGTCCGCGGCCTCGATGCAGGCGGATGCGCTGGATACCTGGGGCCCAAGGTTGAAAAACCCGTTTTTGTCCATCGGCGCCACCTGGCAGATGGAAATCCACTTGCACGGCCGATCGGTCTCCCGGTTGAACTCGGCTGAGCGGTATTGGTTGCCCTCGGCTAAATGCCGGTAATAATAAGGCCCCCGATGGTACTGAATGGGGCAGTAATAGACGGGGTTGACCTGGCTGTTGAGCAGCCGGGTCAGCTTGCTCCAGTGCCAGTCCATGTACAGGAAACTTTCCGGATGATTGACGACTTCAGGAAGAGGCGGCAGGTTGACAGCCGAATAGACGCTGACATCTTCGAGCTCGCCGGCCCGCCGGGCCAACGCCTGGTCGCAGGCCACCGGTTTTCCGTTGAAAAACCCGTAATCAATGACATCTCCGGATTCAACCATCCTCATGACATCGTCGGCGGATTTCAACTTTTTTTGATAATCGGATTCAAAGGACATGAGCGCCTCCTTTTTTTCTATGCAAACAATTAATCAAAGATAGGATCGCAAAAAAGAAGCCACGCTCTACAATAAAAAAAATAAAAAATGCAAACTAAAATGCACCGCCGGAAAAGCCGGGCACGGATTGAACCGCATTGAGCGAAAAGGCCAATGGCAGAGGGGCGGGATTGACCGGATATTGAAAAAATGAGGTACGCTCACGCGTATAAAGCCGATCCCCGTTTCTGAACCCCTGTTCAGAAACGAGACGGCATTCATTACAAAAAAAGCCCCCGCCGGGCAGCCCCGCAAGGGGCCCGGCGAGGGCGAAACAGCTATATGGAGCGGATCGGGCTCAGGCGGACTTGGCCGCCTCCCCGGGCGAAGCCGGTCTTCGCAGCCGTTCCTTCTTTTCCCAGTCCTGTATTTCCGTATCTTCGGCCACCTCTTCCCATCCGGTGATCATGGCCCGGGTATGGGCAAAAACCGTGTGCCCGGTGGTGATCATATAGATATGGATGATGACAAAGGACAAAACGGCAAACCCGCCTGCCGTGTGGCAGATGGCAATCACCTCCAGGGACAGCCAGTCCAGCCCCCACTGGGGCCAGCTGTTATACCCCCAGTACAACAAGCCGGTGGCCATCTGGATGGGCAGCAGCAATGCGGCCAGGGACAGGTAAACCAGGCGCTGCAGCGGATTGTGCTTGGCATCCCGCCTTTTTGGCACGGGGTGGGCCTCGCCGCGAAAAATGCCATAGCCGTAGTAGCGCAGCACGGAAAACATTTTTCGGGTGGTGGGCACATACTGCCGCCACTCCCCGGTGGTGAAAAGCCAGAAAACAAAGAAGGCAAAAAGCACCAGCCAGGCCAGGCCCACATAGTTGTGCACATCCACCGCGGCTTTAAAACCAAGCCAGGCGTAGGTGTCGTGCACTTCAAAGCCGGTGATCAGCAGAATAATAATGATCGCGGTTTGCAGCCAGTGCCAGAAACGTTCGTAGCGCGTGTACAAATAAATATTGATCATTTTTTTGTCTGTCATCGTTTTAATCCCCCTTTCTTCCGTTGCCGCGGGTGAACAGGCGGCCAAGGCCGTGCAGGGCGACGCCCAGGAGGGATCCAAAGATCAGCATCCAGCCCAGCACGTCCACAACGGCGGAACGATCGCGCGCAGGCATGTAGAAGCCGGCCAGATCGGCTATGCGGCTGCCGGTCCGGGTGTGGCATTCACTGCATGCGACCACATTCTCTTTTGGCGCCACCATGTGGGTGGTGGGATAAACGTAGCTGGTTTCGACAAAACCGAATTCTCCCGAATACGGCAGGTCCGCGTATTCCATGCCGGCCGCGATGGCCTTCTCCCAGTCATACGTCTTCCAGTAAGCCGTGTCATCTTCCTTGCCTTTGGGGAAAAGATGCGGAATGACCAGTTTTTTATTCACCTTGTCATAAGGCAGCTTGCCGCGGTGGACTTTAAAAGGAAATATCCGCGAATTTTCGTCTTCCCGGCTGCCGGCCGGCTGGTTGATTTTTACCGGTCTGCCCGGGTCAATGGTGTCTTCAAGCGTCAGGTGCTCAATGGAGCCGTTGAACCAGAAATACTCCGGCACCACATTTTTGGCCCATTCAAAGGAGCCCTTCTTGGTATCGTATTCGGGTTTGCCGTGCTTGCCTGGCACGGTGTAGGGCTTGCCGTTCTTCTTCTGCCCGGCGGTGGACCAGTCCCAGTACATTTTTGTCGGGTTCACCCTGGCATAGCGGGGGATGTGGCAGCTCTGACAGGCCACCTTGTCGGTGTGGTCATTGGCCTTGGCATGATTGTCGTGAGGCGAACTGCTATGGCAGGACTCACAGGTGATCTTGGAAGCCAGGTCGTCTTCGATCAGGCTTTTGCGGTGCTCTGCTGCCGGGGTGGCGTAGACCCGGCCGGCAATTTTGTGAAGCGTGGTGGAGTGGCAGCGCACGCAATCGAAGTTCTGGCCCTCCTCGCTCATGTGAACATCGAGGGACTTGCTCGGCTTAAAAAGGGAGGAGTCCAGGTCCCCGTGCTTGACCCCGTCGCCGCCGCCGCCATAGAAATGACAGGTGCCGCAGTTTTTCCGGGTCGGCCGGCTCACACTTTGGGAGACTTTGTTAAAATCCGGGGGATAATAGGTTTTATTATTGCCCTTGAAAACGGTTTCTTCAGAGACCGGGTGGCCGGCGCCGGCGGGGAATTTTTTGTAAGTGCCGGTCTGCTCGTGGCAGACCAGGCAGTCGACCCGGGATTGATCCGAGAAATCGAAATCTTTTCCCTTCCAGCCGTACCCTGCATGACAGGAGGTGCAACGAGCCTCGTTGCTTTTGATGTTCACTCAGAAATTGTTGATGGACAGGCCGCCCTTGCCCAGCTTGGAGCTGTCCTCGGTGGCCGGGTCCATCCAGGTCCAGTGGATGGTTTCCTGGAACTGGCTGGCAGCCTCGGAATGGCAGCTCAAACAGGCCTCAGTGACTTCGGGCCCGGATGAAAATGTCTGTTTCAGGGCCTGGTGCTTGCTGTGATCCGCAGTGATCCAGAGTTCTTTGCCCTGGATGGCCTGCTGCGCCAGTTGGCGCCCTATGGCCTGCTCCTCGGCCGCGGATGCCGGCCCGCAGACTGTGCCCAGCAGCAGCAGAACCGCAGAAAAACAGCAGATAAGATTGCCTTTTGCACTTCTCATGAGCGTCTCCAAATAAAAAAATGGGCTTTACCCAAGGGGTAAAGCGCTTGGGGGAATATCTCCCGGTGAAACTATAAGCAATCTTTGTGCCGGGCATGCACCCGGAATCTTCTTTTCCTTGAACCTATGCGCAGCAGGGTTGAAGGGGGGCCGCTCCGGGTATGGATTTGGCGACAGCCCCGGGAGGCTGGAAATGTTAACATAAAATTAACCAAAATTAACATACATTAACACCTGCCCCTTAACAGTCGGGGAAAAATCCGGCAGCCCCCGCTCCACAGGATTGCGCCATTCAGCTAAAAATATTACTTTACTAATATAATCAGATTAAAAAATTTTGACAGCCACATCAACAACAAAAAACCAGAAAAAACAAGAGGCAGCCGTTTTGACAGCATTCATAAGGGGAAGACCGATGGGCCGCGCCCTGATTTTCAGCCTCTGCCTGCTATTTCTGGCCTGCGGGGGATCTACGGGTTCAGAAGCGGAGCCGGAAAGCGGGGGGAGTTCCACGCGGGAGAAAGAGCGCCTCGACGCTGAATCACTGATCCATCTGGCACCGCGAAAAGCCTGTTTCGAGGTTCTGCGGGGAGAAAAAAAGGGAAGGCCGGTGGTCATGGAACTCCGCGCCGTCACTGAAAAAGAGGATCAATGGCATTTGACTTTTGAGGGGCTCTACCGGCTCAACCTCGCCCGAAGCGCAGACGGCGCCGTTCAGGTGAGGTTCCTGGAAATGCTCGAGGATGACCGGCGGCTATGCTTTTATCCGCCTTTTGAACTGATACCGGCCCGATTCGTGGCGGGGCAGAAGACCCGGAACAAAGGGGAGATCCGGATCGAAAATCTGGAAACCGGCAAACAAACCAACTGCGGGAAGTATCACCACACAATCGAAGCCCTGAGCCGCACCGCCCTGGCGACGCCGGCCGGCCCCAAAACCGGATACCTCCTGGAATACGAGTCCCGGATCCGCCTTCCCTATTCAAGCATCCAGATGGACCTGGAAACCGGATGGTCCGGAAACCGGGAGCTTGTTTACTGGCGTTCACAGACAACGGTGGAAAAGCTGGGGCTGTTCAGTGAAACCACCTTTCGCGCGCTTGGAATAACAAACAGCGAGGCATGTGAATAATACAGCCAGTCCCGCCGGGCGCACGCTACCTGCCTGGCCCCTCCCCAAGCACCCGCTTTTTCAGTTTCCGGGTAATCCACAGCGCAGGTTTGCGGGTGATGGTATACCCGATGGTAAGCAGCATGACAAAAATAAGAAATTTGCTGAATCCGCTCATTTCCGGGGTCATTGCATAACGCCGGGCAAACCAGGCCAGGCCCAGCCCCATTAATACCTGCCAGGAATCCGGCAGGAACAGGATATAGAAGACAATGTAGGTCGGTGTTACCGGTCGTTTTCCCAAGGGCTGCCCCTTATTTTGGGATGACCCGGCCGCCTGCCGGGTCATCGCTGTCCAAACGCCTGTTAAAGAAGGTTTTCCGCGTTCAAACGGTCAATAATCTCACTTGTGGATTTGCTGCGGTTCATGGTGTAGAAATGAAGGCCGGGCACGCCCTGGTCCAAAAGATCGCGGCATTGATCCACGGCGAAATCGATGCCTGTCTGCAGCACCGTCTCCTTGTCCGCATCCGCCAGCGCGTCCAGCTTCTCCTGCAATCGGGGAGTGATCGTGGCGCCGCAGACCCCGGCCAGGATATGGGTGAGCTTTACGGTGTAGACCGGCATGATACCCGGGATAATGGGAACGCTCACGCCCGCGGCCCGGCATTTGTCCACATAATCGAAAAAAAAGCGGTTGTCGTAGCAGTATTGCGCCACCACGTACTCAGCGCCGCTGTCCTGTTTCTTTTTAAGAAACGCGATGTCCTTGTCCAGGCTCTCCGCCTCCAGGTGACCCTCCGGGTAACCCGCACACCCCAGCGTAAAATCATAGCGCTCCCGGATAAAGCCGATCAGGTCCGAGGCGTATGAGAAACTCTCCGGGTGGGGGACAAAACCTTCATCCCTGGGCTGATCGCCCCGGATCACAAAAATGGTTTCAACGCCAAGGGCCTTATAATTGTCCAGCACTTCGGTTATTTCCTCCGGGCCCAAACCATAGCCGGCGATATAGGCAACGGTGGGCACCTGCTTGTCTTTGACCAGCTTCCGGACTGTCTGGTAGGATCCGTCCCGGTTGGAACCGCCGGCCCCGAAAGTCACCGTCATATAATCCGCATGCCGCGCTGCCAGTTTATCCACGATACCGTCAAATTTCGCCGCTGCCGCCTCATCCCTGGGCGGAAAAAACTCCATGGAAACCACCGGCGCCTTCTTTGCGTAGAGATCGGTAACCCGCATAAAAAATATTCCTCCTGTGTTCGATTAACTCCATTTTCCTGAAAGCGTGCAAAAGGTTTTACTATTTTAAAAATAAATTCTGGTGTCAAGGATTTACTGAAAAATTCAAGGTTACGCACAAACAGGCAAGCGATTTTTTGAAAATCCGGCGACCCGTGTATAGACTTGATTTAAAGGCAGTGGCATGCGCTGCCGCTTCATTGATCCATGCGAAAAAGGGGTTACTTTATCCATGAGCGAAAAAAGGGGGAGGATCATGACCGTTCAAAGATTAGAGGCGCATGCAGTTTACCATGCCTGCGCCGTCGATCAATTTTCTTTCAGCAGCACCGCCGAGCTTGAGCCGCTCTCGGAGCTGAGCGAGGCCCTGGGGCAGCCCCGGGCGGTGGATTCCCTGCGTTTCGGCACCGGCATGAAACGCCAGGGCTTCAATATCTTTGCCCTTGGCCCGCCGGGGACAGGCCGCCACAGCATGGTCAGGCAGACCCTTGACCAGCGGGCCAGGGAGGATGCCGTCCCGTCGGACTGGTGCTACGTTAACAACTTCGAGAACTCGGGCCGCCCGAGGGCCATTGAACTGCCCGCCGGCCAGGGCAAAACCTTTGCCTCCGACGTCGAGAACATGATCATCGAGGCCCGCGACGCCCTCAAGGCATCATTCGAAAGCGAGGAGTACCAGAACCGGGTCCAGGCCGTTCAGCAGGAATTCAAGGACCAGCAGCAGAAGGCCTTTGAGGATGTCAACAACAAGGCCAAGGAGAAAGGGCTCTCCATCGTACGCACCCCCCAGGGGATTGCTTTTGCCCCCATAAAAGAGGACGGCGAGGTCATGCCGCCGGACGAATACAACCAGCTGCCTGAGGACAAGCGCCAGGAGATCGAGAAAAAGATCGAGGAAGTACAGGAAGAGTCCCAGAAGGTGTTCCAGAAAATACCCCAGTGGCAGAAGGAGATCCGGGAAAAGCTGGATGAGCTCAATAACGAGGTCGCCAGGCAGGCCATCACCGCCCTTATTGATGCGCTGCGGGACAAATACGGCCGGGAAGACTGGGACAGGCAGGGAAAAATCAGCGCCCACCTCGACGCCGTGGAAAAAGACATCCTGGAAAACCTCCAGACCTTCATGACCGGCGGGCAGCAGCAACAGCAGGGGGGCGGGGGCGCCGCCCAGGTGCAGCCGCAGGGGCAGCAGGGCTTTCTCGCCGGAAAGGACACGGACATGGACTCGCCTGCCATGCGGCGCTACAAGGTCAACCCTGTTGTGGACCACAGCGAGCAGGATGGCGCGCCAGTGGTCTTCGAGGATAACCCCACCTATGCCAACCTGGTGGGCAAGGTGGAGCACATGTCCCAGATGGGCGCCCTGATCACCGACTTCAACCTGATCAAATCCGGCGCCCTCCACCGGGCCAACGGGGGGGCGCTGATCCTCGATGCCCGGAAAGTGCTTACCCAGCCGGGCGCCTACGAGGGCCTCAAGCGGGCGTTAAAATCAGAGCAGATCAAAATAGAGTCGCTTGCCGAAATGTTCAGCCTCCTCAGCACGGTGATGTTGGAGCCCGAACCGATCCCCCTGGACATCAAGGTCGTGATCATCGGCAGCCCTTTTATCTACTATATGCTGCAGTACTATGACCCCGAATTTTCGGAACTCTTCAAAGTGGCGGCGGATTTTGACGTCGATATGCCGAGGGATGGAGAGAATGCTGACATGTACGCCCGCATGCTCCGAACCGTCATCGACCGGGAACAGATCCTTCATTTCGAAGCCGGCGCGGTCGGCCGAATGATCGAAGAAAGCTCTCGCATGGTGGGCGACGGCGAGCGTCTTACCACCAAAATCCGCGACATCAGCGATTTGATGCTGGAAGCCGACTACTGGGCCAGGGAAAACGGGAATGACCGTGTACAGACCGGGGACGTTCAGCAGGCGATCGAGGCCCGCACCTTCCGATCTGACCGTATCAGGGGAAAAATCCAGGAGGAAATCCGGCGCGGGATGCTCCTCATCGACACCGAGGGCGAGATTGCCGGGCAGGTCAACGGACTTGCGGTCATCGGGCTGGGCAGTTTCATGTTCGGCCGTCCTTACCGCATCACCGCCCGAATCCAGATCGGAAAGGGGGAACTCATCGATATCGAGCGGGAAGCCAAGCTGAGCGGTCCGCTTCACAACAAGGGCGTGCTCATCCTTTCCGGTTTCCTGGGCGCGCGCTACGCAGTCGACCGGCCCCTGTCTCTCAAGGCCTCGCTGGTCTTCGAGCAATCCTACGGCCCGATCGAGGGGGACTCCGCATCCTCAACCGAACTATACGCCCTTTTGTCGGCCATTTCCGGTGCACCCATCAAGCAGAGCCTTGCGGTGACCGGATCGGTCAACCAGTTCGGGCAGATCCAGCCTATTGGCGGGGTGAATGAAAAAATTGAGGGCTTCTTTGACGTATGCCGCCACAAGGGGCTCACCGGCGAGCAGGGGGTCCTGATCCCGGAGGCCAACGTCAAACACCTGATGCTTCGGAAAGATGTTGTTGAGGCCATCAGCGAGAAAAAATTCCACATTTACCCGGTCAAGGCCGTTGACGAGGGAATCGAGCTGCTCACGGGCATTCCGGCCGGCGAACCGGATGAGCACAACCGCTACCCGGCTGATACCATAAACGGCGGCGTTCAGCAGAAACTTGCTGAAATGGCTGAAAATATGAAAAATTTCGCACAAAGCGGCGAGCAAGGAGGTCAAGGTGAGTCCAGGCAATAGAGTTGTCAGGCTAAGGCGTATCCTGGTCCCTCTGGATACGTCCGCCCACAGCCGGGCGGCGCTCGAAGCGGCCGCGCACCTGGCCGGGGCAATCGGCGCCGAACTTTCCGGCCTCTACGTCGAAGACGCTGATCTGCTCGAGATATGCCGGTATCCCTTTGCACGGGAAATCGGCATGCTTCCCGCACGGAGCCGCCGCCTGGAATCCGACGCCCTCGAGCGCGACTTCCGGATCCAGGCGGAGCAGATACGGCGCATGATGGCCCTGCTGGCAAGGGATACCGAAATCAGCTGGTCACTGAACGTCCGGCGGGGACGGGTCGCCACTGAAATCCTTGAGCAGGCGCCCAGTGCGGACCTTGTGGTTCTCGGCCGAACGGGGAGATCCCTCACCGGCACCCGGATCGGCTCCACCGTGCGCCGGCTTATCGAGCAGGGCCGCGCCATGACACTGATCCTCAAGGAGGGCATCCGCCTTCGCGCCCCCGTGATTACCGTTTATAACGGCTCAGCGCTCTCCCGGCACGCCGTGCAGATTGCCGGCCGCATTGCCCTTGCTGTTGGCGGGGAGATGGAAGTGCTGATCCCGGCCCGGACCGAGGATGAATTTGAAGAGCGGCGCAACGAGATCCTGGCAGATGCCGAGGCGGACTCGCGCTTCCAGGGGCAGACGCTTCGTTTCCGCCGTATCCGGACCAATGTTGCCGCGGCCCTTGTCACGGTTTTGAGCGCCGAGTACCGCCAGCCCATCGTGCTGCCGGTGGACACGATAAACGGCGACGCCGAACTGATCGAGCGCCTGCTCCACCGAATCGACAACCCGGTCCTTCTGGTTCAGAAGGAAAAGGTTTGAAACAGGGGCTGCCCAAAAAAAGCGAACGCCTTATTATATCAGGGAAAAGCTCCCGCCCGGGCTTCCTGCCGGCATTATCCGCTGGCTTTTGCAAATAAAAAAGAATAGGATTATATTATATAAAAAGAGTCCGCTTATCTGCTGCCCCTGAAAAACCAGACGGCGGTTGCGGGGGGC
>CAZNSO010000035.1:10874-29751 GCA_964575805.1 uncultured Desulfobacteraceae bacterium
CGGGGGGCTGAATGAAGTGCCGCAATCCGAAAGGCTGGCTTGAGCGATGAGTGAAGCCGCCGGTCTCACCTTGACCGATCAGCGGGAAACGTTGTGGAACCCCCATCCCGCATATCGCCAATGTCCCCGCCCTCACTTCCCATCAGGCAGGGCCAGAAAGGAACGGACTCGATACCCGCCGGGCATTACCGCACCCCGGCCAGACAGGAGGCCCCACCCATGCTTCAAAAATATCAGCTGGCAAGAGACATTCCCGGGCAGACACTTACAATCAGGGAATATGCCATCATCGACAAGCACCTTAAAAATGTCAAGGTTTCCCTTTTGCGGCCCGAAGACTATTCCCTGCTCCATGAGGCGAGCTATGACAGCAGCGCCATCGAAAGTGCCCTGGGCGAGGGAATGACAGCCCTGGTCGCGGCCCTGAGAACCCCGTTTTTTTATCCCAATGCCAGCAATGCCGCCAGTATTGCCGAGTCCGTGGCGACCCTGTACAATGGCGGGGGCGATACCGAGGTCGAACTGTTTTTTGATGACAACAATACCCGGCCGGAAACGGCCGCCGACACTCCCGCAGCCTGAAAAAGGGACCGCCGAGGCGATGAAAACGGAGTCGGCGTTTGCAACCCTGGCGGCCGGGGACTATATTTTGAGGTATAAGCAGCCAAATGCCAGCCGATTTGCTGGAATTTAACGCAAGTCGGAACGGAGGGGCTTTCAAGTCCGCCGCAGACAGGTGGAACCGCTCAGTTCCGATCACCTCAGATTTTCACGATTTCACCGCTTATGTCAGCCATGGATTTCCAAAAGATTCATATCGGCACCTCAGGATGGAATTACAAGCATTGGCGGGGGCCGTTTTATCCGGAAGACCTGCCCCCGGATCGGTGGGCCGCCTATTACATGGAGCACTTCCACACGGTAGAGATAAACAACACCTTTTATCAACTGCCGGAAAAGGACACGTTCGGGAAATGGAAGCAGGCAGCGCCGGAGGGGTTCATTTATTCGGCGAAAGCCAGCCGCTACATCACCCACATGAAAAAGTTGAAAGACCCGGGGGAGCCGGTCTCCAAATTTCTGGACCATGCCGGGGTGCTGGCGGAAAAACTCGGCCCCGTGCTCTTTCAACTGCCGCCGCGCTGGAAATGCAACCCGCAAAGACTGGCGCATTTTCTGAGCGCCCTGCCTCACCAATTCCGTTTTGCCTTTGAATTTCGCGATCCTTCGTGGTGGGACCCGGAGGTGTTCGAAATCCTGAGCCGTTACAACGCCGCATTTTGCGCCTTTGATCTGGAAGGCCGGCAGTCGCCTGTTGAATTAACATCGGATTTCGCCTATATCCGCCTGCACGGCCCCGGACAGGCCTACCAGGGGCAGTATTCCGATAGCACGCTTTCCGAATGGGCCGGGATTTTTAAATCCTGGCGGGACCGGGGGATTGAAGTGTTCTGTTATTTCGACAACGATGAAAACGGCTATGCCGCAAAAGACGCCCTGCGCCTCCGGGAAAAAATAAGGCAGCACAGCTCAGGCGCCGATTAAAACCAATCAAAAATTGATTCGCATATTGAAACTGAAGGCGTTGCCCGGAACCAGGTTGAGATCGGCGCCCACCGCCTGGAAGGACAGACCCAAAGCCAGCAGGGGAAGAACCGTGAACCGCTGATACTGGGGGACCCCTTCGCGATACCCGTACATGGGGCCCAATTTATAACCGGCCTCCAACAGCCAGTTCCGTCCGAGGGCTTTTTCCACAATAGTCCGGGAAACCCCTGCCGTCACTACCTGGTGATTGTGACTGTTGGCAAAGGTGGCACAGAAAAACCCCTTGTACTGGACGCCGACCAGGTCATGACGGGTTCTATAGTCTTTACGCTTACTGAAATGACTGCTCCACATTCCCAGGACAACGGCATTTCTGGCCTTTCTACCTTTCATCCGGGACCAGATGCGCCCGGTTAAACCGGAAGCCTCGGCCGCCTCCCCAGGTATTTCCGCATCCGCAAACGTTTCAGCCGGGACCTGGCCGGCATCCTCCGGCTCAGGCAAGCGCTCAGGGACCGTAAGCTCCAGGCCCGGCTTCGACCCCGGTTCAAACTCCTGGGCAAGGCAGACATACGGCCGATCGAAAAGAAAAATCAGCCCGATCAATGCGATTATAAAGATATGGATTTTCAGAAAGCCAAGCACGCGCAAAATCCCCGGTCCTCACCCGCAGATTTCAAGGGCGTGCGCCACCTCTTCGGCAACGGCCCCGGTGGCGCTTTGCCGGAAGGAGTCCAAATGCTGCCGGGCCTCTTTCCCGCCGATTCTGCCCAGAGCCCAGGCACACATGCCGCGAACCCGCTCATCCGCGTTTTCCGAAAAAGCACGCGCCAGATCGGCCACATAGCCCGTATCCCGGCTGTTACCCATGGATCGCGCCACATTCATTTTCCAGCGCCAGATATCCTCTGAAGACATATAAAACATATGCGGCCAGATGCGCTGTTCAAAATAGGGTTTATCCATGTGAAGCAGTTTGCGCAGATCAAAGTCGCTCATTTTTTCAACCACCCGCTCGTTCATGGGGAGATTGGCCGCCAGCCAGGGGGCATTTCTCGGGCAGACATTCTGGCAGCGGTCACAGCCGTATACCCAGAGCCCCATGGGCTCCCGCAACTCAAGCGGGGTGATGCCGGAGCCAAAATACGTCAAATAAGAAATGCAGAGGCGGGGCTCTATTTTTCTGGGGCCTTTTAACGCGCCCGTGGGGCAGGCGGTAAGGCAGGCATTTTTGCACCAGTCCGGGCAGCCCACTTCAGCTGTCGAGGCGTCTGGGGCAAACGCCGCATCCACCACCACCGCAATGGGCAGAACCCAGGAGCTTTGCCGGGCCACCCGGTTCGAATAAAACAGGCAGTTCTTCCCAAAGGTCCCCAACCCGGAACGGGCCGCCGCGACGCGGTGCGGCAGGTGAAAGGGCACTTTCGAGCGGACCCCGTTTTCCTTCAAAAAATCCCGAAAAGCGCGGATACGCGGGGCAAGTCCATCCCGGGTGACCCGGTCGTCATCCAGGTAGCAGCGGCCGAAAAAGGGCTCGAGCTCTCTGGGGTAGGCCTTTCGAAAATAAACCTCCATCAGGACGATGATGCTTTGGGCCTCGGGCAATATGTTCCGGGGCTCCGTGCCCGCCACGAGATCAAGGCCTGCCGCGTGAGCCCAGGCGTAAGCATTCTGGCGCTCCTCAAGTATCCGTTTTTGCTCAGGAAAAGGATCAGCGGTGGTAAAGCCGATATCTTCGAAATTCAGTTCATGCGCCTTCTGGATAACCGCCTGGCGTGTCAGCATCATTCAACCTCCCTTGGCCGCTGTTGGAATTTCTGGATCGCCGGAAAACATCGCACTACGGGGAAGACGTGTCAAGCAAAATTTGGACGACCGGTAAAATCCAGGCACATCCGGACACATCCGGGGCGCCGTGCCGCATCCATAAAATAATATTGAACTTCAAGCACTTGCCTTTTGCAATAAATCGGCGTATATTGCCCCGGGCAAACAGCGTGCGCTTTACCGTTATGCCGGAGAAAAGCATATTACCCCTTTACAGGCAGAATAAAAATAAAAAAAACGGGAAGCTCCGGCGCAGGTACAGCTGACAAAAATTGATGAACAAAGATGGAGAACGGGTGGATGGCCCTTCAAGATATCCTGCTCAGGAAACTGGAATACCAGATTTTCGCCTGGCAGAAAGAAGTCCGGAAGGCCCGGGCTGAAGCAGTCGGGCCGCGAAAACCCAAAATGACCGGGGACGCAGACCGCATCGGGAAAATCGATGAAGACCCGTCGGAATATGTGCGGCGGCTGGAACGTAACATAGAGGCCGCCCGGAAAAAAATCACGGAAGTCCGTGAGGCGGATCAAGAGCGCCTCCTCGAGTTAAAAAAGCAACTCTCCGACTGGATGGACTGAAAACCTTCCCGCCCGGCTTGAAAAATCCGCTCACCCCCCCTTGACGAATGCCATTCGGGCATTACCTTTTAAAATGAAAAGAGATGATAGATAGTTGAAATTTTAGGTGGAATTTCAATTACAAAATATTGATTTCAAAAAGGAGGTGAAATTATGGCACTGGTGAGATGGGATCCATGGACAACACTTCCGACGCTGCAGGACAGGATCAACCGGCTGTTTGACGATGCATTCCCCACCCGGACGGCAGGCGGGGAGGATGAACTGAGCCTGCTGGATTGGCGGCCCTCGGTGGATACTTACGAGGAAGGCGACAACATCGTGATCAAGGCCGAATTACCGGGTGTCAAAAAAGAGGATGTTTCCATTGATGTGAAAAACAATGTACTTACGCTCAAGGGGGAGCGTAAGCACGAAGAAAACATCGATGAGCAGAACTATTACCGCAGGGAGAGCGCTTACGGCAAATTTCAGCGTTCCTTTACCCTGCCGGATGCGGTCGATCCGAACAAGATCGAGGCTTCATATAAAGACGGCGTGTTGAAAGTAACGGTTCCCAAAACCGAAGAGAGCAAAACCCGGAAAATCGAAATCAAGTAGGCCTGCCATCCTGAAACAAAAAAGCCGGGCACCGCGGTGCCCGGCTTTTTTTTTGCGGCACGACCGCCGCTTTCGCTCTTACTTCGTTTCAACCGGATAAACCCAGCCTTCCGGGTCTTCGGCCCGGCCATACTGAATATCGGTGATGGCATCAAAAAACCTTTGGGCCCAGGGGCCGACCCGGCCGTCGCCCACTTTCATTTCCTTGTCCCGGAACCTGATCTCGCCAACCGGTGAGATGACAGCCGCGGTACCGGAGCCGAAAACCTCCTGCAGCTTGCCGGCCTCGTAGAGGTCCACCAACTCATGAATGCTGATACGGCGTTCAGTTGCGGGCAGCCCCCACTTCCTGGCCAGATTGAGGACCGTGTCCCGGGTAATGCCGGAGAGGATGCCGCCGCTGAGCAAAGGCGTGACCAGTTCGTTGTCAATGATAAAGAAAATATTCATGGAACCCACTTCCTCGATGTACTTGAGTTCCACCCCGTCCAGCCAAAGCACCTGGGTATAGCCGAGTCGGTGGGCCTCTTCACCGGCGTACAGGCTGGCGGCATAATTGCCCGCGGTTTTGACTTCCCCCATACCGCCGCGCACTGCCCGGACATGTTTATCCGTCACCCATATGCGCACCGGGTTGAATCCTTCCTTGTAATAAGCCCCAACCGGCGAGAGGATAATGAAGAAACGATAGGTGTATGAGGCGCGGACACCCAGAAACGGGTCGGTGGCGATAATTGTGGGCCGAATGTAGAGCGAGGTGCCGGGCGCGCCGGGAACCCACCGTTTCTCGAGCTTTAAGAGCTCAACCAGCGCCTCCAGGGCAAAGGCTTCATCAAATGCCGGAATGCAGAGCTTGTGGGCGGAACGGTTGAAACGCCGGAAATTCTCTTGCGGCCGGAACAGGTTGATGCCCCCGGAAGGGGTTTTAAAAGCCTTGAGCCCCTCAAATATGGATTGCCCATAATGCAGCACCATTGTTGACGGATCCATTGTAAAATGATGGTAGGGCTCGATGCGGGGATTGTGCCATCCCTTCTCCGGATTATAATCCATATTGAACATATGGTCCGAGAAAACCGTCCCGAAAGTTAGCTCCGACTCATCGGGCAATTCCTTTAACTGGTCAGTGGGGTGAACGCTCAGTGTCATGTTTTTCTCCATACGCATCATTGTTATAATGAATTTTCATCGTTTCATTTTTTTATCATGGACAGCGGCATGAGCAAAGAAATTTAACGCGGACGGAAAATTTTTTGCCGGTCATAAAAATTATTCAAACCACTTCAAATCAAGGATTCCATACTCCTTAACATTTATTCAACTGAAAAATCAATGGCGCCCAGCGGTTAAAAGGCTTGACAAAAACTAGAATTTTCTTAATTTTTTAATCCATTATACTTTTTTCGGGCAATACCTGTTACCCTTTATTAACCGGTCAACCCTGACAAGGGCAAATCATGCGAAACGATATCATTCAGATCCGATGGCACGGCCGCGGCGGGCAGGGGGCGATCACCGCCGCCAAAATTGTGGCCAACGCGGCTTTTTCCTCCGGTTATACCGGGGTTGTCATGACCCCCACCTTTGGGACGGAACGTCGCGGCGCCCCCGTGTTAACCTCTTTGAAAATAGCAAAGGAAAAAATCTGCGATCTCTCACCGATCACCCACCCGGACATGGTGATGGTATTCGACCACCTTCTCTTAAAAGAAGTCGACGTCGCCGGAGGCCTGCGTTCAGGCGGCATTATCATGATCAATTCCCCCCGGCCGCCGGCGGATTATGACTACCCGGAGATGCAGGTGGCCACAGCCGACGTCACCTCTCTCGTCAAAAAGGCGGGGTTGCCGCCCGGAATCGTAAACACCGGAATGATCGGTCTTTTTGCCAGGGCCGCCGGCCTTATCGACATGGATCCCCTGACTGAGGCCATTGCCGAGGAATTCAAAGACCGAAACCCGGATAAAAATATTGCAGCCGCCCGGCTGGTATTTGAAAATACGACGATTGGAGCGCCATCATGACAAAAAAAACCTATGCCTGCCGAATCTCCCGCAGCGAATCCGGACCGGGAGACGGTGGCCGGACAGGCTCATGGCGGGTGCTGCGACCCGTTATCGACCTTGAAAAATGCATCCCGGCCAAGCGAAACAAGCCCGCCTGCTTTACCTGCTGGCTCTATTGCCCGGATGGCGTTATAACCCGCACGATCCCCCCGGAAATCGACTACGAGTACTGCAAGGGGTGTGAAATCTGTGCTGAAGAATGTCCGGTCGATGCCATTACCATGGTGGAGGAAACCGTTTTTTTGAAAGAGGAGAAATAGCCCGATGCATGTCATTGAATCCGGCAACGTGGCAGCGGCAACCGGCGTCAAACTCTCGCGGGTACAGGTGGTGGCCGCCTACCCCATAACCCCGCAGACCCCATTGACGGAGAAACTGTCCGAATTCGTGGACGGCGGAGAAATGGATGCCCAGTACATCCCCGTGGAAAGCGAACACAGCGCCCTTTCTGTCTGCATTGCCGCATCCAGCGCCGGCGCCCGCGCCTTTACAGCGACGAGCGCCAACGGCCTTTTATATATGACCGAGCAGCTCCACTGGGCGGCCGGGGCCCGGCTCCCGATTGTCATGTGCGTTGTCAACCGCGGCATCGGCGCCCCCTGGACGGTCTGGAACGATCACCAGGACGCTATTTCCCAGCGCGACACCGGCTGGATTCAGCTCTACGCCTGCGACCACCAGCAGATCATTGACTCGGTAATCAAGGCCTACGCCATTGCTGAAACCGTGAACATCCCTGTCATGGTCTGCTATGACGGCTACCTGCTCTCGCATACCTACATGCCCTTTGAACCGCCTGACAGCGACAAGGTTGACCAATTCCTTCCCGGCTTCTCGCCTGAATATCCGTTGAACCCCCAGCGGCCCTACAATCTGAACACCGTCACCCTTTCCGATATCCGCCCGGATGTGCACGGGAACATGGCACCGGGATACATGGAGATCCGCCACAACCTGCACACGGATTCGCGTGAGACCCTGGCGGTGATCGACGAGGTTGATGAAAGATTCAAAAATATATTCGGCCGGGGGGGGCACCCTTTCCTGGAGCCCTACAAATGCGAAGACGCGGACTTTGTTGCCATATGCCTGGGATCGCTCTCCTACCAGCTAAGGGATGTGGTGGATGAGCTTCGCGAGGAGGGGCTTCCCATCGGCGTCTGCGGCCTGCGGCTCTACCGCCCCTTTCCGGATGCGGCGCTTCGGGAGGCGTTTAAATCCATCAGGGGCCTGATCGTTTTTGAAAAAGCCCTCAGCTACGGGTATGAAGGGGCTTTGTTTTCAGACATCAAGGCCGCGTTTTATTCCTGCGAACCCCGCCCCTTTATTCATAATTACATCCTGGGGCTCGGCGGCCGCGAAATTCAGACCCATCAACTCAAAGAAGCGCTTCACCGCTCATGCACCACGGAGCTGTCACCCGACGATATGCCCCGGTGGATCGGGCTGAAGCTATAACAACCGAATACAGGATAAACCCATGGCTGAAAAAACAACCATTCTCAACCTGCCGGAAGAGGAACTCGTTCACCCGGGCAACCGTGCCTGCTCCGGCTGCGGCCTGAGCATCATCTACCGGATCGGGCTCAAAGCCCTGGGACGCGACACGATCCTGGTGGTGCCCCCAAGCTGCCTGACGGTGCTGCAGGGCCTTTACCCGATCGCCGCCACCCAGCTGCCCTGCCTGAATGTCACCTTTGCTTCAACAGCGGCTGCGGCAACCGGGGTGTTAGGGGCCATGCGCGCCCTGAAGAACACCACCACCCAGGTTGCGGCATGGGCAGGGGACGGAGGTACCAGCGATATCGGTCTCCAAGCTTTGTCCGGAGCCTGTGAACGGGGGGAGGACCTCATATTCATCTGCTACGACAATGAAGCCTACATGAATACCGGAATCCAACGCTCCGGTACCACCCCCCAAGGGGTGCTGACCACCACCACGCCCATCTCGGGGAAAAAACAGAAGAATAAAAACGTGCCGGCAGTAATCGCCGCCCACGCCATCCCTTACGTGGCCACCGCCTCAGCCTCTTACCCCCTGGATTTGTACGACAAAATAAAAAAGGCCAAAACCCTTTCAGGGCCGAAGTATATCCATGTGCACACGCCGTGCCCCTCGGGCTGGGGGTTCGATCCCCGCTACAGCGTCAAAATCGGCCGGCTGGCCGTGGAGAGCGGTTTGTACGACCTTTACGAAAATGAAAACGGAAAGCTCCGCTTAAGCCCGCCCTCCGAACGCCTGCTGACCAAAAAGCGACGGCCCGTTTCGGAGTACCTCGAAACCCAAACCCGATTCCGGGGCTTTTCGGAAAAGCAAACCGCAGCCATCCAGGCGGAAGTGGACGACAAATGGGAGCATTACCGGAAAGAATCCGAGTGCGGCCTCATCTGAGGCGATGCTACTCCAGGCGCCTCAGCCCTCGTAGAGTACGGCCAGTATATCGGCTGTACCGCTTTTGGCGGCCACCAGATGCGGTATGGTGGACAGGTAATAGATGCTGTCGCCCGGTTCGAGCTCAAAGCGCTCCTTGTCGATTTGCGCGATGACCACGCCTTCGATGACATAAATAAACTCTTCCCCCTCGTGAACAGAGGGCTCCTGCTCCGGGTTTTCCTCCAGCGTCACCATCAGGGCTTCCATGTGGCGTCCCTTGACTTCCGGGGCCAGGCTTTTGTAGGTGTAGAGTTTTTTGCCCTTGGTGTTGGTGGATCGGGAAACCACCCGCCGTTCCTCCTTGCGGGTAATGGAATACAGTTTGCTGCCCACCTGAGACACCAATCGGCTGAAGGCGCTGTCCAATGCCTTGGAAAGCTTGACGAGCGTTCCAAGCTGAGGCTGGACCTCGTTGTTTTCAATTTTTTCAAGCAGATCGACATCAAAACCGGTCACCTTGGCCATCTCATCAAAGGAAAGGCCTTTTTCATCCCGGATACTTTTGATGCGATCTCCAACAGCTTCCACGCTGACCTGCTCGGATGCGGCGATATCACCCGTCAGAATATCATAGCGATCTTCTTCTGTCTGGCGTTTCATGGTCATCTCCGATTTCCCCTAATGTTTGGATGGATCATGGCGCATCCGCCACGACGGTTTTAAAAACCCTGTTATGATCAAATACCAAATCCTTCGCCGCTGGTCAACAATTCCCCGACCGGCGGCGGACACAGGCCTGCAGCCGCCGGCGCCATCGCCGGGAACAAGCCTTGCATTCACCCGGCAAAAAACCAGCCAACCCCTGCAAAATAAAAAAACAAAAAATAAAAGCCCGATTTAAAGCCGACCTTGTTTTGTATGATTGCCATTGCCCGAAGCTTCTTGTATAGTATCCAGGTATAGTATCCAGAACAGGGCTTGAATCTTTTTCAGGCCCGTGCGGTTATTAATCCCCCTCGTCAACATCCAGGCAATGAGTACAGGATGAAGTACCAGAGATTCTTTCATTTCTTGCAGAACGCCGGAAAAGACCCCGAGGCCCTCTCCTTCGTGGACGAGCTGACGCAGCTCAAAAACCGGCGGTTCCTCCTGAATCATTTCCGGCATGCCATCGCCTGGGATGAGATTCAGTCCCGCTCCGTCTCCCTGCTGATGATCGATATCGACTATTTCAAATATTTGAATGAACAATACGGCCAGGAAGCCGGTGACCAGGCGCTGATTCACATCAGCGGGATTTTAAGGGAGAGCCTCCCCCCTGACGGCATTGCCGTTCGCTATGCCGGGGATGAATTTGTGGTGCTGCTCCCTGATACCCCTAAAAAAGAAGCCCAGGCCATCGCTGAAAAAATCCTGAATCAAATCCACTATAACCTTTTTTTCTCGGCCGAGGCCGACACCCCTATCCCGCTGACGCTAAGCATTGGCATTGCCACGGCGCCTGAGGATGCCGAAACGGGAAAGGGCCTGATTCACCAGGCTGACACGGCGCTTTACGGGGCCAAGCAATCCGGAAAAAATCAATGGGTCGATGCGGCCAGCGTGATCCCCGAGGCTGTTTCCTTTAAAACCGCGATTCATTACCTGGACAGCGCCGGCATTGTCGGGCGCAAATCCCAATTCGAAATGGTGGGCAAAGCCCTGAAAGATCTGGGCCGGGGCCAGCGCGGCTTTCTGATCATCGACGGCGCCCCGGGCATGGGCAAGACGAGTTTCCTGGAACTGGTCCAGCGGAACCTGGAGAAAAAAAACGTCAACCTGGTCCATGTCTCCGGCACCCTCCAGGAGTCCTACCGGCCCTATTACCTGATATCCTATGTGGCCATGGCCTTAATGCGCAAGCTCCCGGACAAGGGCCAGTCCGTGCTCGATGCCCTGGATGAGCCGGCCATCAACCGGCTGGCTCATATCATGCCGCAGCTGATCGGTTCCAAAAATCCCATGCCGGAGGATAACCCGGCGCACCGGGAAGCCATTTTCAGGTCATTTACCGATTTTTTCACGGCCCTGATGGATAAACGCCCAATGGTGCTGCTCATCGATGACATGGATTACAGCGATCCGGCATCCCTTCATCTGCTGGAGACTCTTTTTAAAAACCAGACCGTCCCCATCCTGATTTGCGGCACCGCCTCGGAGGAGCTGCCCGGCCGCCCCCAGGCAATCCCCCTGGAACTGTTTCGAAACGCCTACAGCGAACGGCTGGGGATAAAGAAAATCGCCCTTACCGGACTCACCGCGGAAGGTATCGACAAGCACGTCAGGATGGTCTTCCCCGGAATTGACATGGCGCGGAAAACCGCCAAGGAACTGGCCTCCATAACCGGGGGCAACCCCCTTTTCATTGTTGCTGTTCTCAGAAAAATGGTGGATGACGGCAAAATCTATCAGCAGGGGCCGGAATGGCGCATTGCCCGGCTGGAAAGAAATTATTTTCCAAGCTCGCTCGAAGAGATTATCCAGCAGAAAAAATCGCTGCTGGACAAGGAAAGCCGCCAGTTCCTGGACGGGGCCTCCGCCATGGGCGAGACCATGTCCCTTAGCATGCTGGCCGGTTTTTCCAAGGAGCGCTCCACAAAAATCTACGATTATCTGAATGAAGCCGCCGCCCATGGCCTCCTGCGCTCCGAATTCACTGACGCGGACGAAAACATCCGCTTTTCCAGCAAACGCGTGCGCGACGCCATATATCAGGACATTCCCCCGGAAATCAAAGAACAGCTCCAGGAGCGGGTCGGCAACTATAAAGAAGACCTGTACAAGCGGGATCTTCTACCCTCCGCATCGATTGTCGCCCATCATTTCAAATATAGCGCCGACCTTGAAAAAGCCAGGCAGTATGAAAAATTCGAAACGGATTATCACCACCGCCTCTTTGATCCGGAGGAAGCCCGGAATTATACAGAAACCGAGCCCGGCGGAGAAACAAGGGGGGAGCCCGCCGCCGGCGACGCCATTGCCAGCAAGCCCCTGAGTCCGGAGGGCATGAAGCAGGTCCCCACAATGCTTCGATTACTGACGATTGCGATCCGCAACGCCGGCCTCTACCCCCGCCAGAGCAAAACCGTGACGGATGCGGTGAAACAGGTTTTTGCCGCCATTGAAACCATCCTGTCCTCTGATGAGCGCATATCCATCATTTTCGATAAAAATTCGCTCCTGATCAACCAGCAGGCCATTGATACCACCGCCTACCCCAAGGTAGCCGAGACGATCCTTGAAATCTGGGGCCGGCTGGAGCTGCACCACCTGACATTTCTCCGGGGGCTCCGGATCAATGAACTCACGGCCCTGATCCATAAAATCAGCCGCACCCGGCGCCAATCCGTTCCGCCGGGCTTCTGGCAGGAGTTCCAGAAAAATACGCCGATGCCCCATGTCGCAGTCGGCCAGATCCGTTATGAAAAACTCCCCTCCGCATCGCCTCCCGAATCCGACAGCCCGGAAACAGCGGCGGATGCACCCGGCGCCGCGCCTGCTCTCAGCCAGAGCGATGCGGTCATTTTAAACGACACGGAGCAGCAAACGCTCTATGAGATCATCAGCAGCTTCCTGGGAGCGCTGAGCAAACTCAAGCTCTACCCGCCCGGCGGGCCGGTTGCCCAAAAATCGGTGGACAGCCTCCATGCCGCCCTGCAGGCCTTCTTAAGCCGGTATCCCGTCTTAACCATTGCCCGCGTGGAGAACACCCTGCTGGTCAACGGCGTCAAGATGGATGTCACCGGCTTTGAAACTCTTGCCCGCGGATTGATCCGCTTCTTCCGCGATACCGGTCTGGACAGCCTGACTGTGTTCAGCGGCGTCGAGCCGGCGGAACTGAGCGACTTTCTCGTCCTTGCCGGGCAATCCGAAGAAAAAAAGATGGACACCGGCGCCTGGGAGGAGGCGGCAGCCGCCCGGGATATCACGCACATCCGGGTCAACCAGGGCTTGTACGGCATAAAAGACATCCTGCCCGGCACCCTCTCGCTGGAGAGCGAAAACGCGGAGGCAAATGATGCCGCCGGCTCCCTTATGGAAGGCGAAATCGATATGGACCAGCTGCCGGGCCGGATCCGGGACCTTTTTTTAACCGGGGCCCGGGAAAAGGCCCGGGAGCTTCTCACGCGGCTTCAGAAAAAGTATAACAACGCGGAGGACAGTGACAAAGGCCGCATCCTGGAACTTTTTGATGTCATGCTGGCCCCCCCGGACTGGAAACCCGGCGCACCGTTTATCCAATTTGTCCTCACCCCGCTTCTGGAAATTTTCGAGATGGAATCCCGCACCCACCTGGTGGATCAGACGGCCGCCCTCGGCTACCGCGCAGCCACGGACCTTATCGGGTTTGGCGAATATTCGCTGGCCGCCTGGGTGCTCACCCGGATCAAGGACCACCCAAAATCCCATCTCATCAGGCCGCCGGAGATGCCGCCGACCGTGCTGGAAAACCTCGTGGCGGGGCTGGGCGACCAAAACCGGGAATTGCAGCAAGCGGCCTATCAACTGCTCAGCAGCATGGGCAGCCCCGTGCGTCCGTATCTGCTAAACATGATCAAAAGCGACAGCCATATCCAGTCCCGGAGACTTGCCGCGGAGCTGATCAAACATCAGGGGGAGGAAGGCGCCGCCGCACTCAAACGCGCCCTGATGAACGAGAACATGCCGGAAGCCCGGGCGCGCATACTCGACGTCATCGACGGGGTCACCACCGATGTAAAAAAAGAGTTGGCATATGCGCTCTCGGACTTTACCGAAGAGGTCCGACTGGCCGGGGGACGACTGGCGGAACGTCTGGACAGCCCGGAGATCGTCCGGCTGCTCATCGAGCTGGCCCAGCGGGAAACCACGGATACCGTGATTACCGCGGTTAACACCCTGGGCCGATTAAAAGCCATTGATGCCGCTGATACCATGATTCAACTGCTGGCCCAATCAGAGGAGGAAGATCTCCTTGTGGCCATATGCCGGGCCATGGGGCAAATCGCGGACCCGTCGTTTATCCTTCCCCTGCAGAATATCCTGCGTTCCAGCCGGAACCTGTTCTTCAAAAAAACCCGCCCCTCCCAGGTACGGGTTGCCGCGGCCTATGCCATTCATCAGATCAACGATCCCCGCAGCCGCAAAATATTAAAAGCACTTGCCAATGATGCCGATCCGCGACTGCAGGAAGTTGCCAGGAACCTGGCCCTTTGATCCCACTAAGCGCTTGCGGGCGAAACCGGAACGTGTTACCCTCTTGAAAAAATTCAGGCAAGAATGTCAGGCACTCAAATGCAAATACAAACCAGGGAACAGCGGCCTTATATTACCTGCCCCTATAAAAAGGGCCAACCGCGCAAGCATGTGGCGGTTTGCCGCAAATGCCGGCACCAGAGCCAGTGCCGGGCATACCAGGAATATATCCAGCCGCCCCTTCCGCTAGGGTAGCTCCCGGCCGATCGTATGAGCCCATCCCTCTTCGACACCTATGCCCGCCGGTTCGCCCAAAGCGGGCTGGACCCGCAGGGCGAGGTCCTGATGGCAGTGGCCGGCCCCCGCGTTACCTGGAACCGGGACACAGCGGCCGAAATCCCTCTTCTCGAGCCGCTTTTCGACATGCCGGGCGTCAAGGCCCTGGTCTGGCTCCGGCCGGCAGAGCCCTACTTCTCCATAATCAATTATCTGGCCGGGGCGTCCGGCGGCACCATCTATCCCCGGGACTGCGAAACGCGGCTGTTCCTCCAGGACCTGCCGGTGGCCGCCCGGCTGGAACCAGATCAACTGGCAGATCGCTTGAAACACCGCAAAAGTGTCCTCATTGCGGGATCGGGGATTGTGGCGACCAGCCGAAGGGGCCTTAAACAGGCCTTTGTCACGGCCTCTTCCGTCTGCTTCGCCTGTTTTGTCAAATTTTTCGGGGACCTGTTGCATGCCAAAAAAGCGGGGGAACTAAGCGACGCCGACCGGCGGGTGTTTGAATCCGTGCGGCCGTCAATCCAGCCGCCCCATCCGGAGGCCGGGCCCCTGGCCAAAGGGCCGTTTCCATCGGAAGAAACCATTCTGCCCGCCATATACGAAGCCGGCCGCCGGGTGGTGGACCTCCGGCTGGTGGATTCGTGCTTCGGCAATATCTCCTATTGCACGGATGACCGGCTATACATCAGCCAGAGCGGCGCTTTCCTGGATGATCTCAAGGGCCGCATCTGCGCCTGCCCCACCGATCCCGCCGCCAGGCCGCCGGCAAACGCCTCGAGCGAGCTGCCGGCGCACCTGGAAATTGTCCGGCAAACCGGCTGCCACGCGATCCTTCACGGCCACCCCCTGTTTTCCGTGATCCTTTCCATGGACTGCGATATCCCGGACTGCACTTACCGCGGCACCTGCCACCGATACTGCCCCTATAACCGCCATGCCTGCGGGCACATCCCCATCGTTTCCGGAGAAGTCGGCGGCGGGACTTACGGGCTCTGCCACAGAGTTCCGAAAGCCCTCTGCCGGACACCGGGGGCGATCGTTTATGGGCACGGCGTTTTTACCTGTGATGCCACGGACTTTAACGGGGCGCTGGCAAAACTCCTTGACATTGAAGGGCAATGCTGCCGAGAATATTTCAAGCAAATGAGCTTTGCCTGACCTGAACCGAAACCCGACCGAGGAGCCCGCATGGAATTTGAAAGCGTTGAAGAGGTGGTGCAAAAACTTACCGCCGCAGACTATATCCCTTCCAGGGAAATTGCCACTGTCGTGTTTCTGGCAGTTGCCACCGGAAAACCCATCCTGGTTGAAGGCCCAGCCGGCGCAGGCAAAACCGAGCTTGCCCGGGCGCTGTCCCGGTGCCTGAAGCGCGATAAAATCCGGCTGCAGTGCTATGAAGGACTGGACGAGGCCAAAGCCCTCTACGAATGGGAATATGCCAAGCAGCTTTTGTATACGCAGATGATCAAGGGGAAAATCAATGACCTGCTGGCAGAAACCGATTCCATCGCCGAGGCGGTGGAGCGCATCGCGGAGCAGGAAAACGCCTTCTTCTCCGAGCGCTTCCTGCTTGCCCGCCCGCTGCTTCAGGCCATCTCGGCAGACAAGCCGGTGGTTCTGCTCATTGATGAGGTGGACAAATCCGACCCGGAATTCGAGGCTTTCCTGCTGGAGCTGCTGAGTGAATTCCAGGTGTCGATCCCGGAGCTGGGCATCCGCAAGGCCCGGCATATCCCCCTGGTTATCCTGACCTCCAACAACTACCGGGACATGAGCGATGCCTTGAAGCGCCGCTGCATCCACCTTTATATCGATTATCCGCCGCGGGAGCTTGAAAAGCGGATTGTCGCGCTCAAGCTGCCGGGCATTGAAAAACACCTGGTGGAGAAAGTGGTGGACATCGTCAACCGGATACGGAAACTGGACCTGAAGAAACGGCCCTGCATTTCCGAGACCCTGGACTGGGCCCAGGCCCTGATGGTGCTTCAGGTCGACGATCTTTCTGCGGAGACCGTCTCCGAAACCCTGAACGTCATCTGTAAATACCGGGCAGACACCCACCTGGTGCGCGCCCGAATGGACAGCCTGTTTGAATAGCCTGCCGCCATGCTGAACCTGGTCTTAAAATTTGCTGCCGCCTGCCGCCAGGCGCGTCTGGAGGTCTCCACCGCCGAGCTGATCGACTGCATGGCTCAGCTCAAACTCATTGACGTGCTGGATGAGACCCAGTTCAGGGCCGTGCTGCGGAGCAACTTCGCCAAGAGCCGGCGGGAGCAGAAAAGCTTTGACCGGCTCTATCAGCTGTTTTTCCATGAAATGCGGCAGGACCCGGTGGTTGATCCGGAAAGCGGCGCTTTGGGGGAGCTGTCCGAGGACTGGGGCGATATGCTGGCGCAGCTTGCCGAAAAAGCCTCAGAAACCGCCCTCGACACCCCTTCTGATACGCTTCTGGACCAGGCGATCATGGACTTTCTGGGCGGTGATCCAACGGGCTACCTCCAGGAAATCCAACGGCTGGAAAACCAGGCGGAAACCGGCGGCCAGGGGCTGAAATCAAATCTCGGGCAGCTCTCCGGCCGGCTCGAAATCCTTATGCGCCTGAACCGCATGCGAAACCACATCCGTGAGCTTGTCAAAGAGAGCCCGGCCGGCCCCGGCGGCCAGGGCCGAAAAGACATGGCCGCTGATCTGAACCGGCGGCTCCAAACCGCGCAAGAGATGCTCAGCGAAAACAACCGCCCCTATAACGAGGCCTTAAAACAAGTCAAGACCCATGACCGGCATTACCCTGACCTGGGCGAGAAACCCTTTGCCTCGCTCACCGCGCGGGAAATCCGGGAGATGCGCGAGAGCATCGATCAACTCGTCCGAAAATTGAAGGATGCGGCCACCCGGCGTTTCGCCGCCCGCAGCAAGGGGGTTCTGGATGTAAAACAAACACTTCGCCGCTCGGCCCGGTTCCAGGGCGTCCCCCTGGAGCTCAAATTCAAGGACCGGCCCCTGCGGAAGGCAAAAATTGTGGCTCTTTGCGATGTTTCCGGCTCGGTGTGGTCAGCCGCCCGGTTCATGCTCAACATGCTCTATTCCCTCCAGGAATGCTTCAGCGGCGTCACCAGCTTCGCCTTTGTCTGCGCACCGACCAATATCACCGATATTTTTGATAAAAATGAAATCAACCGGGCAATTGAAAAAGTCATGACCCAAACCGATATCGCCTTTGATGCACTGACCGATTATGGTGAGGTCTTTTATCAATTCCACCGCGATCACCTGCACCTGCTAAACAAGCGGACCACCCTGATTATTCTCGGGGACGGCCGGTCCAACTATCACCATCCCCGGGAAAACCTGCTTGAAGCCATGCGTGCCAAATGCCGCCGCGTGATCTGGCTCAACCCCGAGCCGGAAGCATTCTGGAACACCGGCGACAGCGAGATGCTGACCTACCTGGCCTACTGCCACGAGGCGCGCCCCTGCCAAAATCTAAATCAACTAATCGATTTTATAGAAAATCTGGTAGCAACCGGGTAAATTAAAACCGGCCCCCGCTCCACCTGAGCTTGGCTTTCAGGACATCAAAGTAATTCTTCCCGGGAAGGACGATCATGTGGACCGGAATCGGGCTCTCGGCGATATGAATGACGTCGCGCTCGTCAATGGCGAGGCCCACCTGGCCGTCAAAGGTCACAACGATATCCGCTGTTTTCTCACCAAGCTGAAGCCTGATGTGATCGGTGGCCGGCACGATCATGCACCGGTTGGTCAGGGTAAAGGGACAAATGGGGGTTATGATGGTGCCCTGCACCGCGGGATGGATCACCGGTCCGCCGGCTGCCAGCGAATAAGCGGTGGAGCCTGTAGGCGTGGCCACGATCAGGCCGTCGCTTTTATAGGTTGTCAGGTAATGATCATTGATATAGGTTTCAATGTTGGCCAGCCGCGCCAGCGCCCCCTTGTTGATGACCACATCATTTAACACGGTCTCCCGCGCAATGCAGCTGCCCTCCCGAAACACCTCGACCGCCAGCCGGCATCTTTTCTCCACGCTGAATTCATTTCTCAGGATTTTCTCCGTCGCCGGATACAGCTCTTCTTCCGCGGTCTCGGCAAGAAATCCGATGTCGCCGAACTTGACACCGATCAAGGGCACCGACAGATTGCCGATCCACCTGGATGCGCTTAAAAAAGTGCCATCCCCGCCCAGCACGAACACGCAGTCCATCTCTGGCGGGGCCCCGTTTTTGACCGGGATCTCGCTGTTTTCCCGGTAGGCCGGCGGGAAGGTTTCCCTGCGCACCACGTCGATGCCCCTGGTCCGGAGCCAGCGTTCGAATTCATCCCCCTTTTTCAGGGCCCTGTCATCCTTTTTCACGTACAAGCCGATCCG
>CAZNSO010000036.1:0-27897 GCA_964575805.1 uncultured Desulfobacteraceae bacterium
TTACTTTCTGCAAAAATGCCGTCGGCGGTATAATCAGCTTTTTACGAGACCATCAGCCGTTGCCGGCCGCAAAATATCATCAGGCGGTTATTCCTGGCAAAGCCCAGGGTCATGTTCACCGACCGGGCGAGATCAACGGCGAGTGAGGTGGGCCGGGATATGCCGATCAAAAACGCCATCCGGGCGCGGGCCGCCTTTTGAACCAGTTCGTAGGAGAGCCGCGAGGACATGACGCCCATTAGGGCGGCCTCGATTTTCCCCTCCAACAGAACTTGGCCGATCGCCTTGTCCAGGGCGTTGTGCCGCCCGACATCTTCGGAAAAGGAGAGCAGGCGGAGGTTTTTGTCAAATACCATGGCGGCATGGGCACTGCGGGTTTTCCGGTGCAGAGCTTGGTGGTCGGAGAGCTGGTGCACACAGTCCAGGATCGCATTGACCCGCACCGGCGCCGTGGTTTCCGCCGGCGTCAGCATTTGCCGGATATCCTCGGCCATTTCTTTTCCGCAGATCCCGCAGCTGGTTTGGCTGATAAAGCCTTTGCGGTTCAAAACGGAGGCGATTTCCCGGCGCCTCTCCGGCCGAAGGGTCACGGTGGCCACGTTCACCCCGGCTTCCTCGCAGAAGCTGATGGTCTCGATGTCGCCGGCTTTTTCGACAATCCCTTCGGAGAGACAGAACCCGGCCACGTGGGCTTTTTCCTCGCCGGGGCTGCGCATAACCAGCGAATAGGCTTCGCCCTCAATGCGTATGGAAAGCGGTTCCTCAACGATCAGGTCATGGCTGGCATCCTGTTCCCGCCCGTTTTCGTATATGGTGATCGGCTCCTGCCGGGCATTTGCCATAAGTTCCCGCCTATTCACACAGCTCGCAGGAATCGTCGCATTCCTTTGCAGCCAGAATGTCCATGGCATAAAGGATCCGGCGCGCCTTGTCCCGCCTGCTTTCGGGTACCGGCGCCAATTGGAGGCGCTGCATCTGCTCAATGGCGGATACCCGGGATGGAATGGCCGCCAGCCCCTCTCCCACCACCTTGCCGGTCCGGGTGTTGAGCACATGGGCGTCAATGCCGTTGCTCACGATTGCCACGGGCACCAGATATTTTTCTATCAGGCAGGCTGCCGCAATGGCCGGTTTCTGGCGCGAAACCAGGGAGCCGGGGCCATAGACCACGATGGCAAAAGCGTCTCCATTGATCCTGATGACAAAGTCGATCCGGGAATTGCCGGTGTTTCCGTCCACAGAGACGGGCAGGGTGATGCGGCTGCGGATCTCGTCTTTGCGAAAGCCCTTTTCTTCGACCAGATATCGGGCAATCCGCTGCCGGGCCTGTTCATCATGGGTTTCCGTGATGGTCTCCCCGCTCAAAAAATCCGTTGTTTCTCCCAGTATGACATGGCCTTTTCCCATAATTCGGTCCCTGTTCCATTTTTCACGATAGGGGGCAGTCTCTCTGCCCGTTCTTGGCTGCCGCTTATCCTTGTTGTCCGGACTGACTGATCAGGTAGATGCCGTAAGTTGCTCTCAGGTTCGGCATGAGCGTGACGTAATTGCCGGTTTTATCCTGCCGGTCGGTGTTGATGGTCGCCTCTTTTAAAACGGAAAATCCCACCTGTCTGGCAAACCGGCGGAAATCCCTGATGGAAAGGACCCGGATATTGGGCGTTTCATACCACTGATAGGGCAGCTGCGGGGTGATGGGCGCATGCCCGGTGTACAAAAGCTGGAGCCGGACGTACCAATGCCCGAAATTCGGGAAACTGACAATCACTTTTTTTCCAATCCGAAGCATGGAGCGGATCAGTGAAAGCGGATCGTATACCTGCTGCAGGGTCTGGCTCAAGACCACGTAATCAAAGCTGCTGTCCGCATAGTCCAGGACTTCTTCATTGATATCGCCCTGGATCACTGTCAGCCCCTTGTCGATACAGGCGGCCACCCGGGATTCAAGCAGTTCGATGCCGGTAGCGGACACCTGTTTCTCGTGTTTGAGGTAATACAGCAGTTCGCCTTCCCCGCAGCCCAGCCCGATGACCTTTGATCCGGGCTGAATCCATGAGGCTATGATCTGCAGGTCATAGCGCATTGTTTTGGTGTCAGAGTCTTTCATGGACGCTGTCAATAAATCCCCTGAGAAGGTTTGAGAGGCGTTGATTGGGCAGCAGAAAAGCATCATGGCCCCATTCCGCCTCGATTTCGCAGAAACTCACATCCAGCCCGTTTTTTTTCATGGCCTTGACCATGGCCCGGGATTGATAAGTCGGGTAGAGCCAGTCCGAAGTAAAGGAGATGACCATGAACCGCGCTGCAGCCCTTGAGAACGCATCTGCGGCGGCAGATTGGCCCTGCTGCCGGGTTAAATCAAAATAATCCGCCGCCTTGGTTATATAGAGAAAGGAGTTGGCGTCAAAGCGTTCCACGAATTTGGCCCCCTGGTGGCGCAGGTAGCTTTCCACCTGGAAGTCGCCGTCGAAATTGAAGGAAAAATCATTCCCCGTTTGGAGCCGCCGGCCGAATTTGCGGCGCATGGCCTCGTCGGACAAGTAAGTGATGTGACCGATCATCCGGGCAACGGAGAGCCCCAGGTTGGGCTTGGCGCTTTCATAGTAGTTGCCGTTGTTCCAGTTCGGGTCGGCCACGATGGCCTGCCGGGCCACTTCGTTGAAGGCGATGGCCAATGCCGAATGCCGCATGGTGGTGGCCAAAGGAATTGCCGAAACCACCATTTCCGGGTACTGGACGCTCCATTGAAGGACCTGCATCCCGCCCATGGAACCCCCGGTCATGGCCAGTATCCGTTCTATGCCCAGGTGATCCATAAGCGCTTTCTGGGCCCTTACCATGTCCGCAAGGGTGACCATGGGGAAGTTGAGTCCATAAGGCTTTCCGGTGGCCGGATTAATGGATGCCGGACCGGTTGAGCCCATGCAGCTCCCCAAAACGTTGGAGCAGACAACAAAATAGTTGTCCGTGTCAATTCCTTTTCCCGGCCCGACCATGTTGTCCCACCACCCCGGTTTGTCGTCGGCCTCCGAATAATAGCCGGCCACATGGGAGTCGCCGGTAAGGGCATGGCAGATCAGGATCACATTGTCTTTCTCCGGGTTCAAGGTTCCCAGCGTCTCATAGGCAATGGTGACGGGCCCGAGCCGGCGGCCGGAGTCCAGAATCATTTCATCCGGGGGCTCGGCAAAAGTAAAATACTTTTTCTCAACCCGCCCGGCAGAACGTCCGGAGGGGTCGTGTTGAATGTATTCGCTCATCGTCTGAATCCGCCTTGTTCCTTGAACCTTGAACCTTCTCCCTTGAGCCTTGAGCCTTCAACCTTAAGCTTTGATAGTATAAAATAATTAAGGGGGGATCGCAATCCCCCCTTGGTTTAGTTTCTGTTTTTTATCTGCATTATCACATCAGGCCAGCTCACGCCGGTCAGACATGTCCACCAGTACGCGCTCCCTGGATTTGTCGATTCCCAGTTCTTTGCGCTTCTTATCGATGTGGGCGATCATCAGCCGGGCCATCTCTTTGGGGTCCGGGGAAAACCCCCATTTGCCCATGCCCTGCTGTTCCAGGCCGTTGAAGAGCAGGTCGTGGAACCGGGTTTTCTCGACAATCGGGAAGGTGACGCCGAATACCGTGTATACCCCGGAGGCCACGAAATAATGGCCGATGGAGATGGCTTTTTCGCTCATCCACTCCGGTGCGGCGCCGGCTGCCGGAAGATCCGCAAGGCTCTCCCCGAGTCCGCCCTCATTGACCATTTCGGCTGCAGCGATGAGGATCCGGCTGTTGTCCACGCAGGAGCCCATGCCAAGCACCGGCGGCATGCCCACGGCTTCACAGACCTCACGCAGGCCCGGGCCTGCCAGGTAAGCGGCCTCGGGCGTGAGCAGGCCGGCTTTTGCCAGGGATATCTGGGAGCAGCCGGTCTGGAGGACCAGGACATCATTTTTGATCAGCTCCTTGACCAGTTCCACGTGGACATGGTCCTGTTTCACCCTGGGGTTGGTGCAGCCGACCACTCCGGCCACCCCGCGGATCCGCCCGTTGATGATATTGTCATTGAGCGGGGTGTAGCCGCCCCGAAACGATCCGCCCAGCATATAGTTGATGTATTCATAGGAAAAGCCGTGGATCCCGGTGTTGGTGATTTGCGGGATCTGGACCGGCATTTTCCGGTTTTTGAACCGGGAGATCGATTTGATGACGATTTCATCCGTGGTTTCCTTGGGCGTGTGCTCGTGAAATTCAATGTGCTGGGCCCCCTCGATGTGGCACCGCGGATTGGTGGTAAACAGATGCGTGCCGTAACATTCGGCCACTTTGGCGAGCCCCTGCTTGATGCATTGAACATCAACCGCCATGGAATCCACCGCGCCGGTCACAAGAATCGCCTCGGTTGACGTAAAGTTGCCGGCGTGCGGCACTCCGTGGCGGGACATCATCTCGGCGCCGGAGCAGCACATGCCCACCAGGTTGATGCCATCGGCGCCCGCCTCTTTGGCTGCTTCCACCAGTGTGGGTTCATTGACGGATTCCAGCATGGATTCAAACAGGTTGGGTTCATGGCCGTGGATGATGATGTTGACCATGTTCTCCTTGAGCACGCCCATGTTGACCTCTGCTGATACCGGGACAGGGGTGCCGTAGAGGATGTCCGATATTTCAGTGGCTACCATGGAGCCGCCCCATCCGTCTGATAGCGCGGTGCGGCTGCACTGCCGGGTAATATTTTCGTAGTGCTGGTCAACGCCCATGTGGGTCCGGTGCATCAGCTCCATGATTTCGCGCATGGCGCCCCGGGGAACGATTCCGTGCTTGCGCCAGGTCTGCAGGGTTTTCTCCGGAACCCGCTTCATGAAGGGGATCTCCCCCTCCACCTGGGTGTAGGTGCGCTCCAGTTCGGCATAAAGCTCCAGGGCAATTTCCTGCGGGTCCTTCCCTTCAACATCGATACCCACGCTTCGGGCCACCGCATCGAGCTTGATGGGATCCTTGACCTTGTAGTCCGGAATTTTCCCCTGCACCACGTCCCGGAAAAGGTCCAGCATGGCCATGCCGTGGTCTGTGTGAGCGGCAGCGCCCGAAGCCACCATCCGGCCGAAATTTCTGGCCATGATAGTGTCAATGGTTGCGCCGCAAACCCCGACTTTTCCGTATGGGTCCTTGGCGTTTAAACGGCAGGGCCCCATGGAGCAGTGTTTGCAGCATGCCGAATCCGCACCGATGGGACAGGCTTTCATGGTGGCCGCCCGGTCGAACCCGATTTCCACCCCATCCTTCCTTGCTTTGGCCAGCATCTGGCCGGTTGCCTCGCACGTGGTAACGTCCTTGATATCAAGGACCTTCTTTTCTTTGCCGGTTTCTTTGGTTTTCTCTGGCATATATCCTCCTGTTGATTTGCGGGTGGGCACATTCATCCAGACATTGCCAGGCCTGAATGAACTTTCCAAGATATTGCATTCAATACTTGTGCCACATTGTAATATAAGCGTTGTTGATAAAAGGTCAATTAAGATTCAAAAAAAATGAATTAAAACATAGTATTGTAAAAATTTCAATCAACAGGGGCGTGTCCCCAAAGGAAAAGGACCGATCGTTTGAATCAATTATTTTGAGACACTATTGTATCATTTGCCTGTTGATTGTTTCACTCCTTCCGCTGATCCTGAACAGTTTTTAGATTCTATTTTGCCCAAATTCCGCCTGGCTTTTCTTAAAACTAACGATGCCGAAGCCAGGTGGCAATCCCTGAAGGTAAACTATTGGCATGAGACATGCATTTTATTAAGCGGATTGTTTAAATTGAATTTCGGGGGTTTTCGGAAAAAATGGGCCTCCGGGTTTGCATCGCCGGGGCGTCGCAATTAACCTCATAATAAGGAGCCTGTTATGCTGGGAATAAATGAGTTGAAACAACAGAAAGATATGATTTCATCAATTGACTGGGACATGACCCCCGAGGAGGCGGTCACCCTTTACCTGGAATGGGGCAACAATTGGGCCCATGGCCGGGTTGTCCGCTCAAAAGAGGATGTGTCCAACTATTTCGTTGTCTACGCCTGGGACGAACGGCCGGTGATTTATCTGGTCCGGAGAAACTCCGAAGGGGCGGAGGATCTGGCGGAAATCCGGATGCCAAGGGATATAGAGGCCTGGTTCCTGGATTCGGTCGGTTATAACAAGGGGGTTTATGCGGTTGAAGGAAAAGTCCGGGAGTGGCTGCAAGAGGAGCTTTACAGTCAGTAGCCGTTTATCAATCAAAGGCAGGTGCGAAGTTGACGCAAGAGACAACACATAAGGGAACGGCCGGCACCAATCATCTTGCCGGAGAGAAAAGCCCCTATCTCCTCCAGCATGCCAATCAGCCGGTGGACTGGTTTCCATGGGGTGAGGCGGCCTTTGAGCGGGCCCGTCGCGAGGATAAGCCGGTGCTGGTTTCCATCGGCTATTCCACCTGCCATTGGTGCCACGTCATGGCCGAAGAGTCCTTTGACGATCCCCGAATTGCGGATTTGATGAATCAGGGGTTCGTGTGCATAAAAGTGGACCGCGAGGAGCGCCCCGATATTGATGCGCTTTTTATATCAGCCGTGTCTGCGCTCACGGGTTCAGCCGGCTGGCCCTTGAACGTGTTTTTGACCCCGGAGGGGAAGCCCTTTTTCGGGGGCACCTATTTCCCGCCGAAAGGGCGTCAGGGGATGCCGGGCTGGCCGGAGGTTCTGGAACAGATCCGCCGGGCGTGGGAGGATCCCGACCAGAGAGCCAAAATCGAGAACGCATCCGTGGATATGACCCGGCGCTTGAAAGCGCATTTGTCCGATGCGGCCCCGGCTGGCGGGAAAACGATCCCCGTTGAATTGCCCGGCAAGGCCCTCCAGGCCTTTGCAGCGGATTATGATGCGCAAAACGGCGGCTTCAGCCGTGCCCCGAAATTTCCCATGCCCCCGGTACTTGATTTTTTAATCACTTACTGCCGTTTTTCGCAAGAGCGAGGCGCTGCCGATACCCTGCGGGATGAAGCGCTTCGCATGCTTTCCGGAACCCTGAACGCCATGGCCAGGGGTGGGATTCACGACCACGTCGGCGGGGGATTTCATCGTTATGCCACTGATCAATCCTGGCATGTGCCGCACTTTGAAAAGATGCTCTATGACAACGCCCAATTGATAACGGTTTATGCAAAAGCCTACGAACTGACGAGCGAACCGTTTTATGCATCGGTGGTGCGCCAGACAGTCAATTACGTGCTGCGGGACATGCGGCATCCCGAGGGCGGCTTTTTCTCCGCCGAGGATGCCGACAGTATGCCGCCGGAATCGGAAACCGGGGAATCCGAGCCCCGCAGGAAAAGGGAAGGGGCTTTTTACGTCTGGCGATACGAGGAAATTCGCCATGTGCTGGAAGAACATCCTGATCCCGGCGCAATGGCGATTTTTTCCTATGTCTACGACGTCCGGGAAAACGGCAATGTCGTCCAGGACCCGTTCGGGGAATTCAAGCGGCAGAATGTGCTGTATGCGGCCCGCTCCCTGGATGCCGCCGCCGCCCATTTCGAGCGCCCGGCCGCGGAAATCAGGGATGTTCTGGAAAAAGCGGTGCAAATGGTTTTTACGGCCCGTCTGCAGCGTTTCCGCCCGCACCTGGACGATAAAATACTGACCGCCTGGAACGGATTGATGATTTCTGCGCTGGCCCGGTCCGGCCGGGTTTTGGGAAGGAGCGAGGACCTGTCGGCGGCCAATCAGGCCGTGGATTTTATCAACCGGCGTTTATATGACGGTGCATCGGGGGAGCTCTACCGGCGCTGGCGGGAAGGAGAAGCCGGGATCGCCGCAATGGCGGACGATTATGCGTTTCTTGCACAGGGCTTGATCGATCTTTATGAAGCGGGGTTTGAGCCCTGGCACCTGCAATGGGCGATTGAATTGATGGGGCGATTTACGGAGCGTTTCGTCGACCCGTCCTCCGGAGCGGTCTATTTGACACCGGAGGCCCACGATCGGCTGCTTGTCTTCACGATGAAGGATGTCGCCGATAATGTGACCCCTTCTGCCGCCTCTGCGGCGGCCCGCAACCTGGTGAGACTGTCTCGAATTACCGGGCTTCAGGATTTTGAGACAACGGCGGAACACATTTTCCGCTCCCTGGCCGATCAGGTCACGGATTCACCGAAAATCGCCCCGTATTTGCTGACAGCGGTGATGATCCACCGGGCCCGGCATGTTCACATGGTGATAAGCGGCAGCGACAATAGCGCGGATACTGCCCGTATGGTTGAGACGGGGCGGCAAAAGGGCGGCCTGGGCCACAGCATGGTGCGGGTGGCGGACACAGCCCAAAGAGACCGCCTGGCCGGGTTGATCCCGGAGGTGGGGGCAATGCACGTTCCCGAATCCGGGGCGGCGGCGCAGGTCTGTCTGGACCGCTCCTGCCGCCCGCCCGTGGATACGCCCGAGAAACTGGCCCGGCAGCTTGAGGCTGCCGATGAATAGGAGAGATGAATCCAAGAAAGAGGAGGTGGGTGCATCATGACCAAAAAAGAGCGGTTCAAACTGGAGACAACCTGCCCCCAGTGCGGGTGCAGCGCTGTATCCCATTTAAGCCGGGAAGAAATGATGGCGCGCTTCGGCACGGTCCCCAACGTGGAGATGGCCTGCAGCGAATGCATGGCCAAATACACGAAGGAAATGAAGGATGTCTGTCCCGAGTGGGACGCGGAATGTCAGATGAAGCAATCCTGATATGGGCATTATCTGTGGAATGGCATGTATCTTGCTGTAGTAAATTTTCAACACAATTGGCAAGCATTTCGACAGAAAATGATAACACCAACCGGAACCAATTCAAACAAGGAGGTGGCAGTATGGATGTCAGAGATTTTTGCAATGGCATGGAAGCAGAGCTCACGGCGTGGAAGGCCAAACTGTTCGATGTGGTGTCGCGGGCGGACAGCCTGAGCACGGGGGAAAAAGAAAAAGCCTGGACTTACTTCAATGACATGAAAATGATCGTTCAGGACCTGGAGGACAAAATTTCCGAGCTCAAGCACGAGTGCCCGTCCGAATGGAGCCCTCAAAAAAAGGAGATTGAGGACGCCCACGTGGACATGCGCTCCAAGTACAGTGAAGCGCTTGATTTTATTGGAAACGCTGCGCCTTATTCCGTGCCGGGTTAATATGCCGCCGGCGGCCGGAAAATCAACCGGCCGGCTCAGGGAGGGCGGCGCGATTGCGCCGCCCTCCCTAAATGATTTACGGCCGGGTCAGGGGTAGAAACGTTCCAGCTTCTCGGGTGATACCCCCAGGTAAAAAGCACTGGCGAGCAGCCAGTTTCGCAATGTGCAGGTAACGATTCCCTCCTTTTCCCATCGCCGCGGGGAAGTCCATACTTTTTCGCCAATCAGCGTGATTTTCCCCCCGGTTTTTTTTACACGCCGCATCAGATCGATGTCTTCCATGATCGCAATAGGGGAATAACCGCCCAGGGCGTGAAAAACCCCTTGTTTGATGAAGATGGCCTGGTCGCCGTAGGGGATCCGGGTGAGCCGGGAACGCCGGCTGGCCATTTTTTCAATGACGCGGAAAACCGGTTTTTTTGAATTGATCCCCAGGTCAAAGGCGCCGGCAGCCATTTCCGGACGACACAGCCTTGACTTGATGCGTTGCAGCGCGTCCTGCGGCAGTCGTGTATCGGCATGGAGGAACAGGAGAATATCCCCCCGGGCCCGAAGGGCGCCGGCATTCATCTGCAAACCGCGCCCCCGGGGGCTGGTAACCGTCTCCACCGCATAGCCGTCCAACCTGCTGATCGTACTGCCATCGGGGGCGCCGTCAACGACGATCACCTCTGCCGTATGGCTCTCATCGAGGGCAGTGATGGCCTCCAGTGTCTCAAAAATAAGGGCTGCTTCATGAAACACCGGTATGATGATGGAGATGTCCGGCCGGGGGGCAGCCGCTTTTGTTTTCATTGTTTCATCCTTGCCATTTTATCTTGCAACTTTACTTTGCCTCTTTCCCCTTGTTTTTTAAAGCCGCCTTTTCAGTCGGGTATAAGGCCCCTGTCGCGCATGAAATGAAGGGTTTCGGGGGCTGTCGGGCCGGGGGCGGCGAGGGCGGCGCGGCCAAACTGCCGCAGGTCGGCGTAAGTGTCGATATCCCGCCATTCCCGGATATAGGCAACAGGGGTCCGGTTTTTTTTTAAGATCCCGGCCGTTTCGGAAAGAACCGTGGACGTACCCCAATTGACGCCGCTGAATACGGCCGGCAGAAAAGAGTCCCGGTTAAACCCGACCAGAAAGTAGCCCCCGTCTTCACTGGGCCCAAGAACCGCCGGGGTTTTTTCCAAAGCGGCAAAGGCGTCATGGATTGAGGCGGCCGGCAGGTCGGGCAGATCCGTGCCGATGAGAACAGCCTGCCTGAAATCACGGCCAAAAGCCCAGGAAAAAGCCGCGGCCATGCGTTCGCCCAGGTCGCCGCCCGATTGGGGGATCAATTCATAGCCGGGCCCGAGCCACCCGCGCACCCGGCTCCCGGCCTCCGGCGGCCAGAAGTGAATGAATACCGGATAAGGGGTCCGGGAAAGCATGTGCAGGAGATCCGATACAAAGGCCCGGTATAGACCGGCGGCCGCGTCTTTGCCGATGTCGCTGGCCAGCCGGGTTTTTACCTTCCCCCGGTCCGGGGCTTTTGCCAATACCATCAGGCATTGATCCCCTGCGCCGGTGGCAAGTTTTTTATTCGTATCCGCAGTCCCCTGAATCATGGATGCTTTTCCCTCCTGCCATTGAAAACACGGCTCTTTTGGAATCCGGATAAATTTGCTTTCCCTTGCTTTCCTTTTATATTAAACCTGAGACAGAACTTTTGCATTTTAATTTTTTTGTTTTTATTTTACAGGGACAAATCATTGTCTGCCGCAACTGTTAAAAAACCCGCCGGAATATTCAATTGCAGGTAGCAATCGTGTTTCGTTGAATGCCGAAAATGCCGTGCGGCCATGAATGGCCCCGCATTTTCCGACGAACCTTTGGCAAGGAGTGGTAGTTATGGAATTTCGCGATATTGTTCATGAAAGAAGGGCGGTCAATTTTTTTGATCCGGACAAGGACGTTTCCGGAGCGCTTTTGCAAGAAATGGTTGAAATGGCGGCGATGGCGCCCTCCGGATTCAATCTGCAGCCCTGGAGCCTGATCGTTCTGCGGGACAAATCCGAGAAGCAGCGCCTTCAGCAGCATGCCTGGAACCAGCCGAAAGTCAGCGAGGCACCGGTAACCCTTATTGTTCTGGCGGATACCGAGGGCTGGCGCCCGGGTCACCCGTTCGTGGAAAAAAATTTCAGGGAGCTCGTGAGCGCCGGAATGATGGGGGAGCAGCAGCGCGACTGGTTCGACGGGGTCTGCCAATCCCTGTACGGCGCCTCTGAATCCCGGAAAGTGGCGTATGCATGCAAAAATACGGGATTTTTTGCCATGTCTCTGATGTATGCCGCCAAAAGCCTGGGACTTGACACGCATCCCATGGATGGTTTTGATATGGAGAAAGTGCACGAGGAGTTCAAGATTCCGGATCATTATTGGATTCCCCTTTTGATGGCTGTCGGGTATTTTCGTTCCGACAAGACGCTGCTGCCGCCAAAATGGCGGAAATCTTACGAGGAAATCGTTGTCTCTTTCGAATAGGCAAAACAGAGAATAACCCTGTAAGCGGTAAGGAGCAATGCGATATGGCGACACCGGAGATAAAAGTTTACACATTGAGTACCTGCAGCCATTGCAAATCCACGAAAAAGTTGCTGAACGACTGCGACGTGGCGTATGAGGCCGTTGATGTGGATCTGCTGGACAGTGAGGAAAGGAAAGCCATTCTGGAGGATGTCAAGGCGCTCAATCCCAAATGTTCATTCCCAACGATAAAAATCGGCGAGAAGGTTATTGTCGGATACAAGGAAGACGCAATCAAGGAGGCGCTCGGATTGCCATGAATGTTGACCAGTTATATGAGCAGTTGCGAAAAGTCCAGGAGCCCAAGGGGTATTTTTTTAACAAGGACACCGAATTTGTGAAGGACCTTCTCAATTCCCTGCTGATCAACAAGGACCGTTACGGGTATATGGCCTGCCCGTGCCGGCTGGCATCAGGGGACCGGGACAAAGACAAGGACATCATCTGTCCCTGCGTGTATCGCGAACCGGATGTGGCCGAATACGGGAGCTGTTACTGCGGCCTTTATGTCTCAGCGGACTGGAACGAGGGAAAAATCCCGCACGTCTATGTCCCGGAACGCCGTCCGCCCGAAAAGATGGATTTTTAGCCTGGATTGGCTTCAATGGCAGAAAGCAAGCCGCTCCAGGCAGCAATTGACATCGGGAACAGCAAAATCCGGTATCTTCTCTACGAGGGAAACGGCCCGCCGCTGTTATTGCTGCATGCAACAGGCTTTAACCCCTGGCTCTGGCACCCGATCGCGCGGAAATTGAATGCCGCTTATCGCATCTTTTGTCCGTTTCTCTGCGATCACCGGCAAGCGGCTCCAGAGGACGGGGGTGTGGGCTGGCAGCTGCTTGCCGGGGATCTGGTCTTGTTCTGTGAGGCCCTGGAAATCTCCAGGCCCTTTATGGCGGGCCACTCCATGGGAGGGGCCATCTTGACCATTGCAGCAGGGAGTCTCGGGGTGAGGCCGGCCGGAATGGTTCTTATCGAACCCATTTTGCTGCCTGAGGAAATATACGGCCTGGAAATCGGGCTTAAAGACCACCCCATGGCAAGAAAGGCCATCAGCCGCCGCAATAAATGGCGGGATGCCGATGAAGCCCGCCGGTACCTCGAGTCCAGGCCGCTTTTTCAAAATTGGGACGGTGAGATGCTGGCGTTATATATTCAATACGGGATGAGCCCCGCTGAGGATGGCGGCCTGGAGCTGGCCTGTACGCCGCGCAAAGAGGCGGCGCTTTTTATGGGGGGCATGGCCCATAATCCCTGGCCCGGCATACGGGAAGTGAATTGTCCCGTCCTGGTTCTTGAGGGGGCGCATACGGAGAACAAAGGTTTTATTGATTTTCGCCGGGCGGCCGGGATGTTTCCGCAAGGCCGTTATCAGCAAGTGCCGGATGTCGGCCATTTAATTCCCATGGAAGCGCCGGATCAAACAGCGGCGCTTATTGATTCATTTTTTTCGGGAGACAGGGGCCACGTGATGACAGGCTCGGATTTTGTTTGCCGACAGCCGGAGGAGGGATGGCATGCAAGGCAGGACCGTAGCTGAAACCCGGGTGATCATGAGCCAGCTGATGCATCCGGAGGACGCCAATCTGGCGGGCAATGTCCACGGCGGCACCATCATGAAGCTGATTGACAATGCCGCCGGGGTTGTGGCCATTCGTCATTGCCGGAGCAATTCGGTAACTGCGTCCGTGGACCGGATTGATTTTCACAACCCGGCCTATATCGGTGACTTGCTGGTCATCAAAGCCAGTATGAACATGGTGGGCCGCTCATCCATGGAAATCGGGGCACGGGTGGAATCCGAGCGTTTAATAAGCGGCGAGCGCTTTCATATCGCTTCCGCTTATTTGACCTACGTGGATCTGGATGCCGATTTCAAACCCCAGCCCGCTCCCCCGCTTATTCCCGAAACAGCCGATGAGAAGCGCCGGAACCGGGAAGCGCAGGCCCGCCGTAAAACCCGGCTGGCGGAAAAACAGCAGGAAAAGGGCTGCCAGGACAATCTTTGTGAATAAAAGGACAAGCTATGTGAATAAAAGGCCCGGCAATCGGTGACAGGCCCCGGCAGAAGATTTCAAGGCGCACGAATAAGAAAATAAGGAGGGATACATGGAACCGGTCAATCTCGTCTATGTGACAGCCGGAAGCAAGGAGGAGGCTTTCCGCATCGGCCGGGCGCTCGTGGCCGAAAAGCTGGCCGCCTGCGTTAATGTGATCGATCAGATGAATTCCATCTTCGAGTGGGAAGGCGAGGTGCAGCAGGATACGGAGGTGATCATGATAGCCAAGACCGCTGAATCCAGGGTCCCTGAGCTGATCGAAAAGATTAAGGCCACACACAGCTATGACTGCCCCTGCATTGTTTGCCTGCCGGTCAGCAGCGGCAACCCGGATTTTCTTGAATGGATCGGCCGGTCAGTGGCCCACGGATAGGCCGCCGCCGGCCACTGCCGCCGGGATGCGGCCAAAATCCGGGGAAGCTGGATGGATTGGCGCTTTGGCTTTTTTTGTCAAATTTTGCCTTGCGGAAAAATTCAGGAGCCTCTATAGTGGCTAATTTTGAGCGTATGCTTATTACAGCCTCAAAATGACATGCGACGCCGTCTGCACTCCGTCTGAATGCTTATAGCCGTGTGGCCAGGGCGGCGGCGGCTTTTTTTGGGAAAGGAGGAATTAAAAATGACCCTGAATGTGGTGGTTGTCGGCGCGGTAGCCGTCGGCTCCAAGGCTGCCTGCCGGTTCAAGCGACTGCGCCGGGATGCCCATGTGACCCTGATTGATGCCGATGAATATATCTCTTATGGCGGATGCGGGATTCCTTATTATATTTCCGGTGATGTGAGCGAGGAGTCCCAGCTTCGCTCAACCAGTTTCCACATGGTGCGCGATGAACGGTTTTTTAAAGAGGACAAGGGCGTTGATGCCATGCCCGGCGTGGCCGCGGTCGGCATTGACAGGGAGAACAAAAGTGTCCGGATCCGGAAAAAAGACGGCTCCGAGCAGGATCTGAGCTATGACAAGCTGGTTCTGGGCACCGGGACCCGGCCCAAAAAGTTGGGCATTCAGGGCTTGGGACTGAAAAATGTCTACCGGGTGGGCAACCTTCATGACGCCATGCAGATCAAGGAGATGATCGTTTCGGGACAGGCGGAGCGGGCGGTTGTCATTGGCGGCGGTTTCATCGGCCTTGAAATGGCTGAAGCGCTCTCGGATATGTGGGAGATTGAAACCTCGGTGGTGGAGTTCTGCGACCAGATCATGCCGGGGTTCGTGGGCCGGGATTTTGCCCGGATGGCCCAGCACCGCATGGAGGAAAACGGTGTCACCTTTTACCTTTCAGAATCTGTGGAAGCCATCGAAGGATCGGAAAAAGTCGAAGGCGTGAAAACCAATAACCGCCGGCTGGACGCGGACCTGGTGATCATGGCCGTGGGTATCGAGCCCAACACGGAACTGGCGCGCGATGCCGGTCTGGAGGTCTCTCAGGCCGGTTTCCTTGTGGTCAATGACCGCATGCAGACTTCCGACCCGGATATTTATGCGGGCGGGGACTGCGTCCAGATCCCCAACCTGATTACCGGCAAGCCGGGTTTTTTTCCGCTGGGCTCAATGGCCAACAGGGAGGGGCGGGTGATCGGCACGAACCTGGCAGGCGGGGATGCCCGCTTTCCGGGGGGCGTCGGGAGTTTCGTGGTCAAACTTTTTGACGGGGCCCTGGCCGGTGCCGGCCTGACGGTCGCAACCGCCCTCAAAGAGGGGTTTGACGCCGACAGTGTGCAGGTGGCCCAATTTGACCGGGCGCATTTTTACCCGGAAAAAGAGATTGTCTACCTGGAGCTGGTTTTTGACAAGACGACCCGCCGCGTGCTGGGCATCCAGGGCTTCGGCGGGGTGGACTCCGGCATGTTCGCGCGCATTAATGCCGTGGCCGCGGTGCTTCCGTACCATCCCGGCGTGGAGACGATCAGCAACCTGGAGTTGGCTTATTCGCCGCCTTTTGCCTCGGCCATGGATGTGGTCAATGCGCTTGGCAATGCGGCTGAAAATTTTATCGAAGGCCGGTTCAAGCCGCTTGAGCCGGGTGAATTCAGTGAATGCTGGCTGGATGGGGACAAAAACGGCTGTTTTTTTCTGGACTGCCGGGCCAGTGCCGATGCGCAGCCTTTTGAAGAGAAGTATCCGGATATCTGGAAGAGCATTCCCCATGATGAGCTGAACAAACGCATGGACGAGGTGCCCCGGGACAAGAAGTTGATCCTGGTTTGCAATACCGGTGTCCGTTCCTACGAGGCGCAGATCGACCTGGCGGCGGAGGGCATCCGGGACACGGTCAGCGTTGCCCCCGGCATTGCCGGATTGAAGGAATGCGGCATGAAGTTTTAACCCTGCTCCCCTCCCGGCTTTCGCGCCAGCAGGCAGGCCCAGCCGTGAAAGTGGGGCCGGCCGTGGGAATGGTCCGGCTCCACCCCTTCAAAATAGTCAAGAATGCATAAATCAGAGAAAACGCTTTTGAGTTCCCCTCTTGCAAAATAATGGGCCATGCATTGGGCTGTGTCACTGACCCCGGCCGCGGAAGGGGCGGCGCCGCCGGGGTCTTTTAACTTGGAGCCGGGATCGGCAACGGTAAACACATTGGCATACAGCACGCCCCCGGGTTTAAGCGCGGTCTTGATCCCCCGGATGGTTCGCCTGCGTTCCCCGGCTTTCAGGTGGTCCAGGAGGGTTGCCGCGACAATCACGTCATAGGTGTCGGGGGGAAATTCAAAATCGGCGATATCGATTTGACGGGTTGTTATCGGCAGTCCCCTTTTCGCAGCCATCCCGGCGAGTTTTTCCAGTCCGACCCGTGCCCGGTCCACCGCTGTCACCCGGCATCCCTTTGCCGCAAGGTGCAGTGCGTACCGCCCTTCGCCGCAGCCGATATCGAGGGCTTCCCGCCCGCTCAGGTCCTTGTCGGCCAAAAAATCCGAAAACTCGGGCCGCACCTCCAGACCGTAGTAACAATCGGAGCTGCCATATACGGAATTAAAAGTACGTGTGGGCCTTGAATCCATCTTTGACTTTCATTGATAGTATGATATGAAAAATATCAATTTAACATAAACTGTGTTGGCCATCCACCTTTAGTTGGCTCTACCATTCAAAAACCCGAGAGAACCCTGATGCTTCAATTTTTGCCGATTATTCTGAAGGCTGCGGTCATGGCCGGCAACGCGGCGCTGGAAATCTACAACAAGGATTTTTCGGTTACCGAAAAGTCGGATCACTCCCCCCTTACCCTGGCGGATACGCGCTCTCACGAGATTATTTGTCAGGCACTTGAGCCTTCCGGGGTCCCGGTGTTGAGCGAGGAAGGCGCGGATATCGCCTACCCGCAGCGCAAGCACTGGCAGCGCCTCTGGATAGTCGATCCCCTGGACGGGACAAAGGAATTTATCAAGCGTAACGGCGAATTTACCATCAACATTGCCCTTATCGAGGATCAGGCGCCGGTTATGGGGGTTATCTACGTACCCGTGCAGTCCCGGCTTTTTTATGCCATGCACGGCCGGGGCGCCTGGCGCACCGAGATTGCCCACCCGGCCGATATTGAAAATATTTCCATCGACGCCCTGATGGAGGCCGCCGTTGCCGTTTCGGCCCGGGTGGATGCCAGCCGGCCGTACACCATTGTCGGCAGCCGTTCCCATCCAACACCCGAGGTCGGGCAGTTTGTGGAAGAAAAAAAGCGGGTTTACGAGCAGGTGGCGTTTATTTCAGCCGGCAGTTCCCTTAAATTCTGCCAGGTGGCCGAAGGCCGGGCGGATATTTATCCCCGGTTCGGGCCCACCATGGAGTGGGATACCGCAGCCGGCCATGCCATTGCCAGTGCCGCCGGGGCCCGGGTTTTTCGCCGGGACACGGGCGGGGAGTTGCTGTATAACAAGGAAAACCTGACAAACCCGTGGTTTGTTGTGACCAACGGGCGTGATGAATAAAAGAGATGCGGCTATGAGTGATACCGTTTATGAGGCGCACGGCGGCAGCCTGGTCAACCTGATGGTGGATGAGCAGCGGGCGGAATTGTTAAGAGAGATCGCCAGGGATCTGCCTGATGTTGTTTTAAACGATCGCCAGCTCTGTGACCTGGAGCTTCTGGCCACCGGGGCCTTCTCCCCGCTGGAAGGCTTTATGGTCCGGCCGGATTATGAGGCGGTCCTTGACCGGATGCGGCTTCAGGATCAGACCCTGTGGCCGGTCCCGGTTTGCCTGGATGTCAGTGAATCCGCGGCTGCCAACCTGGAAGCGGGGCAATCCGTTTCCCTGCGGGACCCGGAGGGCTTCATGCTGGCGGTGATGCATGTGGCCGACATCTGGCCGGTGGACCGGGAGAAGGAAGCCTTGCGGGTTTATGAAACGCTGGACAGGGATCATCCGGGGGTCGCCTATTTGTTTGACAAGTCCGGCGCCTGGTATATCGGCGGACGCCTGGAGGTGATCAGCCTGCCGCTTCATTTTGACTTCAAGCAGCACCGGATGCCCCCGCAAGAGGTCCGAAAAATTTATGCCAAGCTTGGCTGGCAGCGGGTGGTTGGTTTTCAAACCCGCAATCCCCTGCACCGCCCCCAGTTTGAAATGACCACCAAGGCCATGCGCCAGTGCCGTGCCAATTTATTGCTGCTGCCGGTGGCGGGAATGACCAGGCCCGGTGATTTCGATCATTATACCCGGGTGCGGTGCTACCGCGCCGTGGCCCGTCATTATCCCCCGGATTCTCATGTACTGTCCCTGCTTCCCCTGGCCATGAGGCTCTCCGGTCCCCGGGATGCCCTGCTGGACGCCATCATTGCCAGAAACTACGGGTGCACGCATTTTATCGTCGGCCACGACCATGCCAGCCCCGGTCCGGACAGAAGCGGGCGGCCCTTTTATGAATGTGACCGGGCCCGGCGGATAGCCACGGAATTCAGCGAAGAGATCGGCGTTGCCATCGTGCCTTTTGAAGAAATGGTCTACCTGCCGTTCGAGGACGAGTATCGCTCCGTGGACCAGGTCCCGGAAGGCAGCCAGACCATATCCCTCACGGGAACGGATATCCGCCGGCGGATCCGGGAAGGCCGACGGATTCCGGAATGGGCCACGTTCCCGGAGGTGGTCGAGGAGTTGCAGAAGGCTTACCCTCCGCCCAAGCGCCAGGGGTTTACCGTTTTTTTAACCGGCCTGTCCGGTGCCGGCAAGTCAACCATTGCCAAGGTGCTCTACTCCAGGTTCCTGGAAATCGGTGATCGCCCCGTGACCTTGCTGGACGGCGACATCGTCCGCCGCAATCTATCCAGCGAACTGTCTTTTTCCAAGGAGCACCGGGATATCAATGTGCTGCGCATCGGGTTTGTTGCCAGCGAAATTACGAAGAACCGGGGCATCGCCATTTGCGCCCCCATTGCCCCCTATCATTATACCCGGGATGAAATCCGCCGGACAATAGAGGAATACGGCGGCTTTATCGAAGCCCATGTGTCGACCCCCATCGAGGAATGCGAAAAGCGGGACCGCAAGGGCATGTATGCCAAGGCCCGGGCGGGCCTGATAAAAGGTTTTACCGGTGTGGACGACCCTTATGAGACCCCTGAGAACCCCGAGATACGACTGGATACCACGGACATGACGCCCGTGGAGGCGGCTCAGGAGATTCTGCTCTTTTTGGGCAAGAAAGGTTATATCTGATCATGACGGGAGCGGAGAAAACCATTGCAGTGATCGGCCTGGGATATGTGGGGCTGCCGGTGGCGGTTACCTTCGGCCGGCAGTTTACGACTATCGGCTATGACTTGAAGAAAAGCCTGATTGAATCCTGCCGGCGGCAGGTGGACCCCATGGGCGAGCTTACCGCCGAAGAGATGCGGGCTGCGCCCTACCTGGAGTTCACCGATGACCCGCGGCGCATTGCGGAAGCGGATGTCATCATTGTGGCGGTTCCCACGCCCATCGACAATGCCCGGCAGCCGGACCTGCGTCCGCTTACCGGCGCTACGGAAACCGCCGGGCGGTACATGAGACCCGGGGCGGTCGTGGTTTTCGAGTCAACCGTTTACCCGGGTGCCACGGAAGATGTCTGTGTGCCTATCCTGGAAAAAATGTCCGGCCTGGTCTGGAAAAGGGATTTCCATGTGGCCTATTCCCCTGAGCGGATCAACCCCGGAGATAAAACCCATACCCTTGAAAACATCGTCAAGGTGGTTTCAGGTGATGACCCGGCCACCCTGGAACTGGTTTCGCAGTTGTACGGGGCCATCATCACGGCCGGGATCTGCCCCACTGCCTGTATTAAAGAGGCGGAGGCGGCCAAGGTCATTGAAAACACGCAGCGGGATTTAAATATTGCCCTCATGAATGAACTCGCGGTGATTTTTGACAAGCTCGGCATCGACACCACGAACGTGCTGCAGGCCGCCGCGAGCAAGTGGAATTTTCTGCCCTTCCGGCCCGGCCTGGTGGGCGGCCACTGTATCGGGGTGGACCCTTATTACCTGACGCATAAGGCGGAGACCTCGGGCTACCACCCGGAAGTGATCCTGGCCGGCCGCCGGATCAATGACAATATGGGAAAATTTATCGCCGAGAAAGCCGTTAAGCTCATGATGCAGGTTCGCGGCAATATCAAAAAGGCAAGAGTCGGCATATTGGGCCTGACCTTCAAGGAGGACTGTGCCGACCTCAGGAACTCCGGCGTGCGGGGGATTATTGAAGAGCTGGCGGACTACGGCATTGCCAGCCTTGTCCATGACCCCCTGGCGGATTCCGAAGAAGCCCGTCGTCTTTACGGGGTCGAGCTGGTTGCGTGGGAGTCCCTGACGGATCTGGATGCACTGATCCTGGCTGTCGGGCACACTGCCTACAGGCAGATGACCGCCCGGCAATACAAGGCCATGTTAAACGCCGACGGCTGCCTGCTGGATGTCAAATCCATCCTGGACAAGCCGGAGATGACCGGAAACGGCATCCGCCTCTGGCGCTTGTAGCATCGGGGACTCGCGGCGGGGGGACTTGTCCCGGCGCCGCTTTTTTCCATTCTCAATCCGGTCCGCGCCTTGTCGCGGCTTTAAACGCCGCCGTCTGCCTTCCAATGATATCCGGCAGTTCCGGATTCTCCAGGTTTTCTTCAATCATGCGCTCAAAGGCGCTGCCGATGACAACGCCCTCGGCAAAAGCGGAAATGGCCGCCACATGCCCGGGTGTTGAGATGCCGAAGCCCACGCAGATGGGCAGGCTGGTGACGGAGCGCAGCGTTTGCGCATGCGTTTGAATCTCTGTCGTGTCAATCCCCCCGCTGCCGGTGACGCCGGTGGTGGATACCAGATACAGGAACCCGGAGGCCTTGGCGCTGATCATTTTCATCCGATCCTGCCCCGTTGTCGGGGCCACCAGCCGGATAAAGGAGAACTGCTCCGGGTCCCATGTGCCGATGAGCTCGTCCGCCTCCTCCGATGGCAAATCCACCACCAGAAGGCCGTCCGCCCCCGCCTTCAGGGCATCCCGGTAAAAATCAGCCGGCCCGTATGCCATGATGGGGTTGTAGTAGCTGAAAAGGATGATGGGGACTTCGCTGCGGCGGCGAAGTCTGCCGGTCATCTCCAGAACATTTTTCAGGCACACCCCTTTTTTGAGGGCCCGGGTGGAGGAGCGCTGGATAACCGGCCCGTCGGCGGTGGGATCGGAAAAAGGAACGCCTATCTCGAGGATGTCCACACCGTTTTCACACATGGCCGAAATGATGCGCCCGGAGGTGTCCAGATCCGGGTCTCCGGCGGTGACAAAGCCGACAAGGGCGGCTTCCTTTTTCCGGGAAAGTGTTTTGAAGGTATCGTTAATCCGGGTCATTGGGATCTGCTCCTATTTTTTTAGTACACATCTTTGCATTGCCGTCGGCCTTTCGCAATTGCCGGTGATGGCCATGGATTAATGCAAAGATGCGTAAGTTCCAGAATCAGGATGAATGGGCGGCGACGATGCCCAAATCCTTGTCTCCCCTGCCGGAGAGATTGACGAGAATAATATCCTCCGGCGGCCGTTTTCGGGCCTCCACCATGGCCGCGGCCAGTGCATGAGAACTCTCCAGGGCCGGGATAATGCCTTCCTTCCGGCACAGGAGGTGAAAGGCATCCAGGGCGTCCGCGTCCTTTACGGCCACGTAGGATGCCCGTTCAAAGTCTTTCAAAAGGGCATGTTCCGGGCCCACGCCCGGGTAGTCGAGCCCGGCGGAAACGGAGTGGGCTTCCTGGATCTGCCCGTATTCATCCTGCAGCAGATAGGACTTGGCGCCGTGCAGTACGCCAAGGGAGCCCGCGCACAGGGTCGCCGCGTGCTTGCCGGAGTCGATCCCGGTACCGGCGGCCTCGGCGCCCAGCATATCCACCGCGTCATGCATGAACGGGTAAAAAAGCCCCATGGCGTTGCTGCCGCCGCCCACACAGGCAACCAGAAGGTCCGGCAGGCGGCCGGCCGTCTCCAGAATCTGCTGCCGGCTCTCTTCGCCGATCACCTTCTGAAAATCCCGGACCATTTCCGGGTAGGGGTGGGGGCCGGCCACCGACCCGATGACATAATAGGTGTCCCGGACCTTGGATACCCAGTACCGGATGGCCTCGTTCATGGCATCCTTCAATGTCCCGGTGCCGGAATCAACGGGCAGCACCTCGGCGCCCAGCAGTTTCATGCGGTTGACATTGGGCGCCTGGCGTTCGATGTCTTCAACCCCCATGAAAATCCTGCATTCCATCCCGAAAAAGGCCGCGGTCGTGGCGGTGGCCACCCCGTGCTGGCCGGCGCCGGTCTCTGCAATGATTTTCGTTTTGCCCATCCAGTGCGCCAGCAGGGTCTGGCCCAGGGTGTTGTTGATCTTGTGCGCCCCGGTGTGGGTGAGGTCTTCGCGTTTGAGATAAATCCGCGCCCCGCCGAGGTGGCGGCTCAGGCGTTCCGCATAAAAAAGCGGGGTGGGCCGTCCGGTGTAGTCTTTCAGCAGTTTTTTGAATTCAGCCTGAAATTCCGGGGTGGGGACGTGTTCCCTGAATGCGGCTTCCAGTTCAATTAAGGCCGGCATCAGGGTCTCGGCCACGTACCGGCCGCCATAGGGCCCGAAATGGCCGCCGGCATCCGGGAACCGCTGGGTTTCGTATTCATTTGCGGGCTTGTTTTTCATGGGCATTGAAAATCCTCCTTATCGGGGAATGACTCGGGCAATGAGCCACAGCGTTGATAAATTCCTTGATTTTATGTAAATCTTTTTTTCCGGGGGAGGCCTCCACCCCGGAGCTCACATCCACGGCGTCGGGGCGGGCGCTTTCGATGGCCGCGGCCACGTTCTGGGGGTCCAGGCCGCCGGCCAGGATAAACGGGTGGCTGTTCCCGAAGCCGGCGGCTTCCTTCCAGTCCCAGGTCATGGCGTTTCCACCCGGCAGCGCGCCCCCCGCGCATTCGACCAGGCAGGCATCGGCGCCATAACTTTCCGCCCGGGCAATGGCGGGTTCGCTTTTCAGGTAAAGGGCCTTGACCACAAGGGGAACCCCCTGGTTTTTGAGCTGCTGCACAAGCTCCGGGGTTTCCTGGCCGTGCAGCTGCACGCCGCTCAACTCCCCCCTGGCGGCGACATCCAGTATCGTTGCAGCGGATTCATTCACGAATACACCGATGGTGGGGATGGACGGGGGCAGGGCGCGCCTGATGCGGGCGGCCATGCCGGGGGTCACACAGCGCCTGCTTTTGGGGTAGAAGACCAGGCCGATGGCATGCGCTCCTGCATCCGCACAGGCTGCCGCCGCATCCGGGTCCGTAAGCCCGCAGATTTTTATTTGACAGCTTGTCGCCGGGTTTATTGTCATCCATTTCCCCCGAGGGTTTTTAAAAAGTTCTCCGGGTCCGCTGCCCGGACCAGGTGTTCGCCGATCAGAAAGTTGTATATTCCGGCAGTCCTGTTTTTCTCGATATCCGCCCGTGTCCGGATGCCGCTGGCCGCAACCGGGATCTGATCCGGGTTCAGGTGTCCGGCCATGTCCATGGCGATCTGAATATCCGTTTTCAGGGTGCGCAGGTTCCGGTTGTTGATGCCGATCAGGCGGGCGCCGCTGGATTTGACGGTTTCCAGCTCCGACGGGCTGTGGACCTCCACCAGGGCATCGATCGCGACCGAGCGGCAGATATCGAGAAGCCGGGCCAGTTCCGCCGGGGAGAGGATGGCGGCAATCAGCAGCACCGCATCAGCGCCGATCGCCGCGGATTCGTAAACCTGGTAGTCAGAGACAATAAAGTCCTTCCTCAAAACCGGCAGCCGGGTGGCAGCTTTCGCGGCCTGCAGGTCCCCTATGGAACCTTTGAACCAGTGGGGCTCGGTTAACACCGATATGGCCCGCGCCCCGCCCTTTTCGTAGGCACCGGCCAGTTTGGCCGGGTCCAGGCAGGTGGCGATATCGCCTTTTGACGGTGATGCCCGCTTGATCTCCGCGATAATGTGGATGTCACCGGTCGGCGTTGGCTCTAACGCCCGGATGAAAGAGGTGCGCTCCGCCCTTTCTTCCGCCGCCTGCCTGAGGAGCTTTACCGGCCGGGTTTGCATGGCCGCTTCAAGGTCTTTTTGTTTCCGGGCCGTGACTTTTTTCAAAAAATCGTCGCGCATCAGGCGTGCTCCTGCGTAAATGCAATCAATTCCGTAAGTTTATTCCGGGCCGCACCGGAATCAATCGCCGATTCGGCAAGGGCGATGCCGTCTGCCAGGGTTTCGCTCCTGCCCGCCGCAACCAGGGCGGCAGCCGCATTGATCAGCACCACATGGCGCCTGGGGCCTTTTTCGCCGGCGAGGATCCCTTGCGTGATGGCGGCATTTTCAGCCGGATCTCCGCCGGCCATGGTTTCGGGGTCGGCAGGCTCGCCGAAAAATTGTTCGGGGGAGATGTCATAGGTCTGGATGCGGCCGTCATTGAGTTCGGAGACCCGCGTGGGGGCGCAGACCGAGATTTCATCCAGCCCGTCATGGCCGTGTACCACAAACGCCCGTCGGGTTCCCAGTTTTTGCAGGGCCCGGGCAAACATTTCGGTTAGTTGCGGCGAATAGACGCCGAGCAGCTGGCAGTTGGCGGCCGCCGGGTTGGTGAGCGGGCCCAGCATGTTGAAGATGCTGCGGATACCCACTTCCTTTCTCGGGGCTGCGGCATAGCGCATGGCACCGTGGTATTTGGGCGCAAACAGGAAGCCGATGCCGATTTCCGTCACCGCCTCCTCCACCAGTTCCGTATCCAGGTCCAGGTTCATGCCCAACTCTTCCAGCAGGTCCGCGCTGCCGCACTGGCTGGAAATGGAGCGGTTGCCGTGCTTGGCCACGGTGACACCGCAGCCGGCAACGACAAATGCCGTGGTGGTTGAAATGTTGAATGTTTTTGCACCGTCACCGCCGGTCCCGCATGTATCCACCACCGTATTGGCCGGGGTTTCAATCCGTACGGCTTTTCGACGCATGGCGGTGGCCGCCCCGGCCAGTTCCGCGTAGGTTTCGCCCTTGGTTGCCAGCGCCGCCATGAAAGCCCCGATCTGGGCATTGCTCAGGCTGCCGGAGAAGATCTCGCTAATCATCTGCGACATCTCCGATGCTTCCAGGTCCTGCCGGCTGGTGATTTTCCTTAATTTTTCAGTAAACATGAACCATCTCCTTCAACTAGATCAAGAGGTGATAAAATTTCGCAGGAGGCGCTTTCCGGTCGGGGTCATGATCGATTCCGGGTGAAACTGGATGCCTTCTGTCGGGTGAGTCCGGTGCCGCAGGCCCATGATCTCCCCGTCTTCCGATTCCGCGGTGATCTCCAGGCAATCCGGCAGATCCGGTCTTGAAACGGCCAGCGAATGGTAGCGCATGGCGCTGAAAGGCTTGTTGATACGGTGAAAAATCCGTTTGCCGTCTGCAGTGATGGTGGCGGTTTTGCCATGCATGATTTTTTTTGCAGGGACGATTTTCCCGCCGAAAGCCGCGGCAATGGCCTGGTGGCCCAGGCAGACGCCCAGGATGGGAATCCTGCCGGAGAAATGTTTGATGACATGGATGGAAAGGCCGGCATTTTCCGGGGTGCCGGGACCGGGGGAGATCACGATGCCTTCAATCGCATCTGCATTCAAATCTTCCATGGCGAACTGATCATTTCGCAGCACCCGGACTTCAGCCTCGAGCTGGCGCAGGTATTGTACGAGATTATAGGTGAAGGAATCATAGTTGTCGATCATGAGAATCATTTGCTTTCTCCTGTCTGAAAAGGCCCGCTTGACGCCTGCCGGTTGATCAGGTCCAGCGCCCGTTCAATGGCCATTGCCTTGTTCACGGTCTCGATGCGCTCCTTTTCCGGGTCGGAATCATAGACGATGCCCGCGCCCGCATTGACGGTCAGCTGCCCGCCTTCGATGGAGGCCGTGCGGATGGTAATGGCCAGGTCCATGTTGCCGGAAAACGAAATATAGCCCACGGCACCGCCGTAAGGGCCGCGGGGAAAGTCCTCGGTTTCCGCGATCAGTTCCATGGCCCGCACCTTGGGGGCGCCGGAGAGCGTTCCGGCCGGAAAGCTGGCGGCCAGAAGATCCCAGGCATCGTATCGGGGTTCAAGGTCGCAGCAGATATTGGAGACCATGTGCATGACGTGGGAATAGCGTTCGATGAACATAAGGTCCGTTACCTGAACGGTCCCGGTTTCAGCGACACGACCCAGATCGTTTCGTCCCAGGTCCACCAGCATCAGGTGTTCGGCGCGCTCCTTTTCATCGCTTAACAGTTCATCGGCCATGGCCCGGTCTTCCTGTTCGGTTTTTCCCCGGGGGCGGGTTCCCGCAATGGGCCGGAGGGTGGCCACGCCGTTTTCCAGGCGCACCAGGGTTTCGGGGGAGGAGCCCACAAGCGCCATGTGATCGAGCTTCAGGAAGAAAAGATAGGGAGAGGGGTTGATATAGCGCTGGGCCCTGTACAGTGAGATGAGATCGCCCGGCGCTTTCGAGATAAAAGGTTGGGAAATAACCGTCTGGATGACTTCCCCGGCGGTGACGCAGGAGATGATTTTCTCCACCCGGCCCCGGAAGTCCGCAGGTTCATATACCGGTTTCAGAGCCAGAGGTTCCTGTTGATCAAGGGGCGGTTTCTCCGCCAGTGGCCGCATAATCGCCTGATGCAGTCGGTCGACGCGTTCAAACGATTGCTCGTATGCGCTTGCTGCATCCGGGTCATCCGAGGTGTAGGCAATCACAATGATTTGCAGGACATTTCGCACATTGTCAAAGATCAGGACTTCATCGGGCATGATAAAATGCGCCAACGGTTTTTCCGCCGGCCATTGGTTGGCAATGGCTTCAAAAAAGGAAACCGCCTCGTAGGCGATGTATCCCACCAGCCCGCCCCAGAAGCGCGGCAGCCCGGCAACATCAGCCGCCGTGTAGCCCTTCAGGAATTGCCTCAGGACCAAAAATGGATCGTTATTGTGGGGTATCTGTTCGGTGCCGCCGTTTTTGGCAATTTCCACCAGGTCCCTGAAGATTTTGACGTGCGTGCGCGCCGATGTGCTCAAAAAACTGTAGCGTCCCCAGCGTTCCCCCCCCTCGACACTTTCAAGAAGCAGCGCAGGAGCGCTTTGCCGGTAGATTTTTTCCAGAACCGAGACCGGCGTGTCCTGATCAGCCAGTATTTCCCGGCATACCGGCACCACGTTATAGGCCTGATAGAATTTTCTGAAGGCTTCTTTGTCCGGAAACTGCTGCAGTTGCATTGGATGCTCCTTTTGTGGCCCTGTTTTGATTTCATCCCCGAAAGACCGTCGCGCAAAAAAAAGGCCGGGGAAATATTCCGCGGCCTTTTTCAAATAAAAAACCGCGGGCTTGACCTGCCCGCGGTTTAATCAGCGTTTGTCTGGTTTTTTTGTGTCCGGTGCTTGTTTTTATACCATTACAGACAGCCGCGGCAGGTCAGGTCATTTGAACCCGCCACCACCAGCGTGCGATTTCCATGTTTGCTTTAGCGAAATGAAAGGCTGTCATTGCAAAAAATAATCTCCAGTGTTTTTTTATGGTGTAATGAATCCGCCGCGGCGTTGTCAAGCACTTTTTTCGGACTGCCGAAACATTGAGTTGCGGGCGATATAGATGCTGTTGGCCGCCAGGCATTGCTGCAGGGGGTTTTCGAATTC
>CAZNSO010000036.1:27997-29722 GCA_964575805.1 uncultured Desulfobacteraceae bacterium
GGGCGATATAGATGCTGTTGGCCGCCAGGCATTGCTGCAGGGGGTTTTCGAATTCGACCACATGAGCGTCCGCCCAGGAAAACACCCCTGACAAAATCTGAAGGAACTCCTGCCGGGGCGGATCATTGGACCAGAGGGCGAATATGCCGCCGGGCTTTAAAAATGTTTGGAGGCGCTGCATGCCGGCGGTTGTGTAAAAGTCCCCGTGGCTGGGGTTCAGCAGAAAATCCGGTGTATGATCGATATCAAGCAGAACCGCGTCGAACCGGTGGTCGGGCACTTGCGGATCAAAGCCCGTGTTGCGGGCAAGATCAAAAAAGTCGGCGTGGTGGTAAATGCAGCGCGGGTCCTTGTTGAGAACGGCGCCGTTGGGCACCAGTTCCTGTTTATGCCAGTCGATTACCGGCTCCAGGGATTCGACCACGATCAGCCGGTTTACCTGCTCAAAGCGCAGGGCGGCCTCAGCCGTGTAGCCCAGACCAAGCCCGCCTACCACCACTTCCCATCCGCTCCCTTTGAGTTCCCCCAGGCCGATATCGGCCAGCGCCGTTTCGGCGGCATGGAAAAGGCTCGACATCAGGTATTCCGCGCCCAGGCGGACCTCGTAGACCATTCGGCCCTTCAGGGCAAGGATGCGCCGTCGCTGAAGGATCAGCTCCCCCATTTTGGTGTTCCGGTAATCAAGTTCCTCAAACAGCGGTTTCAAGGGGCATGGCCTCCGTTCCAGTTTCAAAGTGTGCCAGGTCAATATCCGCGCGCACGTCGAGGGTCTCCTTTGCATTGCTGGTTGTCTTTTGGTTCCTGATGATTATGTATTATACGACTATACCAATCTCAGTATAGCAGGCCGGGCATTTCAATAAAAGCCTTGAAAGCAAAACGGTAAATGCAGGCAGGGAGACAGGAGATCATGCAGGATTTAAAATATTTTTTAAAAGACACCGTGCGCAAGCGAGTGGATTTTTCGCAGACCGATCAGTCCAGGGGTTTGCCTCCGCCGCCCCTTCAAAAGCCGTGCCCGGCAGATGCACGGAAAATAGCGCTTCCCCGAAGCGACAGCCGGGAAATGGAAGCGGTTTCAATGGTTCATGCCATTGCCGCCCGGCAGTCCCGCCGTGCGCCGACAAAAGGCGACATCTCGCTTCCGGAGCTGTCGTTTCTCCTCTGGGCCACCCAGGGGGTGAGAAAACAACAGGGGCCTTACAACGCTTTGCGAACGGTGCCGTCCGCCGGTTGCCGGCATGCCTTGGAAACCTACATCGCGGCGTTCCGGGTCAGGGGCCTGGAGAAAGCCATATACCGGTATCTCCCCCTGGATCACCAGCTCGTGGAGGTGGCTGTTTTTGAGGATCTGGAGCAGCGGGTGGCGCGGATGGCAATGGGCCAGCGGTTTGCCGGGACCAGTGCCGCCACCTTTATCTGGACCACCGTGACCCAGCGCATGGAATGGCGCTACGGCCAGGCCGCTTACAAGGTGATCGCCCTGGATGCGGGGCATGTGTGTCAGAACCTTTATTTGGCCTGTGAAGCCGTGGGCTGCGGTACCTGCGCCATTGCCGCCTATGACCAGGAGTTTTGCGACCAGGTGCTCGGCGTGGACGGAGAGGACGAGTTTACCATCTATATGGCGCCTGTCAGCAAACTCTGACCTAAATTGAGCGTTCCAAATTCTGATGGCTTCGTAAAAAGCGATTTATTCCGCCACGGCGGTATTTTTGCAGAAAG
>CAZNSO010000037.1:0-29602 GCA_964575805.1 uncultured Desulfobacteraceae bacterium
GTTTGAACTCTTTCATACAGGCCTTTTCAATGGGTGTTGGTCTGGTGTGGCAATTTGCCCTTTTACGCTCTGGATTTCCAGAATCGTGCCAAGTTGGAAAGAAAAGCTTTGGAATTATAAATTAATAAATAAAAACGAATAGTTAATTTTTTTGAGCGGGCGGCGCCGGGGTGGGGCAAAAGCAGTGGAAAAGGCTGTTGGGACATGGTTGTAATGTGACACTAGTGTCACAAGTGACACTTTGCTGTTACACTTGGGGGTGTTGCACTCAGGCATGGCTGCCGCGTGGAACAGGGGCGGCGGGCTAGTCGCTGCGGCTCTGGGTGTAGGCGATATGGAATTCGCGGAGTTTGCGGTAAAGGGTCTGCCGGGAGACGCCAAGTATGCGGGCGGCTTTGGCCTTGTTCCAGCCGGATGTTTCAAGGGCGCGCTCAAGCGCTTCCCGGTCAAGGGTTTCCCCGGTGGCGCTGCTGCCGCCGGGATCGGCGGATTTGCCGGTCCAGGCACGGTTTTTTACATTGGCGGCTTCAGGGGGCAGGTGCTCGAGGCGGATTTCGGGATCCCGGCAGAGCACAAAGGCGTGCTCCAGGCAATGCTTTAGCTGTCGGATATTTCCCGGCCAGTCGTTGTGCAGGCATGCGGCCATGGCCTCATCCGAGAAGCTTTCAACCGATCGGTGCATGGCGGTGTTGAGCTCATTTCTGAAATGTTCCATCAGCAGCGGGATGTCCTCGCGGCGTTCCCTGAGCGGCGGCAGATGCAATTGCATCACTTTGAGCCGGTAGAAGAGGTCCTCCCGGAAAAGGCCCTGGCGGATCTTTTCGCCCAGATCCTGGTTGGTGGCCGAGATCACGCGCACATCGACTTTCCGGGGAACTGTCTCCCCCACCCGCTCGATTTCTTTTTCCTGGAGTACCCGCAGCAATTTCAGCTGCACGTCCGGTGCGATGTCGCCGATTTCATCCAGCAAGAGCGTGCCGCCGTGGGCCATTTCGAAACGGCCGGCCTTGTCTTTGGTGGCGCCGGTGAAAGCGCCCTTGACATGACCGAACAGTTCGCTTTCAAGGAGGTTTGGAGAAAGCGCCGAGCAGTTCACCTTCACAAGAGGGCCCTGGCAGCGCCGGCTTTCCGCGTGAAGAGCCTTGGCGATCAATTCCTTGCCGGTTCCGCTCTCCCCTGTAATGAGAACCGTGGTGTCCAGGTCTGAGAGATTTTTTAGCAGGTGGTAGATGTTCTGCATGGCCTTGCTTTTGCCGATTATTCCACGAAATTCCCGCCGCTCCCGGAGTTCCCGCTCCAGGCGCTGGATCCGGGTAATGTCGCGGATCACCAGTACCGCTCCCATCTGTCTGCCCGAATCATCCATTAAAGCCGAGCTGTTGACAGTGACCAGGGTTTGATTGTTGTCCCCCGCCGGGCATTCGATGCGGGTGTCCCGAAAAGCTCTCTGTGTTTTCAGCGTTTGTTCAATGATCCATCCGCATTTATTTCCGCATTCCGAATGAATGCGGGCCAGCGGCAAGCCGGTCAGTTGTTCCGGTGCCATGCCGCAAATGCCGGTGACCGCTTTATTGGCGGAGATCACCTGTCCCTGACTGTCCAGGGTGATGATGGCGTCAGACACGCTTTGGAAAACCGCATCCATGTGCCGGCGGACCTGCTCGTTGTCCTTTTCGATCCTGCGTTTTTCCAGTTCGATTTCTCGAAATTTCAGGGCGGAGCGGGTCAGGCGAAGCAGCGTGTCCCGGCGGACCGGTTTGGGCACATAGTCAAAGGCCCCCTGGCGAACGGCTTCCGTGGCGGAGTCAAGCTCCGGCTGTCCGGTGATCATTATAACAGGACAGTCCATCTCTTTCTTACGGACCTGCCGCAGGAAATCAATGCCGGTATGGCTGCCGGGAAGAATGATGTCCGCGAAAATGAGGTCAAATCCGGGGTGGGTTTCGATGCAGGCCATTGCCTCGTCGAAACTGCCAGCCGTATGAACCCTGTAGCCCTCTTTTTTCAAAAAAGTTTCAAAGGTGTATCGCAGGCTTTCCTCGTCATCGATGATCAGTATGGCAGCCACCTGGTTTTTTGCCGTTTGTTCAGTGTTCATCGCCGCTTGCCTCCGATGGTGATCCGCCGGGTGCGGCATTGGCCGGCAGCTCGATCCCTGCCAGGGTATAAACGCCTTTTTGTGATTCAAAACGGAGCTCGCCGCCGTGATCCCGAACAATTCCATAGCTGATGCTGAGCCCCAGACCGGTGCCTTCGCCCCTGGGTTTGGTGGAAAAAAAGGGGTCGCAGATCCGGTTTATTATTTCCGGCTCCATTCCGATGCCGAAATCCAGGAATTCAATGCGAAGCCGGTTCGGCTGGTTTTTTCCCGTCATATAAATGCGGATGATGAGTTTTTTGTCTTCATGAAATTCGGGGAACCGCTGGTTCAGGGCATAGCGGGCATTGCTTAGCAGATTGATGAACACCTGCTGCATTTTCTGGCTGTTGACCACCGCTTTTTGCAGATCCGTGCTGTAGTGGACCATCAGGCGGATGCCGTTTTTGGAAAACTGTTTGCCCACCAGCTCCAGGGCGTCAAACAAAATATCGGGGATGTGGAGCGGCATCAGCTCATCTTTGGATTCCCTGGCAAAAAAAAGGAGGTTTTTGACGATGCTGGCCACCCGTTCGGCTTCTCTTGCAATCCGGGCGGGCACTTCGCCGAGTTCGCCGCCGGTTTCCCCGTATTCATCCATAAGGATCTGGGCATAATTGATGACGCCATTGATGGGATTGTTGATTTCATGGGCCACACCGGCCGCCAGTTCCCCCACTGAAGCCAGCCGGCTGGACCGGGTGGCCTCGGCCTCCAGCCGCTTTTTTTCACTTACATTCCGCTGAAGGACAATCAGTTTTTCCTGCTGGTCCTCATCACGAAACAGGGAAACGCTCTGCTCAAACTCGCCCTGTTCCGAGACATGTTCCAATTCGCAGGTTTGGCCGGCAGCCCCTTCGTCTGAATCCAGGCAGCGTTGCTTCAGCTCCGAAAAGGAGGCTGCCGGGGTGTAAGCGGCAAACGATTGGCCGTGCAGATCGCCGAACCATTGCTGATGAATCCCGTTCTGGAATTCGATGACAAACTGCCGGTTGACGATCAATAGCCCCGCGCCCAGGGTGGCGAGCACCCCCTGCATTTTGGTGTTGGCCACGCGCAGGGTCTGTTCCGCCTTGACACGGTTGGCGACTTCAGTCTTTAATTCGTCGTTGGCGCGGGCCAGTTCCGCCGTGCGTTCCGCAACCCGTTTTTCGAGCTTTTTGTGGGCTTCTCGCATGGCTTTTTCTGCCCGTTTGCGCTCGCGGATATCCCTTGCCACGCTGAAAACAGCCGGCCTGCCCTCATAGTCAATGAGCCGGCTGTGCACCTCCACCGGTATGGCGTCGCCCTCGCACGTCAGGTGAGCGGATTCGAAAAAGATCTGATGTTCCTGAAGCAGCCGCTGGATGTGGGGCTTTATGTGGTCGGCATAATCGGGGGAAACAATTTCATGGGTCGTTTTGGCCAGCAGTTCCTGCCGGGAGTAATTCAGGCGGTGGCAGGCCTCGTGATTGACTTCCAGGAAGCGCCCGGATAAGTCGTGGATAAAAACCGCGTCATTGACGCTGTTAAAAAGCGCCTTGTAACGGGATTCCGATTCCCTGAGACGTTCTTCGGTGATCTTGCGCTCCGAGATATCAATGTGGGCGATAACCGCCCCGCCTTTTCTCCTGGCAAGGGGCGTTGCCTGCATCAGGAACCATCGGCTGAGCCCGGGACTGTGGCAGGGATATTCCATCTGGAAATAGGGAAGCTTCCGCTCCAGCACGTCCAGGATGCCCCTCAAAGCGGGTCCTGCCAAGTCGTCCCCGCTATCTTCCGCCTTGCGGCAGGTTTCCAGGTAGTTACTGCCGGCACACGCCGTCCCGCCCAGTTCGGGAGCCCCGTTGTCAAGGGCAAAGTCATCCCATTCCTGGTTGGTCATTAAAATGTCAGCATTGGCATCCACTATGGCTATATGAGCGGAAAGGGAGTTCAGCACGCTCTGGTTGAACATTTGTTTTTCAAAAAGCAGGTCCTCTGCGCGTTTACGCTGCACCGCAAGGGCAAAAAACTCGGCCATGCGCTGGAGCAGGGCCAGATCGGCGTCTGTGTAGTTGCGTTCAGCATTGGCCAGGGCAATCTGGCCGACCAGCTCACCGCCGAGCATGGCGGGGACGGAAAGGAATTTTTCGATGGGGATGTGGCCTTCCGGAATTCCCGTTGAGTGCGGATGGGTGCCGGGCCGATTGGCCAGCAGGGGCTTTTTTGTCTCCAGCACCCGGCCCCAGAGTCCGCAAAAACGGGTAAACCGGAAATCCTTGTCAGGAATGCGGCAGCTCTCCCAGATGTCCTGCGTCAGGGTGGGGGACACCAGGTCGCCGGTTTCCGGGTCGATGTATCCGACAAATCCATGCCGGCTTCCGGTCAGGCGCCGGGCGCTTTCCAGAACACGGGCGGCAATTTCCTCAATGCTCTCCGACGCAAGGAGGGCATGGGAGAGCTCGGTCAGGCTATGGTTGTTTCCGGTACTGTCCATTCAATCGTTTGCGGCGGTTCGGGGTTTTGATTTTTCAATGAGTCCAACAGGGGCTGCCACACCAGACGTATTTTTCTCGTATCGGCCGGGAGGAAAAAAAAATTTAGGGAAAATCCTGTTCTCAGATATGCATGATTGCGAACAAAAGGAGATAGCCCGCCAGAAACAGGGTGGGGGAGTCCCAGGTGTGCGGGGAAAAAGCCTCGGTAAGGGTCATGGCTGCCGGCAGCACCAGCATGGCGGCAAGCAGCTGGGGCGGGGTAAAAGCCTGGTGATAGGCGGCGATCACCACCAGGCTGGTAATAAAAACGCAGGCGCTGCCTTCCAGGGTCCGGTAATATTTCTTGTCCGTGAAAAGTGCGTTGACCCGGTACTTGTGCCGGCCGAACCGCACCCCCACCGGTTCGGCGAGCCCGTCGCCGATGCAGGCAATCAGCACGGGCAGCAGAATCAGGTGCATCAGGTCGTGGGCCGCGTATAGAAAAATAAAGGGGATAATCACCAGGTAGCCCGCGATAATCTGCGTGGAGAGCCACAGCAGGGTCATGGGCTGGTCTTCCGGGCGGTCAAAGCCGGTAAACATCATATTGATTAGATTGATCCGCCGGCGTACCGGGTTGATGTAGATGAGCAGGGTGACAAGCGTTATAAGGAAACCCAGGAAAAAGATCCCTACGGTTTGTTCATAAACGATCAGCCGGTCAAGGAAAAGAGGGATCAAAAAGAGGCAGAAGTGGCCGATCTTTCGCGTGTAATTGACTTTTACCGATTTGTGAACAACCAGCATGCCGCAGCCGTATTGAATCAGGTAAAGCAAAAACAGTTTAACGGCCTGGTTGGCTATAAACAGAGTCGCCATTGCGCTCGGGCCTTATTCGAAGGTTGCTTTCACGGTTCTTTGATGCCGGGCATTCGCGCATCCCTGTATTTTGGTTGTTCGATAATCCGGCGCAGCCCCTGAAGGGTTTTGAGCGGCGTTTCCGCCGCGGTGGCGTTGTATATGCGCGCTGAGAGAGATCCGCCCGGATTGGCATGGATTTCATAGATAACCGATATTTTTCCGTCCCCTTTCGGGGTAAGCTGCCAGCGGTTCGTCATCTCCGGTATACGGACATGACCGTCCTGCTCCGGGTAAGCGTCCGGACGTGCTGCCATGTGGATAACCACCTCTTTTGTGTCCGGATTCTGCGACAATTTCGAGTAAACCACCATGTCCCGATCCTTCACCGGCCAGGGGCTGTCCTGGGCGGTATAGGTGAGCCGCTCGGTCTGGCTGAACTGCTCCAGTATCCTGGCGTGCTTTATTTGGTGCATCCAGTCGGGAAACGAATCCGTATCCGCGATCAGGTGGACAAGGGCGCCGAGCGATGCCTTCACCGTAGTCACCCCCCGTGTGGCAATGAAATCGGAGCCCTTGACACTGCGGGTGTAGACAGCAATGGGCTTGTCTCCATCCATTTCGGCTTTCTGCCAGTCTTGTCCGGCAAGCAGGGATGGCGGTGCCAATAGAAGCATCACCGCCAGGATCCATGCTGCAATCCGCTTGTTGTTCATAAAATCCCCTGGCCGCCACCCAGTCGCAGCCCATTCATCGCCTTGTCTCAAAAAACAATGGGCGGGCGCCTCTGCGGGTAATGGGAGAGATGCCGCTGGCCGGTGCCGCATGCCTGAGGGTGATGGATGGTGGACCTGACGCGGATTTTGGTGACAAATCACTGAAAACAGACACAAATGCAAATGTTTTGGCAAGTGAGGTCTTGGGGAAGGCAGGCGGTCAACCCGCGGTGCCTTCCCCTGGGAGTGGCTGTTTTCCGTGACTTTGTGGTCTAAAAGCTAAGCGCTCTTTTTCTTGCCCAATTCCTCGTCCCGAAGCACACGGCGCAGGATTTTACCCACCGGTGAGACGGGAATGTCATCCCTGAATTCGATGTATTTGGGGCGCTTGTACCCGGCCATGTTTTCTTTGCAGAACTCCCGGATTTCCTCCTCAGTGGCTTGTTCGCCCGGTTTTAACGTGATGTAGGCCTTCACTGATTCGCCGCTTTTTTCATTGGGAATCCCGACCACGGCGGCCAGCTGGACTTTGGGATGCGTGAACAGGATGTCCTCCACGTCCCTCGGGTAGACGTTGAAGCCCCCCACCAGGATCATATCCTTCTTCCGGTCCGTGATAACGATAAACCCTTCCTTGTCCACGTGGCCGATATCGCCGGTCAGAAAATAGCGGCGGCCATCGATTTCCCGGAATACGGCCTGGTTCTCATCCGGCCGGTTCCAGTATCCCTGCATGACCTGCGGGCCGGAAGCGGCAATTTCACCGTCTTCGCCCAGGGGCAGTTCATTTTTCCCGGTGTCCAGGTCAACGATTTTAATATCCGTGCCGGGAAGCGGAAAGCCGATGCTGCCGATTTTGCGCTTGGACTTGTCCGTGGGATTGGAGGTGAGGACAGGGGAGGTTTCGCTCAGGCCATAGCCCTCGAAGATCACCGCACCGGTTTTTTCCTCAAACTGCTTGCACACTTCCGGCGGCAGGGGAGCACCGCCGGAGAAGCAGCCCATCAATGAGGTCAGGTCGAATTTGTCGATCATGGAATGGTTGGTAAAAGCGACAAAAATGGTGGGCACGGCGGGCATAATGGTGGGTTTGTATTTCTGAACGATCTTGAGAACTTCCGTGAAAGGAGGGTCTCCTGCCCTGGGGTCGGGAACCGCGATCATTTTGCTGCCGCCGGCGCAGGCGGAGAGCATGCACACGGTCAGGCCGAAGCTGTGGTACCAGGGAAGGACGCCGAGATAGGTGTGAAATCCTCCCCTTCGCATTTTTTCGGGCTTTCCGCCCGGCTCGTGCACCAGGCGGCCCCATTCTTCCAGACCCCGGACGTTATAGGTAAAATTGGTGTGGACGAGAGCGGCCCCCTTGGGTTTGCCGGTTGTGCCGCCCGTATAGATGATAAGGGCCAGGTCCTCGGTGGGCTTGATTGTGACTGAGGGCGGTTTGGGCTCGGCTGAGGCCACCACCTCGTCAAATGATTTGTGCTTCGGGTCATGGCTGTCGGCCTTGGGGATTTTCCCCAGCAGGGAGCCGAGCACCCCTTTGACTTTGGGCAGGTAGGCTTTGACGTTGCAGTAAACCACGGTATGGACATCGGTGTTCTTGACGGCTTCCACGGCTGTTGGGTAAAATTCAGGGTGGTCCATGCAAAAGACGGCCTTGGCTCCGGCATCGTTTAGCTGATAGTTGAGCTCGGAAGCTGTATATTGCGGATTACAGGTGACGCAGATCCCGCCTGCCTTGAGAATGCCAAAAAAGATGGCCGGGTAATGGGGTAGATTGGGCAGAAAAATGGCCACCCGATCCCCTTTTTTTATGCCGGCCGAAGCAAGGAAATTGGCCACGCGGTCCGCCGTGTCCTTTACCTGGGCATAAGTGCGGGTGCTGTCGTTGAAAATCGTGTAGACATTGTTGGGATAATCACGGGCAGCGTCGTCTAAAAATTTAAAAACGGGATGGTTGTAACTTTCAGGATCAATGTCCTGGGCGACCCCTTCGGGCCATTTGTCGGTGGGCCAGGATGTGGCGACCATAGCAGCTCCTCATTTTTTTGGTTGATAAGGGAAAAGACGTTAGACAGAAAAAAACTAAATCAGTGTTCAGTTAACATAACAGAATGCTCATGTCAAAACAAGAATTGATTTTGCTTTCTCATGGCTGCCTTTCAGATAACTGTTCAACCGGTGACAAGCCCCTGCGAAAGCTTCGCCGGACTGCCCCCGCGAGAATCGGATTCGGTTTACTCCGTGAGGCAGGATTCGATACAGGCAACAAATTTTTCCGCCTCTTCAGGGCAGGTGATGGACCATACCCGCTGCCGGCTGAAAGGGCGCAGATCCGCACAGGCCGTGGGACAACCCTGCACTGCCAGAACAAGTCGCACACCTTCGCTCTCCGGCGGCAGCAGTTCAATCCTTCCTGCCAGGCGGCGCTGCAGTTCCCGCACCTGTTCAAGGCGGTCGTAGGCGGGTTTGCACCCGCCGCAATACTTGATCCCGATTTTGAACGGTTCTTTTTTATCCGGCATTGACTGAAAACCATCTATGAGAAAAAGTCGAGGAAGGCTGTCGGGCACCTGCTCTCGTTTAACTATTAGCTGAACGACACCCGTTTATTGCGCCCCCGGCTGCCCGGAGCCGGGGGTCAGGTCCCTGAATGCCGGTATTCCAGGTCTTGCCGGTGCTCAGGGTTCAGGGTTTCCGACGTCTGGCAGCCAGTTCGGCCTTCAGCTCATCAATGCGGCGGTGGTTGTCTGCGGATCCGATGTAGGACCGGAAGAGCCACTCCTGGATGCGCATGGCCCCGTCCAGATCCTGATCCAGGATCATGTTGCCCAGTTGCTTGGTTTCTTTTAAGCAGGTCCTGTCAAAAGTTGCCATCTCCCGGGCAATCTCGCAGACGGAGACCAGCAGTTCGCCCTCCGGGAAGACCTTGCTCACGTAGCCCATCCGTTCGGCTTCATGGGCGTCATAGATGCGGCCGGTAAGCGCCACTTCCTTGGCCCGGCCCAGTCCGATGATCCGCCAGAGAGGGTCCATTATCGGCGTCAGGGAGAGGGCGATTTCGCGTTGGCCGAATTTGGCCCGTTCGGATGCGTAGCGGATATCGCACATCATGGTCAGGTCAAAGCCTCCGGCAATGGCGGGCCCGCCGATGGCGGCAATCACCGGCTGGGAGCAGAACAAAATGGCGCGGTAAGCCCTGTGGAAAAGGTTGATATAGGCTTCATTGGAGGCTTTTTTGAGTTTTCTGATTTCATCCAGGTCAAACCCGGCTGAAAAATACCGTTCCCCTCCGGTGAGAATGACCACATGGATGTCTTCCCGGCGGCTCAGCTCGGTGAATGTCGTTTCCAGGTCCTCCAGAACAGCGGGCGAGAGGCTGTTGCCCTTGTCGCTGCGGTTGATCAGGACAGTGGCTACGCTATGATCCGTGGAAACCAGTAATTGCTTGTTTTCCATTAAGATCCTCCGTAGGTGGGTGGGTATGGCGGATTACAGGCTCACACGCTGGATTTCGCCGGATTCCGTGTTGACCAGGCAAAAACCCGGCTTTTCATCTTTTCCCATGATATCCCCGGGGTTTAAGACGGTGGTTTCCCCGATTTGATCCTTAAAATAGGCGTGGGAGTGGCCGAAGCAGACCAGTCGGAATTTACCGGTGGCTGCCAGCCCTTCGGCGACAGGCCATTGATGGGTAGGCTATACGAAAACCTTCCGTATCAAGCTCGCCGATCAGGCTGTCCAGCTGAATCAGCCCGTTTGACGCCAGGGCGGTCCGGGTCAGCAGGTGCTGGTCGCCGTCATTGTTGCCGAAAACAGCATTCATGGGAATTCCGGCCGCCTGGAGTTCCTTTAATACGAAAGGCGCCACAAAATCGCCGCAGTGGATGATATGACGGGCCTTTTCCCCCTTGATCAAATCCAGGACCCTTCTGAGGTTGTCCAAATGGTCATGGCTGTCGCTCATTACGGCAATGATCATGGCAGATTCCACTCCTTTCAGGCTTGAGGCTTTATTGAAGTTCCGGCGCCCCCCGGGGGCTGCTAAAAAATTAAGCGGTTGAAGAACCGATTGCAAACGCTCCGGCTGTCCTCAGCCCCCCCTCGCCCGGGGGGAGGCGGGTAAAAAAAGCTTGATCCATTGGTGTATCCGCTTATTATTGGATAGTATATCATTTTTTAATCTTCAAGGGGGAATGGTTTTGTCCGGCCATTCATCCCGGGAATCGGAAATTATGGAAAAGTCCCATTCTGACCCCAATTTTTCGGAAAAAAGAGCAGAAACCGGAGCGGCTTCCAGGTTTGCCGAATTTCTGGAGTCGCGCAGGAATGAGCGGCACGTTATTGTCCTGCAGGAATTTCCGGACCCGGATGCCATTGCCGCAGGCTTTGCGCATCAGGTCATCAGCCGCCATTACGGCATTGAAACCGATATCGTCTACAGCGGGCGGATCAGTCATCAACAGAATCTCGCCCTGGTTCACCTGCTGGGTATTGAGTTGACCCGTTTTGATGAGTCGACCGAGCTGGGGGGTTTTGATGGCGCCGTATTTGTGGACAATCAGGGAACCACGGCCGGACCGGTTGTCGAGGCATTGGAAGCCGGATCCATCCCGACGCTGGTGGTTGTGGATCACCACGAGATGCAGGAGCGCTTAAAGCCCCGGTTTCAGGACGTGCGCCGAGAGATGGGGGCCACAGCCACCATATATACCGAGTATCTGCAATCCGGTATTATTGAACTGGATAAAACCGATAAAATGCATGTGCTGGTTGCCACCGCCCTTTCCCACGGCATTCTTACGGATACCAGCGGGCTTATCCGCGCCCGGCCGGCTGATTTCCATGCAGCCGCATCCCTCTCAGAGATCCGGGACCCCGATCTGCTGGAGCAGATCATGAGTCAGGCGCGTTCCAGCCAGACCATGAAAGTCATATACCGGGCCCTTGGCAGCCGGGAGACCGTGGAGGGTTTCTCGATTGCAGGCGTCGGGTATCTTCGTGCCGAGGATCGCGATGCCATCCCCCAGGCCGCCGATTTCCTGCTTACCGAGGAAAACGTGCACACGGCCATTGTTTACGGCATTGTTACCGGCGAGGACTGGGAGGAGTCGGTGATCGGCTCCCTGCGGACCAACCGGATCACCATTGATCCGGACGCCTTTCTCAAGGAAGCCTTTGGCAAGGATGCCGAGGGCCAGTATTTCGGGGGCGGAAAAATTTCGGCCGGCGGCTTCCATATACCTGTCGGCTTCCTTTCGGGCGGCGATGACGATGAATTCCGGGAGCAGAAATGGGAGATTTTTGATGAACAGGTCAAGGAAAAGGTTTTTGCCAAAATCGGCGTATCCCCTGAGAAACACGATCAGGATGGATCAGCCGTTTAAGCGGGGCCCTTATTTGAGAGCCGCCCCCCCCTCACGGGCCGGGAGCCGGTGTAAATGACAGGGAGCAACGCGTTGAATCTCAGCCCCCTTGCTGTTTCCATACTGGAAAAACGTTATCTGGCCCGGGATGCCGGGGGGAATATAATCGAAACCCCGGCCCGGCTTTTCCGCCGTGTGGCGCGGGCAGTGGCCGAGGCTGACCGGGTATTCGATCCCGGGGCGGCGATTCAGAATCTGGCGGATGAGTTTGAGGAGGCCCTGGCCTCGCTTTCCTTTCTGCCCAATACGCCCTGCCTGGTAAATGCCGGAAGGCCCCAGGGCCAGTTGGCGGCCTGTTTTGTGCTGCCCGTGGAAGACAACCTGGACTCGATCTTCCAGACACTCAAAGACACCGCGCTGATTCATCAAAGCGGCGGCGGGACGGGCTTTTCCTTCTCTGCTATCCGGCCCCGGGGCGACACCATTTTCCCTTCCCATGGCGTATCCGGCGGCCCGGTCGCCTTTATCCGGCTGTTTGATTCGGCCACCTACATTATTGATCGCAATCAGATACGGCCCGGGGCCAACATGGGCGTGCTTCGGGCGAGTCATCCGGATATCGAGGATTTTATACGGATAAAGACCAGTCCGCATCAGCTGCAAAATTTTAATTTATCCGTCGCAATTGATGATTCCTTTATTGAGTGCCTGGAGAAGGGAGAAAATTATCCGCTGGTGAACCCCCGTACAGGCGCGGTGACCGGACGCCTGCCGGCAGATGCGCTTCTTGAGCGGATGGCTGATTGCGCCTGGCAGTGCGGCGATCCGGGACTTCTTTTTATCGACCGCATCAACCGTGCCAACCCCACACCGGGTTTGGGCTCCATCGAGGCCACGAATCCCTGCGGGGAGCAGCCCCTGCTGCCGTATGAGTCCTGTACCCTGGGATCGGTCAACCTGACAAAATTTGTCCACGGCAAGACCTTCCATTTCGAAAAGCTGCAACGCCAGGTGGCGATGGCTGTTCATTTTTTGGATAATGTAGTAGAAATCAACCGCTATCCGCTTGCCCGGATATCCGAGTGGAGCCGCAGCAACCGGAAAATCGGCCTGGGTGTCATGGGTTTTGCCGATGCACTGATCATGATGGGCATTGCTTACCAGAGCGAGCAGGCGCTGCATATGGCAGAGGATTTGATGGCCGCCATTCAGGCATATGCCGAAGAGGCCTCGGCCAAACTGGCGGAAAAAAGGGGCAACTTCCCGGCCTTTAACAATAGCATACACCCGGGCGCCGGGGTCCGGTACCGGCGCAATGCCGCCTTGACAACCATTGCCCCCACCGGCTCCATCAGCCTGATTGCCGGGGTAAGCAGCGGCATTGAGCCGGTTTTTGCCTTCCGAACCCGGCGTCGGCTTGTGGATGAGGTCGTGGTGGACGTACATCCGATCTATCAGCAGGTCCTGGATGCGGGTAAGCCATTGCCGGAGTCGATTTTTCAGACCGCCTGGGATGTGTCGCCGGAAGGACATTTAAAAATCCAGGCGGCATTCCAGAAGCACACCGACAATGCGGTATCAAAGACGGTGAATTTTCCCTCCCATGCCACGGTCGCCGACATAAAGGCACTTTTTCAGGCAGCCACAAAGATGCCGGTAAAGGGGCTGACCGTTTATCGGGACCAGTCCCGGCGGGACCAGACCCTTTCCGCCTATCCGGAAGTCTGCCCGGCATGCGAGTGAAGGGCTTATAGGGTTTCTTCTTCCTTGAAGCCGGCAGCCCTCTGAAGCAGCTCCCCCTTTGCCAGATTCAGGGCAATCCGCAGGAGAAACAGGTTGGTCTCCGGTTCCGCCAGGATGTAAACGAAAACTTCATCGCTCAATTTTTTAATCAAAATCAAACTCTGCGCTTCATAGAGGGCCGCATCCTGGAAGGGGCCCAGGTGGGCTGCCCCGGAATGGCAGGCCGCCATTAAAGAAGGCCCGGACCCGGTAAAACCGGGAAACCGCTGGTCCCCGGGCATCGCTTCGGCTATCGGGCCCGTTTCCGAATGGTACAGGCAGATGCCGATGAAGCCGGCGACGGCGGAGAGTTCCTTGTGAAGTTTTTTCATCATATCCCGGGTTCTATGGTTTTTCAACAGCCAGCAGCGAGTTGGTTCGTTTGATGAATTCGTAAGGGGGGTGGCCGAATTTTAATGCCACGAGGATGCAGACAGACTTAAACCTGAATAAAACCAATTGGTTTTGATCGTTTGTGTGAAGCAGAAGGTAGGCGCTGCTTTCCGCCGTGTTTCTGTCACCTTCAATCGCGGCCAGAATTTTCGAGGGCCGGATAGCGCCGAAAGGCTCCGAAGGGCTGTTTTTTGTGAAAATCGGCGTATCCCCCGCCTCGGTTGCCTCATACAGGCCATACTTTAAAATTCCCGGTGTGTTATCCAGGGCTTCCATGATTCGGGAAATATAAGGTTGCGGCGGGGCTGCCGGGATTTTTTCTTTCGGGGGGGCGTCCGCCTGCATCAGGATGTTCATCAAGGATTTGCTTATTTGTTTGCTTCTTTTTTTGCAGCTGTTGGAAATGAAAATGGAGGCCTTCTTCCAGCCGATAATTTCGATGGCGGCCGCTTCATCGTTGAGGTCCCCGGCCTCTGCGGCAAAGAGTTCCCCGCGGACAAAGTATAATTTCCCCGGATTGGCGCCTTCATGGGGGGTGATGGTTAAGGTGCAGGTCTTGCTTTCCATTTCAATGAGTTGAAGAAAGGTGGGCAGGCTCATGCAGTGAATCTGACCGTCGGCGCCGGCATCGAGCTGTTCCACCATTTTTTTGGTAAGCGCCTCCATGTCCAGGGGTTTGGTGAAGATATGGGATATGTCCATTTCTTTGAGTCTGGATCGGTTCTCTGCTGTGTCGTGGGCCGTGATAACAAAAGTGGGAATACCCGGATAATGCTCCCTGGCATGGGCCAGCAGGGCAAAGCCATCCCTGACCGGCATTTGCAAATCCGTTATGATTAAATCAACCTCTTTCTCGTTCAATAGGTCTATGGCCATTTTCCCGTCGCCGGCAGTCAAAACCGTAATGTTTTCATGGGATTGCAACCTGCGGGAAATGGTCTCCAGTGTTGTTCTGTCGTCATCCGCAATTAGCAAGGTTTTCACAGTTGGCAGCCTGTCCTGATTTGTAGCGTTATTGCCGCTGCTCCCGGTGGCTATAAGTAAAAAAATTATATGCAAATTAATGGAGCCTGTCAAGCACGGGCAGGGATTTCGCCCGTCCCATTTACTTTTTATCCAGGCGCCGCGGCTCGGCGCATACTTAAATGGGCACTTGACTTTTCTGAAAATTTTTTTTAGTATACGACCATTACGCAATCAACCTCAACCTCAACCTCAACCGCACATATTTGATGGATCCGGCAAATGATGGGTCCAGCAAATGATGGACCCGGCTAAATTCAATTTAACCCGTTCAATTTATATCTTATATGATGTCGTCATGGATTTTTCCCCATGCGGCTGCATTTTCTTATAGAGACGAGCGCGGCCCGACATATTCGGCTTCCTGAAAGCAGCTGGCGGCAACCCGTGCAGCTTCGAAGGAGCGCAAAGCGTCTTTTCAGCTGCATGGCCGCAATTTTTTGGGGCTGCTGAAGTCCCTGCACACATCAGGATATCACCAATTTTTGAACTAATATAATGGCCTCACCGGCAATGGCGGGGGAACGGTTCCGGCGGTGGCGGCAAAAACTGACAAAAATGAGTGATATGATGTCATGACAGGGATGCGGAAGCTTTCTCCCTTGCAGAAGGAGCCCGTGAAAAGAGATCTTCAATTGCAGCATGTACTGCTCGAGGCCGGCATCATTACGGAAACCGCTTTCAAGGAAGCCGCGGCCTACCAGGAAGAACACCCGGGGGTTTCCCTGGATAAAGCGCTCATTGAAACAGGCGCCCTTACCGGCCGGGAAATAGCCGGCGCCCTGGCGATGCGGCTGCAGCTCCCCTTTCTTACGCTGGACAACATCTCCCCCCCTATGGGCCTCCTGGCCTTGATCCCGTCTCAAATGGCACGTGCGCATAATCTGCTCCCGGTGTTAAAGATCAACAAAGAGCTTGTCGTGGCCGTGGCGGATCTGCCGGAATCAAAAATTGTCGAAAAGCTGCGCGGCCTTGTCCGGATGCCGGTACATTTGGCGGTAGCCCCTGCGGAAGAGCTTGCCGAGGCTGTCAACGCCGCTTATTCGTTTCAAAAAAACACCGTTTCCCAAAACCGGGGGGAAAGGAAAGAATGGGTCTGGCCTGAAAAGGCGCCCGGTTTTTCGGGAAATCAGGCGGACCCCGCGGCTTCGGGGAATGCCTGGGAAAGCTCGTCGCGCTCGTCTGACAGGCAGGGGGAATCGCGTGAGCGAAAAAGCGCGCCGGATTTTTTCGCCCGTTCCAGGCGGGAGGCGGCCCAGGAGAACAACAGATTCAATCTGTTCGGACTGGGTGCTGAAAAAAGGGGCGGGGGGAATGCAAAAAGAGGGACCGGCTTTGAAGGCTTGCTGGCCGGGGCATCCGATTCTTCCCCCTCAAAAAGCGGGCGGCAGAATACGGAGGGCAAAGAGATGGGCGCTTTCGCGGCGCCATCTGGAAACAGTGGCGGCATCGAACATTTTGAAAAGGGGCTGGCGGCTTTGCAGCATGGTGCATACGAAGAAGCCCTCCGGGAATTTGAGGCGGCGCTGGAACAGGACGCGGCCAATCGCGTCTGTAAAGCCAATATCCGGCGGATAAAAAAAATTCTTTCCGAAAAAAACGGATAGGAGGGGTTTTGCCATGTTATCCGGATGCTGCCCGGGCGATCGCGTCAAACCCGCCATTGCCATTGTCGGCAGCGGCCATTGGTGGGTGGCCTCGGACCGGGTGGGGCCCACGGTGCTGGACAAACTGGCGGGGCGTTACGGCGCAGGGGTTCAAATAATGGATATCGGCACCTCGGCCTTTGCTTTGCTTGAATGCCTGGATAAGCAGGATCTTATGCTGATTGTCGATGCCTGTGCAAAAGGCGGGGCGCCCGGGGATATCCATGTGACCCGGCCCGATTTGGCCGCTCCGGTTCAGGACGTGCCGAGCCTTCATCAGATCGGTCCCCTGGAGACCCTGATGGTGGCGCAGCATTTGTACCCGCAAAAATTGCCGAAGGCGCTTTTCCTGATACTTGTGGAAACAGAAGGGCTTGACGCCCCGCGATTGGATGCTGCCTGTCAAGAGGTGGTCTCCATTATCGATGGCTTTGTCGAAAATAAACTAGCCGCCTCACCGGGCATTTCCCGCACAAATGCCATAAGCTGTTCACAAGAGGGCGGAGAAATCGAATTTCCTGTTTTTAATCAAAAGTCAGGAGGCCAGGATGGAAAAGGAAGATAAGCTGAAATACCTTCAGGGCGGTATGCTGTTTTTGGCCTCGGTGGCCAACGGATTGGAGGATCTGTTCGGCCGGGGGGCGCCCGGGGTCACCTTTCGGGCCGGTAGGACCACCGGCCTTAAGGCCCCGGTGGAAAAGAAAGCGGATGATCTTCTGAATGCCTTTGATGTGTTAAAAGAAGAGCTGCTTGTCATGGGTATCCATTGGGATTTCGAGCCCTATAAGAAACAGTCTGAAACCGAGCTCATCACCCACGCCGAGGAGGGCGAACAGCTTAAACTCATTTTTCGGGACTGCATGGTGCGCTCCTGCCAGTTTCATTATGGGCATCCCCAGAAGAATTCCCTGTGCATGCTGCAGCATGGTATTTTCTGCGGCCTCCTGCAGCAGATCTACGGCGCCTGGGCGGATTATGAACCGATTCATTCCGGGGAGAACGCCTGTATCGGCATGTTAACCGTCAAGCAAAAGCAGCAGCAATAGAGGAGGAACCTTTCATGGGCGCAAAGGCCACACTGTCGGTTGAATGGCTTTCCGTTTGCTCGGGTTGCGAATTTGGAATTGTCGATTTGCATGAGAAACTATTCAGTCTTCTCGAGCATGTGGATCTGGTGCGCATGCCGATATTAATGGACACAAAGGAACACGTGGCGGCTGATATCGGTATTGTCACAGGCTCAGTGCGCACGGATCATGATATTGAATCCGCAAGGAATATGCGAAAAGCGTGTAAATCGGTGATCGCCTTCGGCACCTGCGCCGTATACGGAGGGCCGCAGGGGGCCGCCTATGCGCATACAAATGAGGAGCTGCTCGGGGGCGCCTACCAGAACAATCCAAGCACGGTCACTGATTTTCTGCCCGAGAATGTGCCGGAGCTGCTGCCGCAATCCAGCCCCCTGGACTCCGAAATACCGGTTGACTTGTATATGCCGGGCTGTCCCCCGCACGCGGCCTTTATCTTTGACGGCCTGACATCGCTGCTCAAGTCCGAGCCCACCCGGATTACTCGGCACAGCGTGTGTTACAGGTGTCCGCGCAGCATGAAAAAGACCGATACAGCGGCCATTCGACGCACCACGGAAGGGGAGCTGGACCCGGAGCTTTGTTTTCTGTCCCAGGGTGTTTTGTGTTTCGGCTCCGTCACGCTGGACCGCTGCCTGGCGCCATGCCCCGCCAATGGGGTGCCGTGTTTTTCCTGCGGCGGTCCGACCGATACCATCATCTTGGAGCCCCAAAAAGATGTCCGCAGCGAAATTGCCCGGAGAATGGCGCACCTGACAAGGATTCCGTACGCGGATATCGTAAAAAATATCGAAATGCAGGCAAAAACCCATTTTGCCTATGCAATGGCCTCTCCTGTATTCCGTCAAAAACCGACGTTTCTCCTGAAGAAATGGATTCAGCAGCAACCTTAATATAAAGGAGTTCGCCATGTCACGACATGTTACAATCGATCCGGTCACCCGGATAGAAGGGCATGCGAGGGTCGACCTGGAAATCGATGATCAAAATGCGGTCAAGGGCGCCGTTTTTCAAATAATGGACTTCAGGGGCTTTGAAACTTTTCTGCAGGGGATGCATGTGGAGATGATGCCCAGCCTGACCGCCCGGATTTGCGGCACCTGCCCGCAGACGCATCATCTGGCGGCTTCCAAGACGGTGGACAAGGTGTTTGGGGCCGCCATCCCACGTACAGCTGAATTGCTCCGCCAGACCCTTAATCTGGGGGCAATGGTTCACTCCCATGCCGTGCATTTTTTCGCCCTTGCCGGCCCGGACCTGATTTTCGGCCTGGCATCGGACCCAGCCCAGCGCAATATCATCGGGATGGCCAAAAAACATCCCGAACTTTCAAAGAAAGCGCTGCGGCTGCGAACAATCGGCCAAAAAATTGTAGAGCTCGTCGGCGGCCGGGGAACCCATCCGGTCACCAGTGTTGCCGGGGGAATGGCAGCGCCGCTGAGTAAAGAAAAGGCGGAGAAACTGAAAAAATTTGTCGGGGAAGGCGCTGCCCTGAGCAAAAACTTATACCAGGTGGCCCGGAAGCTCTTGGACGCAAACAAGGAACTGGTGGAATCCCTTCCCCTGGAAACACACTATCTGGGAACGGTCAATCAGGGCAATCTGGATTTTTACAATGGGGATCTGCGCCTGTTCAAACCGGATGGCACCCATTTTGATTTCAGCGAGGATGACTGGGCCGGGTATCTGCAGGAAAAAGCCATAAAAAACTCCTATGGCAAATATGTCTACTTTAAAAACGACGGAGAAGAAATCCCCTATCGGGTCGGCCCGCTGGCGCGGTTAAACTGCGCGGACAAAATTGATACGCCGTCTGCAAATGCCGAGTTGGAAAAATTCCGGGAGCAGGGGGGGCATCCCTGCCATCATACGGTCATGTTCCATCATGCACGGATGATAGAGATTCTGTACGCCATGGAGAAGCTGGAGGAAATTGTCGCTGACGATGCGCTTTACAGTGAGGATGTCCGCGCCAGGCTGGGGGCGCCGCGGAATGCCACCGCCCATGTGGAGGCGCCAAGAGGCGTTTTGATCCATGACTACCAGGTCGACGCCAATGCCGTCGTGAAGCAGGCCAACCTGCTGATTGCCACCCAGCAGAACCTGCCGGCGATCAATGAAACCATTGGGATGTCCGCCGAAAAGTATATGGATCAGTCGGATGAAGCTTTCCTGAATGCTGTTGAATTCGGCATTCGGTGCTATGATCCCTGTCTTTCCTGTGCTACGCATCGGATCGGCGACATGAAGCTCGACGTTGCCGTTCGTCGGGAGGGCAAAATGCTGCGACGCGTAAGGAGATGATATCATGCCAAAAGTTCAACTGTCAGAAAAGGGCTGCAGGGGATGCACGCTTTGTGTGGACATTTGTCCGGTGGATGTTTTCGAGTTCAATGAAGAAAAATCACTGGCTGAAGTGAAACGGCCGGATGATTGTATCGGCTGCTTTTCCTGTTATTACGACTGCCCTTCCCAATGCATTGAAATCTCGGATGTGGAATTGATTCGTCCTTTTTACCGGATCGAGAAAAATGTCGCCTTTGTGGAGCAGTTTCTTCAGACCAAGCCGGCTGTCCGTTCGTTGACAACGGAAGCGCTCGATAGCGCGTATCAGGAAGTCGGCATATTGCTGTCGGCATTTGCCGATGCCATAACCGAGGTTTTGGGACGAGGGCATAAATCCGTCGGCAGACGGGCCGGAACCGTGGCGGCGGCCCATCTTCCGGAAATGTATGAGGAAAAAAGCCTTTCTGAACTGCTCGAGGCCATGCGGGAGCGGTTTGGGGCCAGCTTTGATTTCAGTTACACGATTTCCGGGGATTCCGGGATTGATTTATCGGTGGCGCCCTGCGGCCTGCTCCAGGCGGTCCGCAATGCCGGGGGAACCCCCGGCAAATCTGATCTTTGCCTGTTGTTTCATGAATATTGGACAGGGCTGATAAGTTCCTTTACAGGAGCCAATTACACTTACGAGGTCCTTGAGACAGGGGATAAATGTTCGCTGAAACTGCAACCCAAGGGATAAATCCGGGGGGGTTTTTTCTTCATCACGATTCAAAGGAGGTCGATACCAATGGCAAGCAAAACAGAAAAAATTACTGAAGTTTTAAGAGGGCTTCGGGTGAGTTCTCCTGATATTTTCGGGGCGGCGGTGGTGAGCCTGGACGGCTTTCTGATAGCAGCGGTTGCACCCTCAGAGATCGATGAAGAATTGGTGGGCGGGATGTCGGCCGCGCTTCTGGGCGTCGGGGAACAGATTTCCAATCAGTTGATGCGGGCGCCCCTGAACCAGATTTTTGTTAAGTCGGACAAGGGCTACGTCATTTTAAACTCCGTTGGTGAAGAATCCGTGCTTGTCCTGCTGGTCTCCAGCGAAGCCAAGCTGGGGCTTATTTTCCTGGAAATGCGCCGGATGGTGCCCGAGCTTCAAAAAGTCATATAAAGAGAGACCGTTATAAACAGACCCGGGGTTGCGTATTTTTTCATTCTTTTAGATCCTCAGGGGTTTTTCCAGGGTCAGGATAAAGTGAGCAGGTGGATATGTCCGAGAGAAAACGCATCATCGCCATATGGTGCTGCCTGGTATTGGGGGCCGCGGATCTGGTGTATGTAAACCTGCAGCTGGTTCCTTTGCTGGGGCTTAGCAGCCCGGCGTCGGCGAGTAAAACGGGCGAATCCGCCAGGGAGGAGCCAGGGTCACAGCCGCCGGCAAGGTATAAAGTCAAAGGTTCGGTTTCCAGGCGGGTGCCTGATCCCGCCCCGGGCACCAGAGAGGCGACCGCCACGCCGGAGGCGTCATCTCCCCGGCAGCCGCCGCCGGCCGGCCGTGAGGCTGCAAGGGAGATGCCTGCCATGCCCGATCAGGAACCGGCGGGAGAGCAAAAACCGCTTAAAGAGGCCGCCATTAAAAAGCAGCAGGGCCCTCGGCTGCGCGCAGCGCTCGTTCTCTACTTCAGCCCGGGAAAATGGGAGCTTGATGAGTCCCACAGGGAAGAATTAAATGAACTCGTGGAGGCAATCGGAAAGCCAGGTGATTTGTGGGTTCAGATAGAAGGGCACACCGACCGGACCACCCATTCCGTGTTGGATAACGAGCGCTTGAGTGAAGCCAGGGCCGATGCGGTGGCGGGTTTTTGGGTTGAAAATGACATCATCGGGCAGGACCGGATTGAAACGCTGGCCTTAGGTGCCAACAAACCTGTTGATCCAAACAATCAGCCGGATGCCTGGGCGAAAAACCGTCGCGCAGTCATCCGCGTATTCAAAGGTAAACCATGATGATACCACCTCAAGTGGCAATTGCCATTGCCTCCGTAATCGGAGCCGTTTTGTTTTTCGCCGCCGGTTTCATGCTGGCCAGAGTCCGCCCGTCGGCGGCTGATTCCAATGCCGCCCGCCCCCCCGACGCTCCTGTTTCTTATGCGGAAACAACGGCTGCCGCGCCGAAACCGGGTGTGATACCATGGGACGTCTGGTTTGAGGATTTGCTGGCGGATGATAAAGCCGCGGAAACTTCCGGAAGCCATAATGCGGCGGCTGCTGAAACCCAATCAAAAGCCGCGGACGAAGCAGGCAGCGGGGAGCCGGAGGCGGCGCTTCAGGCGCTTCAGGAGGAGCTGGCGCAGGCAAACGAAAATCTCGCGCGCATGGAAAAAGACAGGGTTTTGCTTGAGCAGGAGAAAGCGGCCCTCAAGGAGGAAAAAAATGCGCTTCAAAAGCAGGTTCAAAACCTTGAAGAAAAAGCTGCGGCCGAGCGCAGCGAAACCTCCCGGCAAATCGCCGAGTTAAAAGAAAATACCGGGGAATCAGGGGATTTGAAAGCAGAGAATGAAAAACTGTTCGCTGAATTAGCGGAGGCCAAGAGCCAGGTTGAGGGATTGACCTATAAAGTCAATTCCCTGGATAATGTACGAGAAAAAAACAAGGATTTGTCGGTTAAAGTGGAAATGTTGACGGAGCAGGTGGAAGCGCTTGAGCGCCTGCGGGAAGAAAATCGTCGATTAAAATCCCAAACCCGCGCTGTCAAGGAAATGGAATCGGAAATCAAGGCCTTGCAATCGGAAAACGAGAAGCTGCATTCGATGAAGATTTTCTGGGATGCCCCGCCCCAGCCGGTGCTTCCTTTTTCCGAGGAAGGGCTTGGGGCCATGTTCCAGCAAATTGTGAACCGGCTCTGTGAATCAGAGAAGTCCAGGGGTGCTGTTTTGGCGGATGAGTTGGGGCTTTTGGTCGCGGGCGTGGGGGACCATGCCGAACCCATGGCGGGGATGGCGGCGGTGTTCTCCGAGATAAGCACCAATTTGAAAACAATGCTGCCTTTTGGAAAGATAGACCATTTAAGCATCGTGAATCAGAGCGATCTCACCCTGACCATGCGCCCCCTCTCGGTTGCCGCCGATAAATATGAACTTGTCCTGGCAACCTTGTCGGTTGGCGAAGGGCCGGGGAGAGGAACCATCGAAAACCTGATGCAGGAAATAGCCGCCACGGGCTGACCATTGCCCATCATCTTCTGCGTGATTTTTTTCCTGTCCCGGGCAATATGGCCTCCTGTGCCGTTCAGGAGGCCATATTTTTTGGGTTTTTCGCACTATTATCGGGGCCTCACCGGCCTTTGGCAATGGCCGGTGGCGGCAACACAAAACGGCAAAGATTCGTGAGGTTTTATTCAGCCCAATGCGGTCGACAAAGATCCGTTTTGATATTAGATTTAGTTCCTGATGAATGCCGCTGTTTTCAATAATCCCGCTCTGACCATTGCGCTGGCGCTTGTGTTGGGTATTCTGGCTCAGGCCTTCGCTCATCACCTGAGAGTCCCCGGCATTGTCCTGCTTCTGGCGGCCGGCGTTATTTTCGGTCCGGACGGCGCCGGTGTGATCCGACCGGAAACCCTGGGGCCGGCCTTGCATATCATCACCGGCTTTGCGGTTGCGGTTATTTTGTTTGAAGGGGGGCTCAGCCTCAAATTCACCCGCCTGAAACATGTGAGCCGCTCTATCCGGTACCTCATTCTGGTCGGCGGCGCCCTCACTGTCGCGGGCGGCGCGGCCGCCGCCCGTTTTATCCTTGAATGGCCCTGGCAGACGGCTGCGCTTTTCGGGACCCTGGTGATGGTGACCGGGCCGACCGTGATCAACCCGCTGCTCAAGCGGTTTAAGGTGAAGCGCTCGGTGGCCACGGTGCTCGAAGCCGAAGGGGTGCTGATTGATGCCATAGGCGCCGTGGTGGCCATTGTCGCTTTGGAGGCCGCGCTCAGCCCGGCGCATGGCAGTCCCGCCATATGGTTGTGGCATGTTGTATCCCGGCTGGGTTTTGGTATTCTTTGCGGAGCGCTGGCAGGCATGGCCCTGGTCGGTATTTTCCGCGTACGGCGGCTTGTCCCGGAGGGTACGGAAAACGTGTTTACCCTCTGCGCGGTGCTCGGTCTCTTCCAGGGCGCCAATGTCCTGCTGCCGGAGAGCGGAATTGCCGCAGTAACAGCGGCGGGCGTCATGGTGGGCAATTACGGCACTTATGTACTGGAGGACCTGGCTGAATTCAAGGAAGAGCTTACAGTTATGCTCATCGGCATGCTGTTTGTCCTTCTGGCCGCGGATGTTCGGCTTGAGCATGTCCAGGCCCTGGGCGCGGGAGGGGTCCTCACTGTTGCCGCCCTTATGCTGATCATACGGCCGATTGCCGTTTTTGCCGGCACCTATTTCTCTGAGCTCAAATGGCGCGAAAAGCTCTTTGTGGCCTGGATCGGGCCCCGTGGCATTGTCGCTGCCGCCGTGGCCTCGCTTTTTGCCACCGGCCTGGTCAGCCAGGGCCAGCCCGGGGGCTATGAATTGCGGGCCCTGGTGTTTTTGGTAATCGCGGCCACGGTCCTGACTGCCGGACTTACCGGCGGCGTGGTGGCTACCCTGCTGGGTTTGCGCCGACCCACCAATTTCGGCTGGGTTATCCTGGGCGCAAATGAGCTGGCCCGGGCTGTTTCCAAGCTCCTGAAGGAGTCCGGCCAGGAAGTGATGTGTATCGACTCCAATATCGATCACTGCATGGCGGCGGAGGCGGACTGTACCCGCGTCATTTGCGGCAATGGTCTCCAGGCCCGTTATTTGAACCGGGCCGAAATTGACACCCGCAAAGGCGTTTTGGCGCTCACTGCCAATGAAGAGGTGAACTATTTGTTTCTTGAGCGGGTGAAGGCGGAGGTCAAGAACATCTACCTGTATTCGGCGCTGCAGACCGGCAGTACCTCCCTTACCGCAGAAATGCTTGGCCGGCATTCAGTGGAGGTGGTATTCGGGGTGCCGGTGAATGTAGACCTCTGGACACACCGGTTTCAACAGCGGCGGGTCTATCTTCAGAAATGGCGGTATAACGGCCGGCCTTCCGCTGAAACGGGGGTCCTGGAATACTCCCCGCAATCTTTTCTGTTTGCGGGCATCGTCCATGGCGCCTCGCTTCTTCCCGCCGGCAACCGGGCCCGGCTGAAAAAAGGCGATGAGGCTTTTTTTTTCGTGTTCGGTCCGGATGGGCCAAAAGTTTCGGATTTCCTGGAAAAAGCGGGTTGGGAGCCGCTGGAGCGGCAGAGCGAAGAATATTTTTCAACCTCCATCTGCCACCTGGTCCCGCCGGGTGACCAGTAACGGGCTTTTACATCATCAGCAGGGGATCGACATCCACGGCCACTTGCACCTGGGGGTGTTTCAAAACCGTCTGTTCTTCAAACATCAGGGCATGGATAAACTGGTGCAGGGGCTGGGCGTGAGCGGATTTTAACAGTATCTGCCAGCGGTACCGGTTGGCGATTCTCGAGAGCGGTGCTTCAATCGGGCCGAACACCTCTACGCTTTTCTGCCACTTAGCCGCGGACAGCTTTAATTGACGGCAGCGCTCCCCGATACGCCCGGCTTGCTCCCGTGTTTTTTCAAGGTTTTTCCCCGATATTTTCAACTGGACCATCCGGGCAAAAGGGGGGTAGTGAAAAGTCCGCCGGAATTTTATCTCTTCGTTGTAAAAGGCCATGAAATCCTGGTGCCGGGCCGCTGTAATGCTGAAATGGTCCGGGTTGTAAGTCTGGAGCAGCACCTTTCCGGGCCGTGTTCCCCGGCCTGCCCGGCCGGCTACCTGGGCCAGGATTTGAAAGGTGATCTCTCCCGCCCGGAAGTCCGGGAAGCTTAGCGAAAGATCGGCGCAGATGATGCCCACCAGCGTGATGTTCGGAAAATCATGGCCTTTGGCCACCATCTGGGTGCCCACCAGGATATCAATTTTCCCGTCTCTTAAATTCTTCAGGATTTTTACCAGGGAGCCCTTGTGCCGGGTGGTGTCCCGGTCCATCCGGGCCAACCGGGCGTCCGGGAAAAGGCTTCGAACGGCTTCTTCTATTTTTTCCGTGCCCATGCCCAGCTGCTTGATGCTTGCCGCCCCGCAGGTGTCGCATTTGGCGATAGCCGGTCGCGAATGCCCGCAGAGGTGGCATTTGTAAGCATTGATGGATTTGTGAAGGGTCAGCGTGATATCGCAGTGTTTGCACTTCAGGGCGTCGCCGCAGGAAGCGCAGACCGGGTAGGAGGCAAAACCGCGGCGGTTTAGAAACAGCAGCACCTGTTCGCCGCGCTGCAGGGTCTCGTTCATGGCTGTTATCAGGGGTGTGGTCAGAATCCGCCGGATACCGCGGGTGCCCTGGTGTTCGCGAAGATCGATAAGCTGGATCTCCGGGGGCGCCTGCCGGTAAATGCGGTGTTTCAGGTTCACCTCCCGGAACTTGCCGCTCACCACGTTGTATGTGGACTGGACGGAAGGGGTGGCCGAGCCCAGCAGAACCACGCCGCCGGATTGTTTGGCCCGGACCACGGCAAGGTCCCGGGCGTTATACCGGCAACGGGTTTCCTGTTTGTAAGAGCTGTCATGCTCTTCATCCACAATAATGAGCCCGATATGGGGGAGGGGGGCAAATATGGCCGAGCGGGCGCCAATGGCAATGGGGCTTTCCCGGTTGAGGATGCGCATCCACTGGTCATAGCGCTCGCCATTGGACAGGCCGCTGTGCAGCACGGCAATGCATTCCCCGAACCGGGCCCGGAACCGTCTTTCGATCTGCGAGATCAGCGCGATTTCAGGGACCAGTACCAGCACGCTGCTGCCCAGGTTCATGGCATTGGCGGCAGCCTGCATATAGATTTCAGTTTTGCCGCTGCCGGTGACCCCGGCCAGCAGAAAGGCGGAAAAACCCTGCCCCAATGCCCCCGAAACCCGGGAGAGCACCTGCTGTTGGTCCAGCGTGAGGGCAGGGGGCGTGTCCGGCGGCACCCGGTCGCCAAACGGGTCCCGGTAAACCGGTTTCTCAAAAATTTGGATGAAGCCCTTGTCCTGAAGTGCTTTTAAATGCCGGGAAGCGTTGGCGGCCACTTGCGCCAGGGAGGAGAAGGGGGTCTCACCTGCGGATTGGAGATAATCCACGAGTTTTTTTTTTGGCCCTGAGAGGCTCCCGGCCGCGGGGATATCCCTGTTTGGGGCAGCATGCCGTTCAGTTTTGGGGCGTGTGCGGCCGCCCCTGATTTCGCGGTGGCGATGGATCCATCCCTGCTTTTCCAGGCGCTGGATAACTGCCTGGCGGATATCGCGGCCCAGTTGGCGCTCGATTTCCCGGTGCCGCAGGGATTTGCCTCCTAAAGTTTCCAGAATCTGCTTTTCCTCGGCAGTCAGGGCTTGTTCCGCTATTGCCTGCCGACCCGCTTCCGTGGCGGTGAATATAACAAATTCATTGAGATTGAGGCCGCCGGGAAGGGCCTCGGAGATGACCTCTCCAAGGGGGTGAAAGTAATAATCGGCCATCCAGCGGAAAAACGCGAGCATTTCTTCGGGGAACAGGGGCCGGGAATCCAAAACGTCGGCAATGGGCTTGATGCCTTTAACGTCCCCGGGTGTGGCGGGACCGATGACATAGGCACTCAGTTTCCGACTGCCGAACTCCACGAGAACGCGTTTGCATTTGGAAACCAGGGGCTGGAGGGGTTCAGGCACGGTGTATGTGTAGGTGGCATAGACCGGGACGGGAACGGCTACCTCAATATAGGCATATTCATTTTTCATTGGGCTTGGCGCCAAGGGCCCGGCGGTTTGCTGAATCAGTCCCGCTGGTCAACGGGAATATAGGGCGTCTGGTTGGGGCCCATGTATATCTGGCGCGGCCGGCTGATTTTTTGCTCCGGATCATCCAGGTTTTCCTTCCACTGGGCGATCCAGCCGGGAAGGCGGCCGATGGCGAACATCACCGTAAACATGTTGGTGGGGATGCCCATGGCGCGAAGCAGTATGCCGGAGTAGAAATCGACGTTGGGGTAGAGGTTGTGGTCGATGAAATAGGCATCGCTTAAAGCCACCTCCTCCAGGCGCTTGGCGATATCGAGCAAGGGATCATTGATGTTTAGCTTGGGCAGTACCCGGTCGCAGATTCTTTTCATGATTTTGGCCCGGGGGTCGTAGGTTTTGTAGACCCGGTGGCCGAAGCCCATTAAGCGGAACGGGTCGGATTTGTCCTTGGCCCGGGCGACCACATTTTCAATGGATACGCCTTCCGCGGATATTTTGGAGAGCATCTCCACGACAGCCTGGTTGGCTCCCCCGTGGAGCGGTCCCCAAAGGGCGGCAATGCCTGCGGAAAGGGAAGCGTAGATGTTGGCCCTGGCGCTGCCGACGGTTTTTACCGCCGAGGTGGAGCAGTTCTGTTCATGGTCTGCGTGCAGTATCCAGAAAACATTGAGGGCATGCACCACATCCTGGTCGATGACGTAGGGCCTCACCGGGGTGTCGAACATCATGTGCAGGAAATTGGCGCAGTAGGTGTAATCCGGCCGGGGATAAATGACTTTGTGCCCGCGTGAAATTTTATAGGACATGGCCGCCATGGTCCGCACCTTGGACAGCAGGCGCAGAAAACTCATTTCGGTTTGCTCCTCGGTTTCGACCAGTTCCGGATAGAAGCTGCGGAGGGCATTGACCATCGCGGATAAAATACCCATGGGGTGGGAAGCCCGGGGAAAGTTCTGGTAAAAGTTCTGCATATCTTCATGGACCAGCGAAAAATCATTCAGCATGACGCTGGTCCGGGTCAGTTCCTTCCGGGTGGGCAGGCGGCCGTGGAGCAAAAGATAGGCGGTTTCCACAAATGTGGAGTTCTCCGCCAGCTCTTCAATGGGGATTCCGCCGTAACGCAGAACGCCCTGCTCCCCGTTCATGAAAGTGATTCTGCTTTTACAGCTTCCGGTGTTGCCATAGCCCGGATCGTAAGTCACATAACCGGTCTTCTGGCGAAGCATGCGGATGTCGATGGCTTTTTCCCCTTCGGTGCCGGCGATCACCGGTAGTTCAAAGGTCTGTCCGTCTATCGTAAGGGTGGCGGTTTCGGTCATTTTTTCAATCCTTGATGTAAATAAATCCGTCACTTAATCTCTTGGAACAAGTATTTCTACCGTACTGGATGTTTTTGGTCAAGGGTTTATGGCAAAGCCGATGGATCGCCGATGGATTGGGGGCGCCGGGTTCTACCGGTTTCAGGCACTATTTAGCATTTCGCGGGCGTGCTGTCGGGTTGTCCGGGTGATCTCAGCCCCGCTGATCATCCGGGCGGTCTCCTCTACCCGGTCCTCGCCCACGAGCTCACGGATAAGGGTTCGGGTGCGCTGCTGATTGATTTCCTTGGTGATTTTGAAGTGGTGATGACCGAACTTGGCGATCTGGGCGAGATGGGTGATGCAGACAACCTGGTGGCGTTTTGAAAGCTCAGCAAGTTTGCTGCCCGCCATTTCAGCGGCCTCGCCGCCGATACCCGCGTCCACCTCGTCGAAGATAAGGGTCCCCGGCGTATCGCTGTCCGCCATGATGGCTTTCAGGGCAAGTACCACCCGGGACAGTTCCCCGCCAGACGCGATGGCTGAGAGCGGCCGCAGGTCCTCACCCGGATTGGGGGCGATCATGAACCGGGCCCGCTCCGCGCCGGTCTCGGAAATGCCTTTTTGGTCCATGGTCAGGTACTCGCTCGGCGCCTGATCGGCGGGCACTTCCGGGAACAATACGGAAAAGCGGGTGTCCGGCATTTTCAGTGAACTGAGTTCGGATTCGATTTTACGGGCGAGCTGCTCCGCGGCCCGGCTTCGTTTGTCGGAAAG
>CAZNSO010000038.1:0-27933 GCA_964575805.1 uncultured Desulfobacteraceae bacterium
AAAGTTCAAGCCCATTTAAGATCAGGGGGCGTCGCAAATCCCGTGGAATGCAGCGTACATAGAGTACGTGAAATTCCGATGGGATGCAGCGCAACGCAGATATTGGACTTTTTACTTTGCCATCAATATTTGCAAAACCAAGTATACATCAAACTAAGGTGTACACGCCATTTTGAAGGCGGACACGCTGCGCTTGATCCGCCCTACGGGAGTTACCGAGGGCCTGCGCAGCTCTGCGAGACTGATCCGCAAGGAGATTGAAAATATGTCTCCAGAAATGCCCCGGATTGTCAGCTCGTTTTTTCAGCCGTGTTCTTGAATGCCGTGTCCGGGAAAAAGCAGTACGGGCATTGCTCCGGCGGTTCTTCGCCGTAATGGACATGGCCGCACATGCGACACCGCCAGGCTGTGGATGCAGGATCGTCTGGTTGATTCACCGTCTCCGGGTCCCTTGCCACATGAAGGGGCAGATCTTCCATGGCGGGCATCACCGGTTGATAACCGTTCAATGCATGCCCGGCAACGATCGTGCGCTGGATTTCGCTGGTTCCCTCGTAAATCCGGAAGAGCCGGATATCCCGCAGCAGTTTTTCAACGGGAAACATCCGGGTGTAGCCATAGCCGCCAAAAATCTGAAGGGCTTCATTGGCCACTTCAAGCGCGGCCTCTGAGGCATAGAATTTGGCAATGGAGGCGTCGATGGTGGGATCCATGCCCTTGTCCGCCGCCCACGCGGCTTTTAAGGTCAGCAGGCGCGAGGTTTCGACCTTCTGGTACATTTCGGCAATTTTAAACTGAAGCGATTGAAAATTAACGATTTTGGTACCAAAGGCCCTTCGATTCTTGACGTATTCTATCGCATATTCCATGGCGGATCGGGCGGCCCCGACGGAGAAGGCGCCAATGGCCGGCCGGGTGCGGGAGAAGGTTTTCATGGCCAGATAAAACCCCTGCCCCGGTTCAGCCATCACATTCTCCCCGGGCACCCGCACATTGTCAAAGTGTATCCCCACGGTATTGGAACAACGCTGCCCCATTTTGGGAATTTTTTTCCCAATGGAAACCCCTTCCCAGTCCCGCTCCACGAGAAAGGCGCAGATTCCCTTGTGTGCGGATTTCGGGTCAACGGTTGCAAAAATGGAAAAATAATCCGCGATGCCGCCGTTGGTCACCCAATACTTGGTGCCATTGAGAATATAGTCATTCCCATCCGGGGTGGCCCTGCAGCGGATACCGGAAACATCCGAGCCGGTTCCGGGCTCTGAGGTGGCGAAGCTGATCAATTTGAATTCATCAGCCAGCCGGGGCAGGTAGGCTTTTTTCAAGGGCTCATTGTCACAGAGGATCAGCGGCTCCATGCCAAGGGAGTTGTCAAAAACCGACGTGGCAATGCCCGGGCAGGCAGCCGCGATTTCCTCTGTTACAATCACCCCCTCCACGGTGCTATGGCCTTTCCCCCCATAGGCTTCCGGGATATCGCCGCTTAACAGTCCGGCATCATAGGCGGCTCGCAGCACCTTGACCGGCACGTCATCGATCTCATCATAATAGGCAGCCACCGGCAAAACATGTTCCAGGGCAAATTTGCGGGCCTTTTGCTGCAATTCCAGCTGTTGTTCGGTTAATTGAAAGTCTAACATGCTTCCTCCCCTGCAATGTACACTGATTGGTTGGGCAAAGCCCTGGCCGCCGAAAGTTGAAAGGCTGCCAGCAGGCGTTTTTCGATGGTTATTGCAAATCGGTTTGGGCCTCGAATGCCAATGACAAGCGCCCTTGTTTGCTAAACCGGGACTTCTGCATTAGTATATTGGCTAAGGCGGACATTTCAACTATTTTAGGGAGGAATAAAATGGACAAGGAAGAATTATGTAAAAAAATCAGAGAATTGTATCCCGATGTGGGTGAATGTGGGATTGATGTGTCGGCAAATTATGATGAAGCACAGGGGCGCTGGGTTGTGGATTTGAAAAAAGACCAGCATCACCTGAAAACTTTTTTGGAGGACGGCGACGCGGAAGCCTGCATGGAAGGGAAACAATGTGTGAGCCTGGGCATCGAGATCGCCCAGCTCAAAGACAATATCAGCCAAATGAAATAAGCCGCACTGCCCCGGCGAGGATGGATGCATCCCTCTCCCGGGGCAGCCCGGCCCCTCATGAAGGGATCAGGCCATGTCTGCCTTATTGCCCTTTTTTCAGCTGGTTTTTTTTGATTTTTGCCCACTGATCCCTTAGCGTGACGATCCGGTTAAAAACGGGATGGTCCGTGCGGCTGAAATGAATATCCCCGCAGAAATAGCCCAGTCGCTCAAACTGGCATTGCAGCCCGGCGGGCAGCCCGCCCAAAGCCGGTTCGAGCTTGGCCTCAGTGCATGTTTCCACCGAATCCGGATTGATCACGGATGTGAGATCCGCTGCATCGCCGGGGTTTTCAACGCCAAACAGGTGACTGTAAAGGCGGACTTCGGCATCCAGTGCGTGAGCGGCGGAAACCCAGTGCAGGGTGGACTTCACCTTGCGCCCGTCAGGAGCATCCCCACCGCGGGTCTGGGGATCATAGGTACACCTCAGCTCGACAACCTCGCCATTGTCGTCTTTAATCACTTCGCGGCAGGTAATAAAGTAGGCATACCGCAGCCTGACTTCCCGGCCGGGTGCCAGCCGAAAGAATTTCCGGGGCGGCGTTTCCATGAAATCCTCCCGTTCGATAAAAATTTCCCTTGAAAAGGGAATGTTTCGCCTGCCCATGCTTTCATCTTCCGGATTGTTGACGGCTTCCAGCGTTTCGGTCTCACCTTCCGGATAATTTTCAATGACCACTTTCAGGGGCCGTAAAACGGCCATAAACCGGGGTGCCCGCTTGTTCAGGTCCTCGCGGATGCAGTGCTCCAGCAGTGCCAGGTCAACCATGCTGTCGCGCTTGGCCACACCGATGCGATCGCAGAAATTGCGGATGGCCTCAGGCGTGTATCCGCGACGCCGGAACCCGGAGATGGTAGGCATTCTCGGATCATCCCACCCGTCCACAAAGCCGCCTTCCACCAGCTGGATCAGTTTGCGTTTGCTCAGCACGGTATAGGAGAGGTTGAGGCGGGCAAATTCAATCTGCTGCGGATGATAGACATTCAGGGAATCCAGAATCCAGTCATACAACTCACGATTGTTTTCGAATTCAAGTGTGCAAATGGAATGGGTCACCCCTTCGATTGAATCCGAGAGGCAATGGGCGAAATCATACATGGGATAGATGCACCATTTGTCCTGGGTGCGATGATGGGACTGTCTGCGGATCCGGTACAGGGTGGGATCGCGCATGAGAATATTGGGGGCGGCCATGTCAATTTTAGCCCGCAGCACGCAATCGCCTTCTTCGAATTCCCCCGCCGCCATGCGTTTAAACAGATCGAGATTTTCCGCAACCGGGCGATCCCTGTAAGGGCTCTCTTTTCCCGGCTCGGTCAATGTCCCGCGATATTGCCGAATCGCTTCCGGACTCAGGCTGTCCACATAGGCTTTACCCGCATTGATCAGGGCAATGGCATATTCATAGAGCTGATCAAAATAATCGGAGGCAAAATAGAGATGCGCCTGCCAGTCAAAACCCAGCCAGCGGACATCCTCTTTTATGGAAGTCACATAAGTGACATTTTCTTTTATCGGGTTGGTATCATCAAAGCGCAAATGACACCTTCCGTTAAATTCCCTGGCAAAGCCAAAATTCAGGCAAATGGATTTGGCATGGCCGATATGCAGGTATCCGTTGGGCTCCGGCGGAAAACGCGTCACCAGGCGGCCGCCGAACCTTCCGCTTTCCATGTCCTTTTCAATGATATGGCGGATGAAATTGGAAGGGGCGGCCGGCTGCGATTTCAAGGTGTCTTTGGATGCATCGGTCATATCTGGATTACTCCTCGTTCTTTAATGATTTTGAAGGATCAAGGTAGCTTTTCATCAGTTCGCCGGCAATGGGCCCGGCGCCGCTGGATCCGTGCTCTCCATGCTCAATGAGGACGGAAACCGCAATCCGGGGGGCTTTAGAGGGTGCATAGCCGACAAACCAGGCGTGCGGCTTGAAGCGGTCCTCATAAGTTTCAGCCCGGGGGTCCCCCCTTTTGCGGCTGACAATCTGGGCGGTCCCGGTCTTGCCGCTGATCTCAATGGTTTTGTCGCGAACATGCCAATAGGCGGTTCCATGCCGCTCGTTGACCACCTGCCACAATCCCTTGCGAACAAGCGCCAGGGTGGTATCGCTTACCGGCAGGCGCCCTTTCAGAACGGGCCCTCCCTTTTTTACAATTTTTCCTTCAACGGTTTCAATTCTTTTTAAAATCCGCGGCTGGTAGCGAAAGCCGCCGTTGGCGACAGCCGATGTCAAAACCGCCATTTGAATCGGCGTGGTCAGATTATAGCCCTGACCGATGGCGATGGACAGGTTCTCCCCCCCCTGCCAGGGAACACCGAAGCGCCTTTGTTTCCACTCGGCGGTTGGTACCAGCCCATCGTCCTCCCGGTCCAGGACAATGCCGGTGGGTGAGCCAAGTCCTCCGGCAATGGCGTATTCGGCCATTTTGTCCACCCCAAGGCGTCTTCCCATGTGATAAAAATAGACATCGCAGGATTGCTTCAGTGCGGCGGTTACATTCATATGGCCGTGCCCGTACTTTTTCCAGCAATAATACAAACGGTTGCCATACCGATAATGACCCGGGCAGTAGGTCTCTTCATCGGGGCCGGTAACGCCCTCCTCCAGCGCCGCCATGGCCGTAACCATTTTATAGGTGGAGGCGGGGGGATATGCCGCCTGAATCGCCTTGTTCATCATCGGCCGGTCCGGATCGCTTGTAAGCGCAGACCACTGTTTGGCGCTCATGCCGTCAACAAAATGATTCGGGTTAAATGAAGGCGTGCTGCTCATGGCCAGAATTTCACCGGAGCCGGGATCCATTGCCACAACCGCCCCGACCCTGCCTTCAAGAAGTGATTCCGCCTTTTTTTGAAGAGCAAAGTCGATGGTTAAGAAAAGGTTGTCCCCGGGTGCAGGGGGCACCTCGTCCAGGACGGCAACAATCTGCCCGCCGGCATTGACCTGGATGATCCGGCCGCCGGAACGGCCGGAGAGTGCATCCTCAAAAACCTTCTCAGCACCGAAGCGGCCCACGTAATCGCCCGTCTGTTTGTCCCTGAACTTTTTCCCCCGAACCTCTTCGGGATTGAGCTCACCCATATACCCCAGCAGATGCGCGCCCATTGTGGGATAGAGGTAATGCCTCCGCGCCCGGGCCTCAATACTGACACCGGGAAGTTCAAAGCGGTGAGCAGCAATGGCCGCCATGGTATTTCGATCGATATCATCCCGGATTAAAATAGAATCGTATGGCCCGGCAGAATCCTTATGGATCTTTTCCATCACAGCCGACGGCGTCATTGCGACATAGCCGCACAGCCGTTGAACCGTCTGCTCCAGCGGGTCGGCGTCCTTCGGGGTGATTCGCAGATTAAATGAGGGCCGGTTCTCCACGAGCAAATGGCCGTGCCTGTCATAGATCAACCCGCGAAAGGCGGGGATATGTTTCTTGCGGATACAATTGTCCTTGGACAATTCATGATAATACTCGCCCCGGACAATCTGAAGGTGGATCAAGCGGATTCCCAGAAAAGCAAAGGCCGTCAACACAAGGCAGATACACACGATAAACCGGTGGCGGTACCACTCCGTGTCTATGGATTGAATGTATTTATGGAGCTGATTGGGACCTGTCATTGTCGGATCATTTTCCTGTCTCGCTGTCTCATCCGCCGATCAGGTGATTGCCCAGCCGATCCACCCGGGAAAAGTAAAATGCGAACAGCCGGTAGATAAGGGGTGCTGTCAGGAAAACCCAGACCACTTGTATTCCCGTTATTTGCAAATGCTCAAAAGGAGCTGAGAGGGTCGGGGCCGAAAAAAGGCGAAACATAAAAAAAAACAGGTTTTCCAAAAGAACGCCGGCGGCCGTGCAAAAAGTAAAAAAAACGGTGCTGCTGGCATGAAAATAAACAGCCACATTTCGGAAAAGTAGAAAAATCACAAGGAAAAGGGTGAGGTACATCCCGTTTGGGGCCCCTGAGAGCATGTCAACGGTAAAGCCGATGACCAAAACCAAGAGCAGGCCGGATGAAAAACGGCGGAACAGGCTGAAGTACACGACAAACGGGATGATCAAATCATAAAATGCCATAATGGGCGGCAGGCCTGAAATAACCGCGGTCTGCAGGGCGATCAGCATCAGCCCCAAGAAAAAAAACAAGGCCATCCGCATCAGGGTTCCCCTGTCTCCTCCAAACGTGGCGGGTTTAAGAGCACCATCACTTCCTCCAAAGTGGCGAAGTCGACAAAGGGAGTGATTTCAATATCCTGAAAAAGTCCGGCATTTCTACGGACTACTTTGGACACATAACCCATTCGAAAGCCTTTTGGGTAAATTCCATCAAAACCGGAGGATATCACAACGTCGTTGATCTTCACTTCTTTTTTCCTGAGGGTGTAGTCAAACCGGCATTTGCCGTTGCCCGAACCTCTGGCGATACCCCGTGTGCGGCTTCGCTGGATCATGGCGTCCACCGCACTGTTACGGTCGATAATTAAAACCACGGTGGCATGGCCGGCTGTCGCCTGCAGCACATGGCCCACGATTCCCCGGGAGGTAAGCACCGGGTCGAATGAACGAATGCCGGCATCCCGTCCTTTATTGATCACTAGGGTCCGGTACCAGGAGGATGGATCCCGGGCGATGACTTCCGCGGCCATGAATTCATAGGGGCTTTTTTGTTTAAGATGGACCAGTTCCCGGAGGCGTTCATTGGCAAGCCTCAGCTCCCGGCACTGGTGGTTTTTTTGCCGGGCTTCGGCCAGCCGGGCCTTTAGGGCGTCATTTTCATAGCCCTTGGAAACAATCCAGAAATAATGATCCCAAATTTCATCCACAAAACCAAGGGTGGAATGAAATGCTTCCTGTACCGGTGCCACAAAAAAAAGCGCCGCCCGGGAGGCGGCTTCATAGAATGATGACTTGCGGATGATATCCAGGGAGAAGACGAGTCCATTCAGGGCGATTAATACCAGAACCCCGGCAACAACCATCGATTTTTTTGAAAACATGGATTAATCAATGACTACCTGTTTAAGGATTTCAAGGCTGTTTAAGCATTTGCCCGATCCCAGGGCCACGGTGGACAACGGGTCTTCAGTAACGGTGATGGGCAGCCCGGTTTCTTCACGCAGCAGTTTATCGAGGTTTTTAAGGCAGGCCCCACCGCCGGTCAGCACGATGCCCCTGTCGACAATATCAGCGGCCAGCTCCGGAGGCGTCTGCTCCAAGGCGATCTTTGTTGTTTCCACAATAGCATCGATCTGCTCGGAGATGGCCACCCGGATCTCTTCCGAATCAATGGCCAGGATTTTCGGAATTCCGGAAACCAGATCCCTGCCCTTGACCTCGATGGTTTCGTAATTTTCCGAGTCCGGGTAAGCATTGCCGATGGTGGTTTTGATTATTTCAGCCGTTCTCTCCCCTATCAGCAGATTATACTTGCGCTTCACGTACTGCATGATGGCGGTGTCCATCTTATCGCCGGCAACACGGATGGAACGGCTGTAGACGATGCCGGCAAGCGATATCACCGCCACTTCCGTGGTTCCGCCGCCGATGTCAACCACCATGTTACAGGTCGGCTCCGTAATCGGCAATCCGGCTCCGATGGCGGCCGCCATCGGCTCTTCAATCAAAAACACTTCCCTGGCCCCGGCGGATTCGGAGGCTTCTTTGACCGCCCGTTTTTCAACCGGTGTAATTCCTGTCGGAACGGCAATAACGATACGGGGCCGGACAAAGGAACGCCGATTGTGAACCTTTCGGATAAAATGCCGCAGCATGGCCTCGGTGACGTCAAAATCGGCAATCACGCCGTCATGCATGGGCCGGATCGCCACAATATTGCCGGGCGTTCGCCCTAGCATATTCTTCGCCTCCAGGCCAACTGCCAGTACCTTGTTTTTCATCCGGTTATCGGTACGAACGGCGACAACAGACGGCTCGCTTAAAACAATCCCCTTACCGCGCACATAAACCAGCGTATTGGCCGTACCCAGGTCAATCGCCAAATCATTTGAAAAAACACCCAGCAATGCATCAAGAAACACCGTGTCGCCTCCTTATATCCGGGAAAAACCCCTGCAAACCCGTTTGTGCCTGAAATTAACTGTTATGGGTAACAGAAAAGAAATATGATAGCAAGTAGAAAAATAGCGGTGAAAGTGTCCGCAACACCCTCAAAAACAAGCCATTACACAGTCGTGCAACTGCGGACGGAAGGCTTTTATCCCCTCATTGGCCGCGCTGGGATGAATCCGGTTGGTCAGCAGAACAATCGCCAGGGAGCGATCCAGGGCGATCCAAAAAGAGGTGCCGGTAAAACCCAGGTGCCCTACCGTGGCGTCGGGGTCCACAAGAGAGCCGGCGCTCGATCCCTCAACAGCGGGCATGTCAAAGCCGAGTGCCCGCTCCGTGCCATTATAGCGGGAAAAAAAATGACTTATGAGATGGGAAGGAAAAAGCCCGTCCGGAGTCTCAAGCGATTGCAGCAAGCCGACGAGCAGTTGCGCAACCGCCCCCGCCGTGCCGAACAGCCCGGCATGGCCCGCAATCCCGCCCAATGCAAAGGCATTTTCATCATGAACATAACCCTCGACAAGCCGGCGCCGCCAGCGGCAATAAGCGGTGGCGGCACATTCCCTCTGAACTTTCTCCCGGTGGATGTCAACAAAAAACAAATCCTTGATCCCCAGCGGCTGATAAATATGCCGGCTCACAAATTGACCCAGGCCGCACTCGGCGATTTTTTCCACAATCAGTGCCAGGAGCATGAAGCCCGGGTCACTATAGCATGTCCGCGCACCGGGGGGAGATTGCAGCGGCTCCTGGAGCAGGCGCTCCAGCAGGGCCTTTGGCCGGTCGGCCGGGGCCAGGCGGCACAACTCTGAATAATAAGGCCGGTAGGCCGGTAGGCCGGCCACATGGGCCAGCAGTTGATCAATCCGGATTCCGGCTTTTTCCGAGTGTTGGCATGACGGCCAGATATCGCCGACGGTCAGGTCGAGCCCCAATCGCTTTTTTTCAATCAAGGCCATTATCGCCGGGGTGGTTGCCAGGGGCTTGGTCAATGAGGCCAGGTCAAACACGGTTTCCACCGTCATCCGCCGGCCTGAAAAAATATTGGCATGGCCGTAGGCCTCATGGAAAACGCACTTTTGTGCCCTGGACACCAGAAGGACCGCGCCGGGAAAAACGCCCTCGGCAAGGGCCTGCCGCATCAGGCGATCCACCTTTTCCATTTTCCTGCTCACTGACAAGGCAATCTCTCTTGTTTTATCCGGAAGGCGAAGGTGCTGTTGATTCCGTGAAAATGGGGTCATGAAAGCTCAGCAGCCCCTGATCGGCATCCATTGTGGCGCTGATCCCCATCGGCACGATCAGGTTGGGCAGGCCATGTCCGGCGGGAATGCCGGAAAGCATGGGTATGTCCAGATCTTCAAAAATGGAGCGCATAATGGAATGGATCTGCTCCATCGGCCCGCATCCGGAAAAACGCCCCAGCAGCAAACCGGAAATACCGGAGAGTTTCCCCGCCATTTTTAACTGAGTCATCATGCGGTCAATCCGATAAGGGGCTTCCCCGATATCTTCGATAAACAGCAGGTGCCCGAAAAAATCAGGTTCAAACGGGGTGCCGATCAAGTGCGCCAGGGTCGTCAGGTTGCCGCCGATCACTTTTCCGGAGGCAATGCCGGGCCGCAGGCTCTCAAACGGCTCCGCTCTTATCGAGAGGGGCTCCGTCCCAAAAAACATTTGCCGCACACTTTGGCATGTCTTTTCATCGGCATCAGCAAGCGTGACGATCATCGGGCCGTGAAACACCGGCGTCCGGCAACGCGAGTAAAGGGCGGCCAAAAGTGCGGTGACATCGCTGGCGCCTACAAAGGGTTTGGGATTTAAGCGCAGCAATTCATAGTCGAGCAGGGGCAGGACCCGCATCGACCCGTACCCTCCCCGGGCGCACCAGACAGCGCTGATTTCCGGATCAGAGAACAGCTCATTGATCAGCCGCGCCCGTTCTTGATCCGGGCCGGCCAGATAACCTGAAGTTTCCCGGACGGAATCCGGAACAATTGTTTTAACCCCCATGTTTCTTAAAACTCGCAGGCCGGTCTCAAATTTGACGGCGTCAAATGGGCTGGCGGGGGCGACAATGCCAACCAAACCGCCTGTCAGGGCTGGGGTTTCTCTCATTGTGGCGGCACCCATGGGTGAAAAAATCAGTTTTCCAGCGAAGCCCGGATGAAATCCCTGAACAGGGGGTGCGGGGTCATGGGCCTGGACTTGAACTCCGGATGAAACTGGCAGCCGAGAAACCAGGGGTGATCCTTCAACTCAATGATTTCAACCAGATCGCCCCTGGGCGACAGGCCGCTGAAAACAAGCCCTTTCTCTTCGAGAACACCCATAAATTCGTTGTTGAATTCGTAGCGGTGCCGGTGACGCTCGGAGATCTCCCCGGCCTGATAGGCTTTGTACGCGACCGTATGCTCATCCGGCAATCGGCAGGGATAGGCGCCAAGGCGCATGCTGGCCCCTTTTTCGGAATTAATGTCGCGTTTTTGCACTGTCTGGCTTTTTTCATCAAACCACTCGCGCATGAGATAAATCACCGGAAATTCGGTTTTTTCATCAAATTCGGAGCTGTTGGCATTTTTGAGCCCGCCCACGTTTCGGGCAAATTCAATCACTGCCACCTGCATCCCCAGGCAGATGCCAAAATAGGGGACCTTGTTTTCCCTTGCATATTGGACGGCCAGGATCTTGCCCTCAATGCCGCGCGCCCCGAACCCTCCCGGAACCAGAATGCCGTCTGCGGGCTCGAGGACGGCAGCCAGGTTCTCCGCAGAAAGCGTACTGGAATCAATAAATATGAGCTCAACCCGGGCGGAATTGAATATGGCCGCATGATACAGGGCTTCATTCAGGCTCTTGTAGGATTCGGTCAGATCCGTATATTTCCCGACAACGGCAATCTTTACCGTATGCCTGACGGTATTGATCTGCTCAAGCAGGTTCTGCCAATGTTCCAGCCGGGGGGCGCCGGTCCAGATATTCAACACCTCAAGAATTTTGTCGTCAAGTTTTTCCTGGTGAAATACCAGCGGCACCTCATAGATGCAGTCCACGTCTTTTGCGGTTATCACCGCATCCTGGCCCACATTGCAGAAAAGGGCGATCTTGGCCTTGAGCTCGGATGTGAGGAACCGGTCCGTGCGGCACAGTAAAATATCCGGCTGGATGCCGATGCTTCGCAGTTCCTTGACGCTGTGCTGGGTCGGTTTGGTCTTCACCTCGCCGGCGGTTGGAATATAGGGGACAAAGGTGAGGTGGATATATAAAACATTTTCCCGCCCCACATCAAAGCGAAACTGCCGGATAGCCTCCAGAAACGGCAGGCTTTCGATATCGCCGATCGTACCGCCGATTTCAACGATCACAATATCCACACCCTGGGAAGCCTGCAAGATGCTTTGCTTGATCTCATCGGTGATGTGGGGGATGACCTGGACCGTCCCGCCCAGATAATCCCCCCGCCGCTCCTTCTGGATGACGGAATCGTATATCTTTCCTGTTGTGAAATTATTGTTCGCACTTAAACGGACGTTGACGAACCGCTCGTAATGGCCCAGATCCAGATCCGTTTCGGTGCCGTCATCAGTGACGAACACCTCGCCGTGCTGGAAGGGATTCATGGTTCCCGGATCCACGTTGATGTAAGGATCGAGTTTCAGCAAGGTTACGGTCAGTCCTCGGCACTCCAGCAATGCCCCAATGGATGCAGAAGCCAGGCCTTTTCCGAGAGATGAAAGCACCCCGCCGGTGACAAAAATGAATTTGGGTTTGCCCGCCATAATTATACCTTCCTAAACCATTCAGGATCTTATTCCCCGGATTGAAAAATCTCTCGAAATTCCCTTATCTGCTGGTCAATTTCATTTTCAGGCGCCGCTTCCGACTCGGCGGCCGCCCCGGATTCCCCGGCACCGGCAGCCAGGTAGTCAAGATTAAAGAAATCCGAAGGAAATTCAGGGTTTGTCGCAATCTCGTGGATTTCCATTTTACGGGTTAAGCGCTCATTGCGAAAAACTTTGATGACCCTTGGGTATCGGCTGCCCTTCACGTGGTGCCACTCTTCGTACTGAAATTCTGTTTTACCCGGCCCCTGCCCGGCGGGCAGGTCCTGAAAAACCCACCGAACCGGCAGAAAGGTGTCCTTGTCCACCCACAACTGGGTTCCCGACGCATCCGGGTATTTGGCCCCAACAACATACACCGGCTCTTTTTTCCATCTCCCGTAGCTCGAAAGGGGGACGTTCATGCCAAGATACGCCAGCCGGTCCACCAGGGCTTGCCGGGAGTGGTAGCAGAAAAGGTCTTTGTAGCGGAGGACGGCATCCATTCTTCGGGATACGATTCGGCCATCAACGAGCGTCAGGCTTTTATTGCCGTTTACAACGCAGATTCGGGAAAGGCTTTCAGTCTGGATCTCTGAGCGGAATCGGGCGGGGAGTTGATAATTCACCTGTTGCCTGACCGCAATCTGTCCGCCTTCGAACTGATCATCAAACAGCGTCAGGGTTTGATCCACCCGAAAGCGGCCCGGCAGATTCATTCGATCCAGCATCAGCTCCAGGATATGGCGGCCATCCAGCACATAGCCGAATGCCGGGACGCCGCTGCCCCCGCAAAGGCCAAAAAAAACAGCAACAAAGAGCATCAGCCGCATCAGGCCCAGCTTTTTCCGGTTAATAATCCCTGCCCTTTTCTCCTGGCCATCCATAACAGACTTGCCACCCGCCCTTCAGCACCGGACATCCGTCCGGGATGCGGCACGAACCGCGCCTTTCAACATTTTCTGTGTTTTAGCGGAATTCAAACGGTGAAAACATTATCCGACATGCGGGCACTCGAACCCAGTTCCTGCTCGATCCGGATCAACTGGTTGTACTTGGCGATCCGGTCGCTCCTGGACATGGAGCCCGTCTTGATCTGACCGCCGCTGACCCCCACCACCAGATCCGAGATGAAATAATCCTCTGTTTCACCGGAGCGGTGGGAAATCACGGTGGTATAACCGGCCTTCTTGGCCATTTCAATGGTTTCAAGGGTTTCGGTAAGCGTGCCGATCTGGTTGAGTTTGACCAGTATGGAATTGCAGATGCCGTCCTGTATTCCCTGGCCGAATATCTGCGGGTTGGTGACAAAGACATCATCGCCCACCAGCTGAACCAGGTTGCCCAGTTTTTCGGTAAAAGTGGTCCAGTTTTTCCAGTCCTGCTCCGCCAGCCCGTCTTCGATGGAAAAAAGCGGATAGTTGTCAATCAGGCGCTGGTAATAATCGATCATTTCCATGGCGGAAAGGCTTTTGTTCTCGGATTGCAGATGATACTTGCCTTCTGCGTAAAACTCGTTCGCCGCCGCATCAATCGCCAGGCCGATATCTTTTCCCGGTTCATAGCCCGCCGCCTCAATGGCCTGCATGATCACCTGCATGGCCTCCTCGTTGGATGCGAAATCCGGGGCGAAACCGCCCTCATCCCCAACCGCGGTAACCGACCCCCGCTCCTTCAGGATGGATTTCAGCCGGTGAAATGTTTCCGCCCCCATGCGCACGGCTTCGGCGAAACTGGAGGCACCGACCGGGACAATCATGAACTCCTGGATATCCAGGCTGTTGGCCGCATGGGCGCCGCCATTGACGATGTTCATCATGGGGATGGGCAGATACCTGGCCGTAAGGCCGCCGATGTAGCGATAAAGCGGCATTTCATAGGCCTCCGCAGCCGCACGGGCGGCAGCCAGGGACACCCCGAGCATGGCATTTGCGCCCAGCCCGGACTTGTTCTCGGTACCGTCAAGGGCGATCAGATAACGGTCCAGCGCAATCTGATCGGAGGCGTCCATCCCGCATATCTTCGGGGCAATGGTATCCACGACATTTTCAACCGCCCGTATCACCCCTTTTCCCATATACCGGTTTTTATCATTGTCCCGGAGTTCAAGGGCTTCGCGCGACCCGGTGGAGGCACCGGAAGGAACAGCCGCACGGCCCATTGCCCCGGAGGTTAATAACACATCAACTTCTATAGTGGGATTTCCCCTGGAATCAAGTATTTCTCTTGCACTAACGTCATAGATCTCAGTCATTACCGCCTCCAAAAAGAGTACAGGTTGGGTTTATATCGAGTTAGATAGATGGATATCGGCTTGCCTTGACAAAATCAAAGCGGATGATACGATTTAACTCACATGCTGTCAAGCACTTGATAAGATGCGCGCAAGGCCGAAAACGTCTTTTTTTTCAATAAGCGAGGGAAAACCCATGGCCCGCAATTCGCTCTACGACTATGCCCATTTGATTGTAGCCGCCATTCGCGTACTTGAGTACCGGACGGCAGCGCCCCCCACCCTGGAAAGCATCTCGGAAATCCTTGGTGTCTCCATTGAGGAAACCAATCGCCTGTGCCGGAAATTCCACGCGCTGGATATTGTTGAAATGCTGGACAAAGCTGGCTCAGCCCGGCTTTTTGTAAAAGATCACAAAAAGATTGAGGAACTTCCGGATCAATCCGAGGAAAGCCGGCTGGAAGCCGATCTGAAAAAATTCAAACAGGCCCGCCAGGCCCAGGGGGTCGACCTGGAATCGGTTAAGGCCGGACAGGCGGAAAAAAAGAAAAAACTCCATGAAGAACTGGAGCAAAAGTTAAAGGAAGGGTTTAAGAAATAAGCGAAATCTCTTCCAGAAAGCGGCTTCGCGGATTAAACTGCCCTTTTCTGAATTCCGCTGAAGTTAAATACAGGAACTCCTCTGCCCGGGTCATGGCCACGTACATCAAACGCCGTTCCTCTTCGATGTCACCAGGTGTCTCCCGGGATTTCCAGTGAGGCAGCAGGTTCTCCTCGCAGCCGGCAACAAAGACCACCTTGAATTCAAGCCCCTTGCTCGCATGCATGGTGGCCAGATTGACCTGGTGGTCTGATTTTTCGTCCTCCTCCTTGTCCTCCTTGACCAGGGCGGCCTCTTCCAGGTAATCCACCAGCGTTTCATGCCTGGCAGCGGCGTAAATGAGCTGTTCCATGTTCTCGACCCGCGAGGTGTAATCTTCGCTGGTTTTGGCGTACTGCCGGAGGTACTCCGGGTACCCGGTCTGCTCAAGGACCAGGTTGATCGCGGCCGCCGGGGGTGATTGTGCAATAGCTTCCAGCAAATCAAGCAGCTGCCGGAGCTGAGTCCCGACTTTTGCGGGAAGGGCCTTCTTTTCCAGCGCCATACCCGCAGCCGCTTTCAGGCTCATGCCGGCCTGGCGCAATTGGACCATCCGGCCGACCATGCCCGGGCCTATGCCGCGTTTCGGAATATTGAGAATACGCTCAAATGCGGCATCATCTTTTTCAAAAACCGCCGCGGTTAAATAACAGGTGATATCCAGGATCTCTTTTCTCTCGTAAAACCCCTTGCCGCCCAGCATCCGGTAGGGGATGGCCGCGCTTCGAAACGCCTGCTCAAATGGGAGCGAACAGAACCGGGTGCGGTACAGCACGACCATCTGGGACCATTCAATTCCGTTTTCATGCAGGCGCCGCATTTTATCCGCCACCCAGGCGGCCTCCTCCTCGTCACTGAAAAAATCATAAATCTCGACCGTGCCCCCTGGTTTTTTTGAATAACAGGCCTTGTCCATTTTGTGGGGATTGTTGGCGATAAGGAGGTTGGCCGTGTCAACGATCTCCGATGCCGACCGGTAATTGCGCTCCAGTCGAAAAATTTTGGATTCCGCATAGTTTTTTGAAAAAGCCAAAAAATTATTAACATTGCTGCCCCTGAAGCCGTAAATCGCCTGCCAGTCGTCACCCACGCAGAACAGGTTGCCGCTGCCCAGAAAAAGTCGGGTCAACTCCTCCTGCAGATCATTGGTGTCCTGGTATTCATCAACCAGGACATAGGAAAAAAGCCGCTGGTATTGCTCCCGGACCTCAGGGTGAGCGGCCAGCAAGTCCCGGGTCAAAAGCAGCAGGTTGTCAAAATCAACCGCGTTTCGGGATTTCAGCTCGTTTTCATATCGTTCGTAGATCTCGCTGAGTGCAAACTGGGCCAGCCGTTTATGCTTGTCGAAGTACCTGGAGGGGTAGCCGGAATTTTTGGCATGGGAAATATGCGCCCGGATCGGATAGGTATGCTTTTTGTCAATATTGAATTCACGAAGGATCTCCCGGACCATTTTTTGCTGCTGATACTCCCCCAATATCTGGATTGGCGGGTCAAACCCCAGCAGGTGGCAATGGGATTTCAAAATCCGCAGGCAGGCGGAATGAAAAGTGCGCACCCAGGGGAAGCGGTCCATGCTGTGACCGGTTAACGCAACCAGCCGGCGCTTCATCTCATCTGCGGCCTTGTTGGTGAAGGTAATGGCAAGAATGCGCTCCGGGGCATAACCCCGCTCAATGAGATGGGCGATCTTTGCCGTAAGCGCCCGGGTCTTTCCTGAGCCGGCGCCCGCCACCACCAGGGCCGGACCGATATATTCCACCGCAGCTCGCTGCTGATCCGATAACTCCATTATATCTCCTGAATCAAGGAATGATGCCATAACCCGATTGACTGATCTTGGCCATTTTTTGCTGCCATCCCCGGCCGTATCACAAGGCAGGGAGCAGCAAACCGAAGGGGTCAGGCGGTAATCTGCCCTGGCATTATGCGGACCAGGCCCCTCAAGGTCAAGGGCTTTATCGGTTTTCCGTAAAATATTGCTTTGCCGGGCCGGTTATGCATGATATATGGGGAAAAAGTAACTTTCCACCATGCGGAAATGCGGATAATTGATGATCCGACCCATCAACCCTATGTGCAGACAGGTCCTCCTTTTTTTTGCCGGCATTCCTGGAACCGCCATGGCTGCGGGCAAGGGCGGAGCTCCGGCCATCCCCTTGGATCCCCGGCTCTGGCAGACAATCGCCGGCCTGCTTGTTCTCCTTCTTGCAGCTGCCGCCATTGCTGTTTTCCGCTCTTACAAGCAAACCCGATCACTTGAAAAGGAAATCGCCCGGCTTAGCGGCGAGGCCCGGCAAGCCCGGGATTACGCGGCATCCATGAAGGATATCTTCCGTCATTTAAATGATTATGTGTTTTTTCACGACATGGACGGCCATTTCAAGGAATTCAACAGCACCGGCCAGGAAGCTTCGGATTACAGTGAAGCCGAACTCAAGGAAATGAATATCAAGGACCTGGTCCCGGCCCCTTTTAAAGAGGAGGTGGACGCCTATCTGAACCGAATCCGGGAAAACGGAACAGACCGCGGCTATATGCGCATTATTGACAAAAAGGGCGGCCATCAGGTTTTTGAATACAATAATTCGGTAATCCGGGACAATGCGGGATCGCCAATCGGCGTAAGGGGGATTGCCCGCAAAATCACCGGGCAGATATCCGCCCGAAAGGCCCTTGCCGAGAGCGAGAAAAAATATCGCAATATTCTGGAATCCATAGAAGACGGCTATTATGAAGTGGACCTGAAGGGCAACTACGAATTGATCAACACCGCCCTGGCGCGCATGGTGGGCTATGGCCTGGAAGAGCTGCGTGGCCAAAATTACAGGCGCCTGATGGTGAGTGATTACAATCAGAGCGTACTTGACACCTTTAATTATGTGTTTCGCACCGGCAAGCCGGTCAAGGCCCTGCACTGGGAAATCCTGCGAAAGGACGGGAGCGTGTGCCATGCGGAGACCTCCGTGTCCCTGCGCCTGGATGATCAGGGCCGGCCGGATGGGTTTCAGGGCATAGTCCGCGATATTACGGAGCGCGTTAAAACATCCGAGAAACAAAAGGAGCTGGAGGCCCAGCTGCACCAGGCCCAGAAAATGGAGTCCATCGGCACCCTGGCCGGCGGCATTGCCCATGACTTCAACAACATCCTGTTTCCCATCATTGGTTATACCGAACTGACCATGCAGGAGCTCTCGGCTGACAGCCCGCTTTACGGTTATATGGAAAAAGTTCAGGCATCCGCCCGGCGGGCCAAGGCCCTGATCCGGCAGATCCTGGCCTTCAGCCGGCAGCGGGCGGAGAGCGAAGTGGAGCCGGAATATATCCAGCCGGTAGTCAAGGAAACGCTCAAACTGCTTTCCAATACGGTCCCCTCCACCATTGAAATCCGATCCAACCTCCAGGAAAACACCGGCAGGGTCATGATAGATCTTTCCATGATCCATCAGGTGGTGATGAATTTGTGCACCAATGCCTATCAAGCCATGCAGAATGCCCCTTCCGGAATCCTGACAGTAGAGCTGGAAGAAATTGTGATCGATGATCAGAACACCGCCCTTTTTCATCACCTGACGCCGGGCACCTATATCCGGATACGGGTATCTGACAATGGCTGCGGGATCGAACCTGATCTCGGTGATAAAATTTTTGACCCCTATTTTACCACCAAACCCAAGGATAAAGGCACCGGCCTGGGGCTTTCGATCAGCTATGGAATTGTCAAAAACGCCGGCGGTCACATTGCAGCTGACAGCCGACCCGGGGAAGGCAGCCGGTTCGAGGTTTTCCTGCCGGTCTCGGAGACTAAGGAATGCCGGGGATTGGATGAACATTATGACGGCCCCCTGCCCTGCGGCAGCGAGCGCATTCTGCTGGTGGATGACGAAAAGCCGGTAATCGAGTTTGAAAAGCAGCTGCTGGAAAAGCTCGGTTATTTTGTGACGCCTTTAACCGACAGCCAGGAAGCCTTCGAAGTCTTTTCCAGGCAGCCGACAGCCTATGATCTGCTTTTAACCGATCAGACCATGCCGAAAATGAGCGGGATGGAACTTGTGCGCAAGATCCGGCAAATACGCCCGGACATGCCGGTCCTTCTCTGCACCGGATACAATGAAAAACTGATCCACGACAAAATCCATGAAGCCGGTATTCAGGCCCTGCTGATAAAGCCCATAACCGGCAGGGACCTGGCCATCACCCTGCGCCAGATACTTGACGTAAAGGTCAAAGTCGTATAACAAACAGACTTGGCAGTCCATACCCAAGGCTTTGGGGAGGGTTGCGGCACATCTCCGGATTAAAGATTACCCCGCTCCGCCCGATAAGAAAGGGCAAGGAGTGGCGGGAAGTGAAATGATCAAAAATTTCCCCAGAACAATAAGCGATATCTCTGCACCGGCATTTCTGGCAAAAGCCTGGCGGGGAAGAAGGCGTCCGACCGTCGGGGTGGTGATTTCCGAGCGGGACATCCAGCTCGTTAAAATCACTGCCTCGGGGACCGCCCCGGTGCTGTCGGATTGGCGGGCTATTGACATTGAGACCGCTGTCCGCCAGGACAGGGAAAAATTTACAGATTTTCTTCAATCCGCGCTGAACCGCTTCTGCGGCAGAAGCGGGGAGTTTGACATATGGGCAGACATTTCCTCGCCAGCAGTGGAGGTCCGGCTGCTGCGCATTCCCAAGGTCCCCCGGCGCCGGATAGCGACAACGGTTTTCTGGAGTTTTAAAAAAGAGGTTCCTTTTGTTGACAAGGACCAGATCTTTGATTTTGAAATCCAGGGGGAAACCCTTGAAAACGATGTCAAGAAAATCGAGGTCCTGGCCTACATCGCCCCGGCCGCGGAAGTCCGGGAGCAAAAACAGTTATTCGCTGATGCGGGCTTCCCGCTGACAGGGATAACCATTTTTCCCTTCGGCCTGCAGAACTACTTCCGTCTGAAAAAGCTGGATACCGGCGGGGAAAATATCTGCAGCCTTTTCATCGGGCAGACCTGGTCGCGGATCGACATATTCAATTCCGGGGGCGCCCTGGCCTTATCCCGGGGCATCAAGGCGGGCATCAACAGCATGGCCGAAGCCATTCGGACCGAGATAAATGAAAAACGCGCCGCCGCCGGCACAGAAGAAAACCAAGGGGAGCATATCCTGCTTCTCGAGGATTCGGCCGATCAGGAAGTTGCCGATGAAATTGACACCGACCAGGCCCAGGACCTGCTTTTTCATATCGGCTGCGGCCAGACTGCCGGCGAAACGCCGCCGGGGGTGGACATAGATAAAAATGCGCTCTTTCAGATTATCACCCCCGCTGTAGAGCGCATTATTCGCCAGGTTGACCGCACGCTCGAGCACTTTTCCCTCAAATTCGGCGGCCTCAGGGCCAACCGCATCTATATTTCCGGGAAAATAAGCGGTTACGAAGAATTGGACCGATATATCGGTGAACAGCTCGGGATCAGTACCCATGTCATTGACCCGTTTGATTCCCTGGAATCCCTGAAAGACCGCCCCAAGGCCATCTCGGAACGTCTGTCGTTTGCGCACGGCACGGGGATTGCCCTCTCCGACCAATCCATCACTCCCAATTTCCTGTATACATATAAAGACGCGGAAAATTTTCGCAAATCCCGGCAGCTCAACCAGGCCATCGGCCTGATTTTCCTTGTGCTGCTGCTTTTGATGGGGGGATACAAAATATGGCAGAACCAGCTCATTGAGCAGAAAGCAAACCGGGTCACGCAGTTGGAAGCCCGGCTGGACGAATTTGACACCCGGGTGAACCAGCCCATGCTCTTGAAGCTGGCGGCAGAAATCAAAAACAGCCAGCAGGTGTTAAACCGGGCGGCCCGACAATATGGCCCAATGGCGGTTTTGACGGAAATCTGCAGCACGACACCGGAAAACGTCCGCCTTATCCAGCTGAGCCTGGATTTGCCGGAACAATTCGGAGCGCCCGCAAACAATCCGGACCCGTCGTCGAAAAGGGCGAATGCCCCCCAGCTGATGGTGAAAGGGATCATCCGGGCGCCATCCCGGCTGCTGGAGGCCGAGCTGGCCGATTACCTGCGCCTTCTCAAAAAAAGCGCCTTTTTTGACCGGCCGGTGATTAAAGAAAAAAGAACGCACCTGTTTATGGACGCGGAAGTGCTTTCTTTCACCGCTTTTCTTAACATCAGGTAACCCGGGCGCCTTATGAAACCGAAAATTGAACTGGCCGTTTCCGCACAAAATATCTGGATCTCAGGCATATGCCTGGGAGCGGCGCTGCTGTTCTTTATTTTCCTCATCTATCCCGGCATGCAGCGAATCCCGGAAATGGAGCAAAAAATAGCCGACCTGGAGCAGCAGATCAAAACACAGGAGATCCTTCAGCCCGCCTACCGGCAGCTAAAAAAAACAAAGGAGCGGATCCGGGAAAACCGCAGCCGCTTGAGCCGGCTTTCAGGCGAACCCGGCAAGCCGGATAAAGGCGCCGGCTCACCGGCTGAAATCAAAATGAATGCGCTACAGGCGCTTTGGAAGCAAAGCGCTGCCGGGGCCGGGGTCTACTTAAAAAGCGTTGCGCCGGACATCAAAAGCCTGATAGAAGATTCTGATAAAGTGAGGGTTCATATCCGCGTTTCCGGGGAACTTTCCGGAATTCGCGAATTTCTGCTTCGCCTGATTGCGGGAACCCCCGGTTTTGAACGTATCCAAAACATCAGCATCCGGGTGATCGAAGCTTCCAGAGAACTGGATATGGAGATAGCCCTGCAACTTTCACAAACCGGGGCCTGAATGTCGAATCGTGAAAAAATACTGCTCTGCGCCGTGGCGGCATCGGTTGTTTTTGGGCTTTACTCCCTTTTCTGGCCTGCCGGCGCCCCGGATGACACGGCGGAGAGAAGAAACGAGCTGGAATCCGCCTCGCAGTTTGCCGCCCGCACCGTGGCGGGGCTCAACAACGAGCAGTCCCGGCAGGCGGCATTGACTCTTGCCAAAGCCAACCAGCCCTGGCGGAACTCCCCGTTTCTGAGAGCTGAGCGGCTTCCCGGCCGGGAGCCGGAAAACACCGGGAATGCAAGTGCGCCAGAGGAGGAAGACGACCCGGGCGACCGATTGGTGTACTCGGGGTACCTGGCCTCGCCCGCCAAAGCCCTGGCGGTGATCAACGGCAGGGAATACCTGGCGGGGGATCAACTGGAACATTCAACTTATGTCCTCCACGAAATTTCAGCCGATTATGTAAAGATCCGCAAGCCCGACGGAACCGAGTATATTATCCCCTGGCAGGAACAGTCGGATCAATCTGAGAACAAACAAACGGCTGAGAACAAACAAACGGAGCCCGACAGGTGATGCGCCTCATGCCAAGCAAACTTTCAAGAAACGGTTTAATTCTGCTTTTATTGTTTCTGGCGGGTTTTTCAGGCGGCTGCGCCGGGACTGCGGAAAGGCCCGATGCCGACACCTTCTTCAGCGACTGGGAGGCCAAAGCCGGCGAATCCCGGGCGTATTCCCCCTCGAAAGACTCCGGTGCCGCGCCTGAGCAAATGAAATCCGAACCTCCATCCACCCCGGCAACGGAAGCTTCCGCAAAAGCCGCGCCTGAAGATGCGACGGCCCCGGATGCCCTGAAAACGCTTTCCGACGACAAACTGCCCACGGATCCCGTCACCCTGAAAATGTCTGACACGGATACGGCCGTCATATTACGGGCGCTCGCCCGCTCCATTGATCAGAGCATCATGATCAGCCGGAACCTTGAAGGGCAGGCCAACATCAATGCCGTCCAAGAGCCGTGGGACAAGGTTTTTTTCGGCATCCTGAAAACCTATGGCCTGACTTATGAATGGATCGGGGATATCCTGCGCATCAAAACCCGGGAAGACATCGATCATGAGCGGGAACTGGAAAAAGCCGCCCTTGAGCACCAATCCCTTCGGTGGAAATATAAAAATGTTGAAGAATTCAGCTCCCGGGTCTTCCCGGTCAACTACGCCGACCCTGAAGAAATGGGCGAAATCCTGAGCCGGATGATCACCGGGGCCGAAACCCGGGAGTCGGGCGAGGGCGCCGCAAAAGCCGCCACCCGGGACAATCAGCCCGTTATAGCGGTTAATCGCCACAACAATGCCATTATTGTCTATGCCGCCCGGCAGGACATACAAAAGGCCGCTCAACTCATCGACGTATTGGATCAGCCCACCCCGCAGATTCTGATTGAAGCGCAGATCGTGGAGACCAACCGGGAGACGGCCCGGGACCTGGGGGTCCAGTGGAGCGCCCTGGCCAATGTGCGCAGGGGCCAGATGAGCGACTTTACCGACACCGGGGAGGTGACAGCCGGATTTGACGGAGAGGCCGGCCTCTCCCTGGGATGGATGGGCACCGAAATCGCCGACACCTATTTGAACGCCCAGCTCTCGGCCCTGCAGCAGGAAGGCAAGCTAAACATTTTGTCCAGCCCCTCCATCACCACGCTTGACAACCAGGAGGCCATCATTGAGTCCGGTCGGGAGGTCCCCTTTCAAACCGTGGAGGACGACGAGGTTCAAATCGAGTTCAAAAAAGCGGTGCTGCGCCTGGAGGTCACCCCCCATGTCATTGACAGCCAGATCCTCAAGCTTGATATCGCCACCCAGAAAGATGAGCTTGACTTCAGCGACACGGTTGCCGGCAACCCCACCATTATCACCAAAAACGCCAGAACCCGTATCTTCCTTCACGACGGCCAGACCACGGTGATCGGGGGGCTTAACAAGGAGACCAGAAGCGAAAATCAAAGGGGCATTCCCGGCCTGCAAAGCATCCCGCTGCTTGGCAGCCTGTTCCGCTCCCAGGGCAGAGAAAACCAAATGGAAGACATCCTGATTTTTATCACCCCGCACATTCTGCCGGAAAAATCTGCGGCTGCGGCGCCCTCCGCCAACAGCCGGCAGCAGCGGGAGCAACCCGGCAAAAACCAGTCAGAAGAGAAGGAAAATTGAGAAAGAAAAAACGGCTCGGTGAAATGCTGACAGAGGCCGGGCTCATCACCGAAGAGCAGCTCCAGCAGGCCCTTGCGAACCAAAAAAAGATGGGGCTCAAGCTCGGGCAATACCTGACCCGGGAAGGCATCGTGAGCGAGGGGCAGATCGTGGATGTTGTGGCCCGGCAGCTGAAAATAAAGAAATACAACCCGGATGAGTTTCCCATAGACATGCACCTGGCCCAGGTCATCTCATCCGAGACATCCCAGAAATACCAGGTTGCGCCCCTTGAAAAAAAGGACTTCCTGCTGACCATTGCCATGCCGGACCCCATGGATATCGGGGCGCTCGATGCCATTGAAGTCATGACCAACACGGAAGTCGAACCGGTTATCTGCACCGAGCAGGAGCTCAATCAACTGGTCAACAGCATTTACGGCACCTATTCCGGCCTGGACAACATGATTGAAACCATGGAGGAAAACCACGGGGGTGCGCCGGCTCCGGAAGAAAACCAGGCTGTCATAGAGGATGTGGAGGTCACCTCCCTTCAGAATATGGCCGAGGAAGCCCCGGTGGTTCGCCTGGTCAACTCCATTCTCTCCCAGGCGGTCCGGCAGGGTGCCAGCGATATTCACATCAGCCCGGAAAAGGACTACGTTCAGGTGCGATTCCGGGTGGACGGCAAGCTCCAGGATGTTCCCGCGCCGCCCAAAAACATGATCCTCCCAATAATTTCGCGCTTTAAAATCCTGGCCAGCCTGGACATTTCCGTCTCCCGGCTCCCCCAGGACGGCCGGTTCACCGCCCGCATCGGCAACCGGGAAATCAATATCCGGGTCTCCACCATGCCCACCATTTACGGCGAAAACGTGGTGCTGCGGCTCCTGGACATGAGCTCCGGCATCCACAGCCTGGAGGCGCTTGGCATGACCCGGGAGGACCGGGAAAAGGTGGAGGCCATGAGCGTGAAGCCCTATGGCATGATTTTAAGCACCGGCCCGACAGGCAGCGGCAAAAGCACCACACTTTATTCCATCCTGAAAAAAATCAACCAGCCGGACATTAATATCCTGACCATCGAAGACCCGGTGGAGTTTCGCATGCCCAAAATCCGGCAGATTCAGCTCAACCGCCGGGCGGGCATGACATTTGCCAGCGGGCTGCGCTCCATTCTGCGCCAGGACCCGGATGTTATCATGGTTGGAGAAATCCGCGACACGGAAACCGCTGTCATCTCCGTTCAAGCGGCGCTCACCGGCCACCGCCTGATGAGCACCGTGCACACCAATGATGCGGCAGGCGCCATTACCCGGTTTATCGAAATGGGCATCGAGCCTTACCTGGTCTCATCGGTCATGCTGGTCTCCATCGCCCAGAGACTGATCCGGCGCGTTTGCGATTACTGCAAGGAGCCGTATCTACCGCCGGAGGCCGCCCTTCGGCACTGGGGCATGGAAGCGGATGCCGCAACAGCCACTTTCATGAAAGGCCGGGGGTGCTTTAATTGCATGAACACGGGGTATAAGGGACGCGTCGGCGTTTTTGAAGTTCTCTGCATTGACGAGACCGTCCAGGACATGATCCTGGCCGGCCGATCCGCCAAGGAAATCACCCGGGACATGACAGCCGCCGGCAAACTGCGAACCCTCAAAACGGATGCCGCGGAAAAGGTAAGGCAGGGGGTGACCACCCTGGAAGAGGCCTCGGCCGGGATCATGACCTGAAGGGGGACGCCATGGCGCAGTATGCTTATAAAGCCATCGATGAAAACGGCAAAACCGTCTCTGGCGAATTGGAAGCCGACAACACGGAAGCTGCCGGCGAGGCCCTCACAGCCAGGGGATATATTCCCTCCACCATCACCCCGAAAAAGGAAAAAACCGGCGCCGGCAATGGAATCGCCCGGTATCTGGGCGACTCATTGACGCCGGTGAAGGCCCCTGACCTGATCATCTTCACCAAGCAGTTCCGAACCATGATCCGGGCCGGCATCTCCATCATGAACCTTTTGGAGATCCTTGAAAGCCAGACCGAGAACCCGCGGCTGAAAAAAACGATTGCCCGGATGAGCCGGGACATCCGCGAGGGCGCCACCCTGCACGAGGCTTTCAGAAAACATCCCGGCGTTTTCTCGCCCCTTTACTGCAGCATGATCTACGCCGGCGAGGCCAGCGGGTCGCTCTCAGACGTGATGGAGCGGCTGATCTATATCATCGGCCATGAGCACAAGGTCAAGTCCGATATCAAGTCCGCCATGAATTACCCCATCATTGTGGTGGTGTTTCTGACCATCGCTTTTTTTGTGCTTCTGACCTTTGTCATCCCCAAATTCGTCCCGCTCTTTCAGGATGCCAATATTGAGATCCCCCTGCCCACCCGGATCTGCATTTTTTTGAATGAAGTCCTGGTGGCTTACTGGCCCCTGCTGCTGGCAGGCATTGTTGGCGGCATTATCGCCCTGCTCCTGTGGTTCAAGACGCCGTCCGGCCGCCTGGCCAGGGACGCCTTTCTCCTGCGGATTCCCATCATCGGCCAACTGATGGTTAAAAGCGCCATGTCCCGGTTTGCCAGCATTTTCTCCATCCTGCAAACCAGCGGGGTGCAGGTGCTCGACTCCATGCGGATTCTCTCCGGGACCATCGGCAATGCGGCCATTTCAAAAACTTTTGAAAATGTACAGGGACAGCTCGAGGAAGGACTGGGGCTGGCGGGGCCTCTGAAGCAGGCCAGATTCTTCACCCCCATGGTGATCAACATGATCGCCATTGGCGAGGAATCCGGTAACCTGGATGAAATGCTCTCGGAAATCTCGATACACTATGATTCGGAGGTGGAATACGCCATCGAACGCCTGTCTGCGGCCATCGGCCCGATCCTGATCGTCGGGCTGGCCGGGGTGGTGGGATTTTTTGCCCTGGCCATCTTCCTGCCCATGTGGGACCTGACCAAAATGGTGTAGGCAGGGGACACAGCGGTTAAGGGGCTTTTACCAGTTCTCTGCCGCATAATCGGAGGGGACATGGGTGACATTCAGCTTGTTGCCATTTTCAACCCGGCCGCTTGCTGTCAGGTAGGAACCGATAAGCTGGTTGTCGGAGCCAAAAGATATGTCATTTCCGGCAAAAATAGTGCCGAACCATTGGCTGTCCGACCCCATGGAAAACGCTCCCAGGGTCTCCAGGTAAACCCGGGAAGCCAGGTCCTGATCCACATCCGTCATGGATTGATAGATGCTTCCGTCAGTGGAGACGTAAATGTCCAAATCACCATCAAACGTCACATCCCCTTCAACAAAAATGGTTATGCCGCCCTCCGAAAGATCCAGGTACAACTCCTGGTCCCAGGCCATGTCCATGATTTCAAAAAAGTAGCTGTCCGCGTAATAAGTGCCGGCTGATAGCGTGATTTCGTTCTTGCCGCCGGATTCCAGGCTGCCGTAAGAATCAGGCGTAATCGCCCTGTCCTCCTGCCAGCCTAAATCGACATCCGCACCGCCGGCCGTAAAGTCGTGATGATCCGGACTGACAGGGCTCGGGCAGTCGCCGGGGGCCGTGGGGTCCATAAATTCCGCATCCGCCGGGGTATAGATATTGCCTTGAACGTGGTCTTGGGCCCCCTGGGGAGGGTCCGGCATATGCAGATCTCCCAATATTACCGATTGGTTGCTAAATGTTACACCTTCGCTGGCATACACACTGCCGGCAACCTCAGCTTTATTTCCGAGAGACACCGTAGCTGCGGAATGGATATCGCCAGACACCCCGGCATTGTTTTGGAGGGTCACATCCCCGCCAGCATAAATGCTGCCGGTCACTTTAGCCCCATTTGCTAGCGTTACACTTCCGCCGGCGTTGATATCACCGCCCACCACGGCCTTGTTCTCCAGTTCAACGCCGCCGGCAGCGCAGATGTCGCCCCCAGTCTCACTCTGGTTGCGCAGGGTGACGTCTCCGGAAGCCACCACATCACCGCTTACCTGGGTCTGGTTTCTCAAGGTGACGTTTTGCCCGGCCACGTCCCCGGCAATTACACTTTTATTTGCCGTGGTCAGGTCGGCATTCGGTGATGCCAGGGCGTAATTG
>CAZNSO010000038.1:28033-29466 GCA_964575805.1 uncultured Desulfobacteraceae bacterium
ATGACCATGGCCACGATCACCTCGATCAGGGTAAACCCGGCTGGTTTTTCCTGGCGGCTTGGCCTTGTAAAAGGCCCTGTTTTAAGAGAACGCAGCATGCTTATTCTTTTTCGGTAAACAGGCAGACAAGCTTCCCCTCCCCGTCAGGGGAAGAAACGGTAACCAGCAAACCGGCATAGGTACCATCATCTTCATCCAACACATTCCGAGGTTCCCAAGGCACCCCGGATGCGTCCAGCCAAGCTTCAAAACCTTCCAGATCAGAAGCATAATTGGCCTCGTAGCAGGCAGAAATTTCGGCCATCTCCGAATTCAGATCGTAGAGGTTCTGCTGCCGGATAAGCATGGAGCCGCTTCCGCCCACCCCGGAACCGAAAAAGGGAATAATCATGACGGCGAAAATCCCAATCAGCATCACGATGAGGATCAGTTCAATCAGACTGAAGCCGTTGGGGTGGCTTGTTTGGGGCATAAATAAGACCTTATATCCCGCTTACACAATGGATGCGGCACTGAAGCAAAAGAAAACCCTTGCCTCAATGCCGTATCCCGAGAGGTTGGGGGTTTCAGAAGGAAGAGAGTTCCTTTTGCTTATCGGCAGCAGGGAGATCATCAAGCCACTCCGGCTCGGTGCCAGTAAGGCTAATAGTTACAGATGTCAAATTATCATCATCTGTAGTTGCCACATAACTTGCCGTAAAATCACCGAGGTCGGTTTCGATAGCAACGGACTCGCTCTCGTCCGCGTTTACCCACGCATTACTGCTAATATTAACCGGCGCTGAATAGTAATCCACGATAAACTTGGCATAGCTGAGCGACGCATTCGATGCCGCAGCCCCAAGGGCGCCCTGAACCGCGGCTTCCTTGGCCTCGTCCTGCATGTCCATGTACTTCGGGGCGGCAACTGCAGCCAGGATGCCAAGGATAATCAGCACCGCGATAATCTCGATCAGGGTAAAGCCCTGCTGGTTGTTCAGAACACTTTTTCTCTGGTGTGCATTGGCTTTCAACATTCTCTTCTCCTTAATCCTTTTCATGGTTGGCTGAAACAAAGTGGCCGGCTTTAAATATGGATTGCCCGCGACTCCATCAAACTTTTCTGTCTACTATATAGCAATACACGTGCCAGAACGTGTTTTCACGCAGCAAAAACAAACTTTGATAAAATTTTCAGCATCTGCAAGCGTTTGCAAAGTTAACTGGTTTATGGTGGAGATGCTTTGAAATTCGCGGATTTTCATGCTGCTACAAAATTTGTAGATTCCCCTTCAAAAATTGTTGCTTTTGATGGACCGCACGTCAATGTCCAGTTTTTTGACCCGGTGCCACAGGCTCCGCTGGGTGATGCCCAGTCGCTCCGCCGCCTTTACCTGCACGCCGTTGGTCTGAAGAAGGGCTGCGGTGACCATGGATTTCTCTATCTGGCGGAG
>CAZNSO010000039.1:0-14080 GCA_964575805.1 uncultured Desulfobacteraceae bacterium
CTGTTTTTGCAAACATCAGTAAAAAAGCGCCGGGGGGTTCAGGCGAAAGAGAAATCCAGGTTGACGTCCTGCCTGTGGTCGGGTTCGATCTGCCACACTTCCCTCGGCTCCAGGCGCATCATGCCGGCTATGAAAACGTCGGGAAACTGCTCAATCCGGATATTAAACAGGTTGACGCTTTCGTTGTAGAATTCCCGGCGGTCGGCAATCTGGTTCTCCAGCTCGGAAACGCGTGACTGAAGCTGCCGGAAGGCGCGGTCAGCCTTGAGGTCCGGGTAGTTTTCAACAACAGCGAAAAGCGAGCGCAATGCCCCGGTAATGGCATTGTTGGCATCGTGAACCTCTTTCTGGGTGCCGGCATTGTCGAGCTGGGCCCGGGCCCGGGTCACGTTTTCCAGGACCGCCCGCTCATGTTTCATGTAACCTTCACACACACTGAGCAGTTTCGGGAGTTCGTCGTAGCGCTGTTTCAGCAGCACATCAATGTTGCTCCAGCTTTTGGTGATGTTGTGCTTCAGCCGGATCAGGCCGTTGAAGATAATTACGGCGTAGGCGGCCAGGGCGATGATGATTGCCAGCAAAATTGAAACAATGATGATGGCGGCCATAAAATTGTCCTTTCCTTGTCAGTTTTTTTGATTTGCCGGATTTCCGGCTTTTTGCGTCGGTGTTACACCAGCATGCCGATGCCGCAGCCGCACGCCACCGCCCCGCAGGCAAGAAACAGCCATGTCCGGAAAGCCAGTTTTCGCAGCAGACCGGTTTCTGAATCCGCGACGATAAACGGCAGAAGGCCGAACCGGGGTTTTTCCACCACCACGGTTTCCTGCGCACCCTTGTGTGAAGCAAGGGATTCCGCGTAAACCTGCTGTTCCACGTCCGCCCGGGCGGCTTCCCATTCCCGGTCGTCAATACGGCCGTCCCCGTTTTGGTCATACCGGGCCATTCGGGCTTTGTCCGCCTTCAGCGACCGGAGCCGCTCCACCAGCCTTTCCCCGTGTTTTTTACCCTGCCTTTGCAGGTGCGCCGAGCCCAGGACGTAAATTTTGGCGCCAATCGGGATCAGGTCCTCGGTCACCCGCATGTTCGGGTCCTCGAGCTGAATGGCCAGCGAGGGGATGAACCGGCCGTGGATGGTCTGGCTGGTCCGGGTGATGGAATAATAGGCGCCCCCGGGGTTGACCAGGACCCGGCCGGTCTCGTCTTCCAGGTAAAAAGCGAGCTTGCCGGAGGAAACGGTGCGCGTCAGTCGCCATTTGCTGGTATCCCGGCTGCGTTTGTAGTTATAGTACCGGCATTCGTAAAAAATGCAGGGGGTCAGGGTATGGGCCGTGCGCAGGTCATAATACGGCCGGGCCCGGCCGGTAAGTTCGGCCATGCCCATTGACAGGGAGCGGACGTTCGATGTGGGGGTGTTTTCCACCATCCGTTTATAGTAGAGCAGCAGCAGGGCATAGCAGAAAAGGCCGGCCCCGCCGAGGGCGATCAGCACGCCCATGACGCTTTGCCAGAGCCGGGGATGCGCGTAGAGGCTTTCAACTCCGGACGCGCTGAAAAACAATATGGCTCCCAGAGCGATCAGGGCGCCGGTCACTTCCCCGAAGGATCCGGAGAGCAGCCCCCCGAGAAGTGTGCGGTCCTGAACCGCTGGCGGCGGCTCGAGCTGATCAATGCCCCCGCGCGTATCTGTCGTGTTTTCCCCGCCCCGGGATTTAGCTGTTTCAGATGCAGGTTCGGCGCTTCCGCGCGGGCTTTGGGCATCCCCTGCCGGTAATTGAAACAGGCCCTTGCGGGAGGCTGACATCATATAGCGCGCATAGACCGCGAGCCTCCTTTTGACGGCTGTTTCCGTGCTTTTCCAGTCCGGTTTGGCGCCCGGAAGAGCGGCTATGCCGAAATAATGGTCCGTTGCGGATGTTTGGGCCAGCCGCATGGCTTCATCAATCATGACCCGGAAATTCAGGGCCACGCTGGGGGTCAGGGCCTCATTCAAACCTGAATAGGTGAAAGCGCCGGAATCGATAAACACGCCTTCGGCCGGCTCTTTTCCCATATCGTAGACAAGGGCGGCCCCCCTGGCCATGGAGAGTTTTTTCAGGATTTCCGCAAACGGGAATTCCTGAAGCTGGCTGGTGTAGGCGATGGTGGTGAGAATCTGCTTGACTGCCTGACCCGAGAGATCCGTTACGATGATCAGGATCTGCGAGGTGTTGTCCACCCGGAGGATGGGCTCTTCTTCAGCCGTTTGAAACTCGATGAACCCTTTTTCCAGGTTAACCCGCCGGGCCTGGGCAGGCAGCCGGGCCCCGGAGAGCTCGGATTTGGCAACCACCGCCGCAGGCATGCCGAAATCCCCCAGTTCATCGGCACAGGCCTCCATGGCCGGGCGGGGCTGTTTCGGCAGCAGCACACCAAACCCCGGTCCGGCCAGCCGGTAGCGCAGATCGGTACGGCTGATGCCCGAGACGGATTCGACAGCCGCCAGCATTTCCCCGGCGGCCCCGGGCATGGAGGAGAGCCGCCGGAACATGATGAAGTGCTCCGGCGCCGGTTTTTTTTGTCGGCTGGTGTCGGGCGGTTCGATTGTCATCGATGGCCATATGCAAGCGGTCAACTGGATAGCACACCATATCCGGCGTGTGCGGCAGATTATATATAACACAAAAAGACGGCCTGCCAAACCCAAAATAGCGCCCGGGTGAACCGTCTTTTTCGCCTTGCCTGGGCTTGAATCGGGTTTGGGGCCGGACACGTCATTCCGCCGCTGTTTGCAGTCCCGGCAGTGGTTTTCATTTTTTTTTATTCCATGCATTTTATTTCTTGATTTTTTGTTTTTTTAAAAATAAATTGTCCTCAAGATAAATTAAAAAATGAGTGCTATTCAATTTTGTTGAAACCCATGAAAAAATCGGAATACCGGAAGCAGGCCATACTTGACTCGGCAACGCGGGTCATATCGGAGAAAGGCTTTGCCGTGGCCACGGTCCAGGAGATTGCCAAGGGCTCCGGGATGGCGGCCTCCGGTATTTACACCTATTTTAAAAGCAAAGAGGAGCTCCTGTTCGCCATCATTGACAATTTCCTCTCTGCCTGCCGGGACGGTCTCCAGGAGCATCTCTCCGGCATCAAGGGTGCCGAGAACAAGCTTCGCAAGGCCATCTGGTTTCACTGCAAGGTATATTCAGGCAACAAGAAAGAGATCAAAATCATTCTGGAATCGCGCTCCTACCCCCGGTTTTATTCCTCGGCGGCCTATGCGACGCTCAAGGCCTATGCCGGCCTGATCACCGGGATCATCCGGGAGGGCATGCGTGACGGCACCTTCCAGGGGGTGTCCTCCCCCCAGGTGTTAAGGGATATGATCCTGGGGACCGTGGATCACATTGCCATAAACTGGACGGTAAAGGATGCGCCCAATTCCCTGGACCAGGCGGAAATGATAGCGGACATGGTCATGCGCGCGGTCCGGCCCGGTCAGCCCCCGCTGCAGACCGTCAATAAAAAAGACAGGAAGAGAAAACGGATCATCAATGCCGCGACCTCGCTTTTCGCGGAAAACGGGTTCAACGACACCAGCATGCTCCAGATTGCGCGCCGGGCCGATGTGGCCGAAGGCACCGTGTATGAATATTACCGGAACAAGCAGAACCTGCTGATCAGCATTCCGGATGAAAAGCTGGGCGAGCTCTACGACCACATCTGCGGCAACACCCTTGAAAACGAAATCCGGGAAATAATCTCAAAGCTTTTCCGGTTCTACAATGAAGAGAAGAATTACACCACGATCCTGGTGCTGATGCTGCGGACCAACAAGTTGTTCTACCGATCCGGCGGCATCCGGATAATCGAGAAGATTTTCAATGTTATCCGGGATATTATTGTCCGGGGGCAGGCGGAGGCGCAATTCAGGGCGGACCTGGATATGGATCTCTGCCAGCACCTTCTGTTCGGCACGATTGACCACATGACCATTCCCTGGATTATGTTCAACCGGGACTATGATCTGCCGCTTCTCGGCGATGAGGTCTCGCGCCTGTTCATCCGGGCGATTCGGGGCGATTCGGGTGGACAAAATTGAGGGATGTTCAAAAAATATGATTTTACAATCAACCAAGGAGGTCTTCTTTTGGACTATGATCTGAACAAACAGCAGGAGATGATCCGCAAGGAAGTCCGAAAGTTCGCTGAAACCGCCATTGCGCCGGTGGCGGCGGAACTTGACGAGACGGAAACGTTTTCTCCGGAGCTGACAAGGAAAATGGGGGAGATCGGGCTGTTCGGCATGTTCGTGAGTGATGCTTACGGCGGCCAGGGGCTCGATTATATTTCCTACATTATTGCTGTTGAAGAAATCGCCCGGGTGGACGGTTCCCAGGCAGCCACTATCGCCGCGGGCAATTCCCTGGGCATGGGCCCGATTTACTATTTCGGCAGCGAAGAGCAGAAGCAGAAATACCTGCCGAAGCTTTGCACGGGCGAGGCTCTGTGGGGATTCGGCCTGACCGAGCCAACGGCCGGCTCCGATGCGGGGGGGAGCAAGACCACCGCTGTCCGTGACGGCGATGAGTGGGTCATCAATGGTTCCAAGATCTTTATCACCAATGCGGCCTGTGAGCTTACCCTGGGCGTTACGGTCCAGGCGGTGACCGGTCAAAGGGAGGACGGGCGCCCGGAATACACCTGTTTTCTCGTGGAAAACGGTACGCCGGGGTTTAAAGGGGTGCCCATGCACAAGAAAATGATGTGGCGGGCCAGCAATACAGCCGAACTCTATTTCGATGACGTCCGCGTGCCCCATTCGGCCATCCTGGGGGCGCAGGGCAACGGCTTCCACCAGATGCTTTCCACGCTCGACGGCGGACGCCTGTCCATCGGCGCCATGGGGCTTGGCGGCGCCCAGGGGGCTTATGAGGCAGCCTTGAAGTACGCCAAATCCCGGGAACAGTTCGGCAAGCCCATATCCAAGTACCAGGCGGTGTCCTTCAAGCTGGCGGATGCGGCCATAGAGCTGGAATGCGCCCGCAACCTGCTTTACAAGGCCTGCTGGCTGCGGGACAAGGGGCGTTCCTACCAGAAAGTCGCGGCCATGGCCAAGGTTTACTGCTCCGAGCTCATGGGGCGGGTCGCCAATAACGCGGTCCAGATATTCGGCGGCTACGGCCTGATGAAGGAATACAATGTGGAGCGGTTTTTCAGGGACCAGAAACTGCTGGATATCGGCGAGGGCACATCCGAGATCCAGCGGCTGGTGATCTCCCGGTATATCGGGTGTTAGCCCGGTCGTCGGGGGTTTGTCCCCCCATTTTGGGAGCCATGATGCGAATAACGCGAAACAGGGGAATAATGGAGGCGCTCAATGACTGACAAAGTGCTGCAGGTGGAAACCACCGATCAAACGGCCATTCTGACGCTAAACCGGCCGGAGGCCATGAACAGCTTCAACTTTGAACTGCTCAATGCCTTGAAGGATGCGGTTTGGGATATCCGGTTTCAAAGCGGGGTGCGCGCGGTGATCATTACGGGCGCCGGCCAGAAAGCCTTCTCCGCAGGCGCGGACCTGAAGGAGCGCGCCGGCATGTCCCACGAAGAGGTCCGGAAATTCATCTACACGATCCGCAACCTGTTCTCCGATATCGAGGCCTTGAACAAGCCGGTGATCGCCGCGGTAAACGGCGTGGCCCTGGGCGGCGGTACCGAGCTGCTGCTGGCCTGTGATCTGCGGATTGCTTCAACGAATGCCAGCATGGGGCTCACGGAAACGCGGCTTGCCATCATACCCGGGGCGGGGGGCACGCAGCGGCTGCCCCGGCTGGTTGGAAAGGGAAAAGCCAAGGAGCTCATCCTGACCGGCCGCCGGGTGGACGCAGCCGAGGCCCATGCCATCAGCCTGGTCAATTCCGTTTGCGAGCCCGGGGCTTTGATGGAGGAGGCCCAAAAACTGGCCGCCCAGATCTGCGAAGGCGGCCCCATTGCCCTGGAGCAGGCCAAGTACGCCATTGACGCCGGTTTTGAAACCGACCTCAACACCGGGCTGGCCATTGAATCCAATGCCTATTGGCTCACCATCCCCACCCAGGACCGGCTGGAGGGGCTGGCGGCATTCAGGGAAAAACGCAAACCCGTCTACCAGGGAAAATAAAGGATCTGGCAAGTGCATGGTGCCGGGACTGTTGCAAGCCTCCGGCAGTCATCTTAGCCATATATTACAGACATTTAAATATTCATACCCAAAGAGGTTCACATGAGCGAAGAAGCTGAAAAAAACCGCAAGCATTGGGAAAGCGAGGAGGCCAAACTGGATGAGCGCATCAACCAGACGCTCTGGCCGGGAGGGGAAAAGGCGGTTGAGAAGCTGCGGAAGCAGGGGAAGCGGCCCGTGCGGGAGCTGATCGAAATGCTGATCGATCCGGGCACGCAGTTTTATGAACTGGGACAGATCGCCGGGTTTGGCATGGATTATCCGGGCGTGCCGGATGTTCCCTGCGGCGGGGTGGTCACGGGCGTCGGAATGGTCGGCGGCAACTGGACCATGTTATTTGCCAACGATCCCCGGGTCAAGGCCGGCACCTATTTTCCCATTACCCTGAAAAAACACATGCGCGCCCAGGCCATTGCCGAGGAAAACGGCTTGAACTGCGTCTATATCGCCGACTCCGGCGGTGCCTTTCTCCCGATGCAGGCCGACGTGTTCCCGGATGACCAGCATTTCGGCTCCATGTTCTACAACATGGCCCGGATGTCGGCCAAGGGGCTCAAGCAGGTGACGATGAGCACCGGCGGCAACACCGCGGGCGGCGCCTATATCGTGTTCATGGCCTGTGAAGCGGTCATGATCGATAAGTTCTCGTATTCGTTTCTGGGCGGGCCCCCGCTGGTGAAAATGGCCACCGGCGAGGTCATCAGCGCCGAGGAGCTGGGCGGTGCCAAGGTGCATACCCAGGTCTCGGGCGGCGCGGATCATTTCTGCAAATCCCAGGACGAGGCCATTGACAAGGTCCGCGAGATCCTCTCCCTTCAGGCGCCGCAGCGCATCCATCTGCACCGTTACGAGGAGCGCCCCCCGCAGGTGGACCCGCAGAAGATCTATGAGCTCATGCCGGCCACGGTCAATCAGGGGATCGACGCCCGCGCGGTTCTGGAAACCTTCGCGGATGATTCGTATTTTTCCGAATACAAGAAACACTACATGATGGGCAAGGCGGACAACATCGTGGCGGGCAAAATCCGCATAAAGGGATTTCCCGTCGGAGTGATCGCGGCCAACCGGATCGGCATCATCTTTGAAGAAGCCGCGCGCAAGGCCGCTGAATGGATAGTGCGCTGCAGCCACGAGAAAATCCCCATCCTTTTCATGCAGAATTCCCCGGGCTACATGGTGGGTTCGGACGCGGAAAGGGCCGGTATCGGCAAATACGGCGCCGACATGGTCCGGGCCGTGTCCTGCGCCCAGGTGCCGCGGATTCAGCTGGTGATCGGACCGGACAATGGTGCTGCGAATTACGGCATGTGCGGCCGGGCATACCGCCCGAATTTCCTGTTCACCACCATGCGCGGCCGCACCTCGGTGATGAGCGGCAGAAGCGCCGGCGGGGTGCTGCTCTCCATAGAGGAGAGAAAGCGCGAAGCCCAGGGCAAACCCATGAGCGACGAGGAACGCGAGGCCTTTCATCAGAAAATGGTGGAAAAATACGATGGGGAGGCCCATCCCTTTTTCTGCGGCGCCCGGCTGCTCAACGACCGGGTGGTGAAATTCGGGGAAATCCGGGACTGGCTGGCCATGGCCCTTGAGGTAAGCCTGCTGAAACCCATTGGCGATCCCTCGTTCGGAAACTTCCGGTTCTGACCCGGACCGGCCGCCTTGATGCCGCTCCGGCCGCCGGCTTTTTGATAAATTTGATTGAACCTGAAAACCACTAAATGATAAATGAAGAAAGGATCTGCATATGACAGAATATGATTTCTGGAAAGTTTTTCCCCGTATGCCGAAAAAGGTCACCATTGGCGACATTACCGTAAGAGACGGGTTCCAGCACCTGGAAAAATTTGTCTCCACCCGCGCCAAGCTGTTCTACGCCCAGGAGCTTATTTTTGCCGGCTGCCGCAATATCGAGGTTACCAACCTGGGGAATCCCTATCTGCTTCCCCAGTTCTCCGATGCGGAAGACGTGTTGACGCATTTGCGCAGCGACACATTCAAGCGGCGGTGCACCAAACGCGGGGTCAACCCCGATGATGTGTCCATCACCGCCGTGACCATTCGCGAGCCCGCTGTGGACAAGGCCATTGAACTCAAGGAAAAGGGCATCGGCCCGGATCGTGTGTTAATGATGGTCTCCACCGAGGAGGAACACCATTTTGCCAATTCCGGCACCACCCTTCCCATGTACTGGAAGGAGGCCGAGCGCTGCATAAAGAAATGCAGGGATGCGGGAATCAAGATGTGCGGAACGGTGAGCACCATTTGGGGCAGCCCCATTGCCGGGGCGACCGAATTGAAGGATGCGGTTGAGTTCACCAAGCGCTGGCTGGAGATCGGCGCCTCGGATATCGAGCATGCGGACCACGACGGCAGTGCCTCAGCGCCGGACGTGTACCGTTATTTCTCCATGATCCTGGATGAAATCCCCGATACCGATCTGCATATCGCCCATTTCCATGAAACCAAGCGCGTTGCGGCCGCCTCCATCCTGGCGGCGCTTCAGGCCGGGATCACTTACTTCGAGGCCACCCTTGGCGGCATGGGGGGGCAGCCCGCCAACTTCCTGGACGACTGCCCGGTGCCCGGAACCGGTGAATACTACTATGAGGACCCCCGCTACGTGGGTCTGAACTGCCTGGAGGACATGCTGGTGCAGATCGATGAAATGGGCATTGAACACGGCTATGACGTGGACCGGGTCCTCTGGCTGGGCAAACAGATGGAGCGAACGGCCGGTCACCGGCTTCGCAGCGAGGCTGTCATCAATGGCCGGACGCTCAAGGAGGGCCATATGAAATTCGCCCGGCCCGGTCTGAAAAAACTCAAGGAAAAACAGGGCGAGCAGCCGAAACAGCTGCTGCCGGGCGAGTGGGGGGCCGAAGCCGTGCTTCCGGAATCCTGCAGGCCCAAATAAAAAAAGCCTTAACCGAGACAAGAAAGGATGCCCTTATGTCTAAAATCCTTTGGCAGCCAAGCGAGGAACAGATACAGCAGACCAACATGTACCGTTTCATTCAGTATGTGAACGGGCGGTACAATCTTTCCATCTCCGATTATCCGGAGCTCTATCAGTGGTCCGTGGAACAAATTCCGGATTTCTGGGCCGCTATGTGGGATTATGCGGATATTATTCATTCCAAGCCCTACACCCAGGTGGTGGATGATCTCTCCAAAATGCCCGGGGCGCAATGGTTTCCCGGCGCCCGGCTCAATTTCGCGGAAAATCTTCTCCGCTACCGCGACGATGAGACGGCCATTGTCTTCAAGGGCGAGGACCAGCCGGTGGTGCGCCTGAGCTATGCCCGGCTCTATGACGAAGTGGCACGGATGGCCGCGGCGCTCAAGGAACTCGGCGTGCAGCCCGGCGAGCGGGTGGTGGGGTACATGCCCAACATGCCCGAGACCATCATTGCCATGCTGGCCGCCACCAGTCTTGGGGCCACCTGGTCCTCCTGCTCCCCGGATTTCGGGTTCAAGGGGGTGATGGACCGTTTCGGCCAGATCGGCCCCAAAGTGCTGTTTTCTGCAGACGGCTATTTTTTCAAGGGCAAGCGGGTCGATTCCCTGGAACGGGTGGCGGCTATCGCCAGGGAGATCCCGTCCATCGAAAAAATCGTGATGGTCCCCTACACCCTGGAGAACCCGGATATCTCCGCCATTGATAAATCCGTGATGATCGATGATTTCAAATCCGCTGAAAGCGGCTTGTCCATTGAGTTTGAGCAGCTGCCCCCGGATCACCCCCTCTATATCATGTATTCCTCGGGGACCACCGGCCTGCCCAAATGCATGGTCCAGGGCAGCGCCGGCATCCTGATCAACCAGTTAAAGGAGCATATCCTGCACACGGATGTGAGCCGCGATGATGTTGTTTTTTATTTCACCACCTGCGGCTGGATGATGTGGAACTGGCTGACCTGCGCCCTGGGAACCGGAGCCACCATTGTGCTTTTTGACGGCAATCCGTTTCATCCGGACGAAACCGCCCTCTGGCAGATGGCCCAGGATGAAAAGCTGACCGTTTTCGGCACCAGCGCGGGCTATATCTCCGCTTTGCGCAACACCGGCCTGCGCCCCGGGGAAAAGTTCGACCTGAGCCCGCTCCGGGCACTTCTTTCCACCGGTTCGCCGCTTTCCGAGGAGGGGTTCGAGTTTGTCTATGATGCGATAAAGAAGGATCTGCAGCTGGCTTCCATATCCGGCGGGACGGATTTAAACGGCTGTTTCGCATTGGGCAACCCCATGGGGCCGGTATACTGCGGGGAGCTGCAGACCCGCGGGCTCGGCATGAAAGTGGAGGCCTTCAACGACAAGGGCGAGCCGGTGCTCAATCAGCAGGGCGAACTGGTTTGCACGGCGCCCTTTCCCTCCATGCCGGTTTATTTCTGGAATGACCCGGACAACCGGAAGTACCACAAGGCCTATTTTGATGTGTATCCGGGGGTATGGCGCCACGGCGACTATATTGAAATCAATGACCACGGCGGTGTCAAGATCTACGGCCGATCAGATGCCACCCTGAATCCGGGGGGCGTCCGCATCGGCACCGCAGAGATATACCGGCAGCTGGAAATGATGGAGGAGCTGGAGGACAGCCTGGTGGTGGGCCAGGACTGGAAAAACGATGTCCGGGTGGTCCTTTTCGTGAAGATGGCCGAGGGCCACACCCTCACCGACGAGCTCAAAAACAAGATCAGGCGCCTGATCCGCACCGAGGCCTCGCCGCGTCACGTACCGGCAAAAATTGTCGAGGTCCCCGACATCCCCTACACTTTGAATATGAAGAAAGTGGAGCTTGCGGTTAAAAACATGATTGAGGACAAACCGGTCCAGAACCGGGATGCATTGAAGAATCCCGAGGCCCTGGATTTTTACACCGGCATCCAGGAGCTTCAGACGGACTGACGATTGAGGCGCATGGCAGGCCGGGCAAATGAAAGGGACCGGTTAAACAAGGGGAAAAGGAGCGACAATGGATGAAAAAGCGGATTCTTTGGAGGATATGAGCAGCGAGGAACTGGCCCGATATGCCCTCAACCTGTTTCATCGCATCATGATGCACTATGCCTTCTGGTTCACCGAGGTGCGCCATCAGCTGGGCATGGAGCGCGCCCTGGAGGTGATGGAGGCGGCATCTGCCCGGAGCTTTAACATTCAGATGAAACGGCTTTCCAAAACCCTTGGGTTTGAAATGGCGGCCGAGGACCTGCCGGCGCCGCTGGCCGCCATGCCCCGGGAGAAATTGATGGAACTGTTGAACACCCTGTCCGTCAACTGGCTGGCAAACGACGGGGTCTGGTTCCAGTCCGTGGAGTTTGCCCATGGAATGAATGATGCCAAGCGTTGCAATGATTCCTGCTGGGCCCATTTTTCGCCATTCGAGGCCTGGTCCATCAAGAATTTCCTCGGCCTGCCAAAGCGCCCCGGGATCCAGGGCCTGAAAAAGGCCCTGGGCTTTCGGCTTTATGCCAATATCAACCAGCAGTCTTTTTCAGAGGAGACGCCGGAGAGCATTGTTTTCCAGATGAATGACTGCCGCGTGCAGGCGGCCCGCAAGCGCAAGGAACTGCCGGATTATCCCTGCAAGAGCGCAGGCCTGGTGGAATACACCTACTTTGCCCGCGCGGTTGACGACCGGATCCGGACCGAATGCATCGGCTGCCCCCCGGACCCGCATCCGGAGCAGTGGTACTGCGCCTGGCGGTTTATCCTGGAGCCGGACGACAAGGGCCGGGAAACCGGCGATTCGCTTTAAGGGGCCTTATGGAAGCCCGGGTTATTGACGCCCATGCCCATTGCGGCATTATTGAGCGCTATCCGCCCCAGAGTTATGAAGATTACCTGGCGGCGGCAAAATCCACGCCCATTGACGGCGTGGCCATGTTTTCCCCGGTTTCCGAGATTTACGACCGCCGGGACCCGGACTTTCGCGACACACCCGCGTGGCGGGAGCAGCGGCGGGCCTCCAACCAATACCTGCTCAGCCTCACAAACAGGGAAATCGAGGTGTTTCCCTATCTTTTCATCTGGAATGATTTTGCCGTTGATCAGCTGGATCCCTGGCATTATGGCATCAAGTGGCACCGGCATGACGATGAACCCGTCTATCACTACGATGACCCCGCCTGCCCGGCCGCACTTTCCGAGATCCGGCGCCGCGGCCTGCCGATTGTTTTTGAGGAAGAGCTGGCGGCTACCATCCGTTTTATCAATGAACTGGCCGTTGGCATCCATGTGATCATTCCGCACCTGGGATATTTAAACGGCGGCTATCGGGCGATTGCGCGGGCCGGGCTCTGGGAGAACCCCATGGTATATACCGATACCAGTCTGGCGGCGCCTGAAACCGTCATGAGCTATATCCGAACCTACGGCCATGAGCGGATTTTTTTCGGTTCGGATTTCCCCTTTGGCAGCCCGGCGGAGGAGTTGGAAAAGCTTTGCCGCCTGCCGCTCCCCGAAAGCGTGAGAAGCGCTCTTACCGGGGGGAGCATCCAGGCGCTGTGGCAGAAGGCCCATACGGGTGCCGATGGGTAAGCATTTTCATTATAAAAACCCTTCCCTGAAAGTGAAAACAGCCTTTAGTACATCCCTTTTTTATTTTCAAAAAAGGCGGGCTATGATAGACTATTACACAAGACATTATCCTTAACGAACCGGTTTTATTTGCGTTCAGGCGGGCGGATGCGTATACTAAGCTAAAGGATTTGGATGCCATGAAAACGAGGCTGGAAAAAAAGGGCGGATTCTCAGGGGCGCGCGCCGGATCAAAGGTGATGACGTTTCTTGTCTGTTTTGTCACCTGGATCATTCTATCCGGTCGCTTCGACCTGTTTCACCTGGTCCTCGGGGTGATCTCCAGCGCCATCGTAGCCGCCATTTCCGCCGATCTTCTATTTCCCCGTTTGCAACTGAAGTCCTTTCCCAATGCCGCGGCCGGCTTTGTCGCCTACATCCCCTGGCTGCTGGTCCAGATATTTCTCGCCAACCTGTATTTGCTCTACCTTACTTTCCATCCGCGAATGAAGGATCTCATCGACCCCCGGGTCGTGACGTTTCAAAGCCGCCTGAAAGAGGACATGGCGCTGCTGATCTTTGCCAATTCGATTACGCTCACGCCCGGCACGGTTACCATATATGTTTCGGTTCTCAGGAAATTCACGGTTCACGCCATTGATGCCAAATCCGCAGGGGCGCTGCCCGGGCGGATGGAGGCCAGGGTGGAGAAAATTTTTTCATAAGCCATGCAGACCGTTTTCTTATACATGGGCATTTTTTTGTGCCTGCTCATGGTGCTGCCGCTCTACCGGGCGGTATTCGGCCCCACCATACTGGACCGGCTGATCGGGGTCAATGCCATCGGCAGCAAGACCACGGCGCTGTTGATCCTTATTGGCCTTATTTATCAACGTGTGGATATGTTTGTCGATATTGCCCTGGCCTATGCCACGCTGAATTTTATCGCGGTTCTGGCGACATCCCGGTATTTCCAGAAGCGAAAGGGGCTGTATGAAAAAAATATCAACGAATAACCGGGAGAGGGGGGTTGGCTGCGATGACAATGGTTTCCCTGCTGCTTCTGCTTGGCGGCCTGGTGTTCTTTGCCGGCGGCTCGGTTGGCATCCTGCGTTTTCCTGATATTTATTCCAGGCTTCATCCGGCAGGAAAACTGGATACCATGGGCCTTTTTCTGACCATGGGCGGCATGGCGGTCTATGTTTTAAGCGATTTTTCCCTCTCCTCCCTGCTGACGGCTTTAAAAATCATGCTGATTGTTGTTTTTATCTTCATTACCAGCCCCACGGCAACTCATGCCATTGCTGATGCGGGCATGCGGGCGGGTTTGCCGCCGTGGACCAGAAATCCCGGCGAGAAAACCGG
>CAZNSO010000039.1:14180-28945 GCA_964575805.1 uncultured Desulfobacteraceae bacterium
CGGGCATGCGGGCGGGTTTGCCGCCGTGGACCAGAAATCCCGGCGAGAAAACCGGAGAGAAAAAATGATCTGGCAGCTTGATTTGATTATTTTAACCCTGGTTCTCATCTCCGGCATTGCGGCCATCAGTATCAGGGATCTTCTGGGAGCAGCGGTCCTGTTCGGCGCTTTCAGTTTTATGATGTGCCTGCTTTTTGCGATCATGGGGGCGGTGGATGTGGCGTTTACCGAGGCTTCGGTCGGCGCGGGGGTCAGTACGGTGTTTTTTGTCGCGGCCGTATTTCGCACAGCCAGGAGAAGTAAGGATTGAAGTATTTCGGATTAATAGCGGTGCTGCTGTTCGGGGCGGTCATTTGGACCAGTTCCCTTCAATTCCCGGCCGTGGGGGATCCGAATTCACCGGCAAGCCTGCATGTGTCAGACGACTATATTAAACATGCCGTGGAGGAAACCGCGGTCCCCAATCTTGTCACGGCCGTGCTGGCGGACTATCGAAGCTATGACACCATGTTTGAGGCCGCGGTGGTCCTGGCCGCCGGGCTTGCCTGCTTTTTCGTGCTCCGGCGGTTCCGGAGACAACCGCCCCCCTACCGCCTCTACCGGCACATCGACACCGGCATTACCCTGATTATCGAAAAGGGCGGAAAGGAGCCGACGGACTCGGATGAGTTCGAAAGAATCGACGCCAATTGGGTGCCTTATGACATTATAATAAAAAAGGCGGCCGCCCTGGTGATCCCGTTTCTGCAGCTTTTCGCCCTGTATGTCATTTTTCACGGCCACCACTCGCCCGGCGGCGGGTTCCAGGGCGGCGTGATCTTCGGCGCCACCTTGATCCTGCTGGCCCTTTCCAGGGATCTTCGTTCCACCCTCCGGCAAATGCCTGAAAAATCAAGCGCGCTAATGGCATCCACCGGCCTGTTTATTTATGCCGGCACAGGGGTTTTATGCCTCCTGCTGGGGGCCAATTTCCTGGATTATGGCATCCTTTCCCGCCTGCTGGCGGTGGATCCCGTTATGGCGAGGTCCCATGGCATCCTTTTGGTGGAAATCGGTGTCGGCGTTGCTGTTTCGGCCGTCATGATATGGATCTATTATAATCTGGTGTCCGCCGGCCGGCAGGATGAGGGGTTATAGCGTATGAGCGGGCTGTCCGTGCCGGATTGGGCTGAATTTGTCATCGCCAATTATAATTACTGGGGCGTGGCTGTTTTGATGATGATCGGCCTTTACGCGATGATCGCCAAAAACAACCTGGTGAAGAAGATCATCGGTATGAATATTTTCCAGATCGCTATCATCCTCTTCTACGTCACCATGGCAACCAAACTGGATGCCACGATTCCGATTATCCGCCATGGCCACGGCCACGGTCACGGCGCTCATGAAGCCGGTATCCGGGCGGCCGAATATATGAATCCGCTGCCCCAGGTGCTGATGCTCACCGCCATCGTGGTTTCCGTGGCGACCCTCGGCGTGGCGCTGGCGCTGGCCGTATCGATTTACCGGCACTACGACACCCTGGAGGAGGATGAGATACTGGCGCAACTCAAAGCGGAAGAGTCCAGGCAGGTATGATGTCTCAATGTCCCGCGCTGATCATTATTGTGCCCCTGCTGGCTGCGCTGTCGGTCATTATGGCCGGCTGGCTCCGGAAGAGCCTGTGTTTTCCTGCAGCGCTTGCCGCCCTTGCCGTCACCCTGTTCTGCGCCATTCTTGTCATGGGACAGGTGATGCAGGACGGTGCGCTGATTTACCGGCTGGGCGGCTGGGCGCCCCCCTGGGGCATTTCCTTTTACATCGATCACTTAAACGGTGCCATTCTGATACTGGTTTCCCTGGTCGCCCTGATCAACCTGATCGCCACCCGCAGGGTTGCCGCGGATGTATTTAACAACCGCCTGGGGGCCTATTATTCCCTGTATCTTTTATTTGTAACCGGTTTAATGGGCATCGTGATTACCGGCGATGCCTTCAATTTGTACGTATTGCTGGAGATTTCCTCCCTTTCCGGTTATGCCTTGCTCGGCATGGGGGGCGGAAGGGCCCGGCTGGCAAGCCTCAACTATGTTTTCATGGGAACCATCGGCGCCAGCCTCTATCTGCTCGGAACAGGCTACCTCTATATGGTCACCGGTTCCCTGAACATGCTGGATCTGGCGGCGCTGCTGCCAACGGTGGAGAAGGTTTCCCTGATTCATTTGTCATTTATTCTCTGCCTGGTGGGCCTTCTCATCAAAATGGCGTTTTTCCCGCTTCACGCCTGGCTGGCCAACGCCTATTCCTTTGCGCCGAATCCCACTGCCAGCCTGATTGCGCCGCTGACCACCAAAGTCATGCTCTACGTGATGATCCGGATGATCCTTACCGTCTATCAACCGGAGCTGGCCTTCTCCCTTCTGCCGATCGGCGAGCTCATTGTCTGGTTGGCGGTCGGGGCCATTATGGCCGGCTCCGTGCTGGCGTACAAGCAGACGCGGCTGAAACGGATGCTCGCCTACATCATTGTCGTGGAGGTGGGCTACATGGTCGGCGGTTTCTGGCTGGGAAACGCGGCCGGCATGACGGGCGCGGTATTGCACCTTATCAACGACGCAATGATGACCCTGTGCATGTTTCTTGCGGCCGGCGCCATGGCCACCCGCATCAACGGCGATACAATCGCCGGTTTGCAGGGATTGTTCAAAACAATGCCCTTTACCATGACCGCCTTTGTGGTGGGTTCGCTGGCGATCATCGGGGTGCCCCCGACCTGCGGGTTTTTCAGCAAGTGGTACCTTTTGAGCGGCGGTATCGAGGCGGGCCATTACGGGTTTACCGCTGCGCTGATCATCAGCAGCCTGGTCAATGTGCTGCTTTTTTTCAGGGTCATGGAAACCGCTTATTTTGAGCCCTTTGACCATCACCATTCCCACAACAACAACGGTCCATCCATTCAGGAGGCCCCGCTGGATATGGTGGTGCCCCTTCTGGCCACAGCCGGGCTGCTGATTGCCATGGGCATTTATGCCCAGAGCCTGGTCACCGGCTTTATTGAACCCTTAATTTCGCCTTTGATGATGGGAAGCCTATGATCCCCATTATCTCCATCAAGCCTTTGATCGTTGTTCTGGTCTCACTGGCCGTAATCCCGGTGCTGCTCTCCAGCCGAAAGCCCAATGTGCGCGAATCCTGGACCTTTGCCGCGGCCCTGATCAAATTCGGCCTCATTGCCTCCATGGTGCCGGCGGTCATGGCCGGGCGCAGCTTTGAATTCAGTATCGTCCCCCTTTTTGCCGGTATTGAGTTCAAACTCCAGGTGGATGCCTTCGGGCTGCTCTTCGCCCTTGTCTCCTCTTTTCTCTGGATCGTCACATCCGCCTATTCCATAGGATATATGCGGGGCCTGGACGAGCACAGCCAGACGCGCTATTACTGCTTTTTCGCCGCCGCCCTCAGCGCGACCGTCGGGGTGGCGTTTTCCGCCAACCTGCTGACCATGTATATTTTCTACGAGATCCTGTCGCTTTCCACCTATCCGCTGGTCACCCATCATCAGGACCGGGAGGCCCGGAGCTCCGGCCGGAAGTACCTGTTCTACATCATGGGCGGCTCCATCGGCCTGGTGCTGCCGGCCATGGTCCTGGTCTATGTGGTGACCGGGACGCTCGATTTTGCCCCGGGCGGCATCCTTGCCGGCGGTTTTTCTTCGATACAGGCGCTCCCCCTTTTGCTGATGTTTGTGTTTGGTTTTTCAAAGGCCGGGATTATGCCGGTTCATGCGTGGCTGCCCGCCGCCATGGTGGCGCCGACACCGGTCAGCGCCCTGCTGCATGCGGTGGCTGTCGTCAAGGTAGGCGTTTTTTGCGTGTTTCGCGTTATAACCGATATTTTCGGGCCGGGGACACTCCAGGCATACGGGTTTGAAACCCTTTTGTGCGCCATTGCCGCAGTTACGATCCTGGCCTCCTCCCTTATCGCCCTGTCCCAGGACAATCTCAAGCGGCGGCTGGCTTTTTCCACCATCGGCCAGCTCTCCTACATTGTTCTGGGCGCCGCCCTTTTGAGCCAGTCCGGGATGACCGGCGGGATGCTGCACATCGCCATGCATGCATTCGGCAAAATCACCCTGTTTTTCTGTGCCGGGGCCATTGCCGTGGCCGTGGGGGTGAAAAATATTTCTGAAATGGTGGGCATTGGCAAGCGGATGCCGTTTACCATGGGGGCCTTTTTCATCGGGGCGCTCTCAGTGATCGGCCTTCCGCCCTGCGGGGGGTTTATCAGCAAATGGCACTTGGCGCTCGGCACCCTGGAAGCCGGTCAGGGCTTGATGCTGGCCGTGCTGCTGTTGAGTTCGCTTTTGAATGCGGCTTATTTCCTGCCCATCGTGTACCGGGCTTTTTTCTGTACCCCTGAAGAGGCCATGTTTGAAAGCAGGGTAAAGGAGGCCCCCGGATGGTGCCTGGCACCTCCGATGATAACGGCTGCGGCTTCCGTTTGGCTGTTTTTTTATCCCCAGCCGTTTTTCAATCTTTCAAAACTGGCGGTTATCCGGATTCTGGGAGGATGAGCCGGGGCTGCCGGGGCGGCAGAATGCAAAAATGGCGTTGACGCATCAAATGGGAAAAGGCTACGTGATGTTTTTTAGTATTCAGCGGAAGTGGCTATGAAAAAAAAGCATAAATTTTCTGGCAGCCCCGGAAAGGTGAAAATCCTGCCGGCCATTTTCTTTATCAGCCTTGCGGTGCTGCTGATTGTTGATTTTTTTATCCACAAGCACGCGGCCTTTGACTGGGAGGGGTGGCCCAATTTTTTTGCGGCATACGGGTTTGTTTCCTGCATATTGCTGGTATACCTCGCCAGGCTGCTGCGGTTTTTGGTGAAAAGGGACGAGGATTATTATGACTGACGGTTTTCGTGTCCATTGCGGATCGGCCCATGCATCTTGAAGCCTTAAATCTGAATATCCCGCCGGGATTGCTTTTCATCCTCGGTGCCTTATTGATCCCCGCATTCAAAGGGCGGGTGCAAGCCGCCTATATGCTGCTTCTGCCGCTGCTTGCCGGGATTACGCTTTTTTACACCCCGCTGGGCCAGCACTGGGCCGTGGAATTTCTTGATTATGAGCTGGTTTGGGGCCGGGTGGACCGGTTGAGCCGGGCTTTTGCCTGCATTTTTATCCTCATCTCGTTTATTTCCGTTATTTTTGCCCTGAAAGTCAAAGACAACCTCCAGCACATGGCAGCTTTTGCCTATGCCGGCGGGGCTCTCGGCGTGAGCCTTGCCGGGGACCTGTTCTCACTCTATGTTTTCTGGGAAATCATGGCGGTGGCCTCGACCTTTCTGATCCTGGCCCGCCGCAGCCGGGCTTCCCAGGCCGCATCGCTGCGCTATATCATGATGCACATATTCGGGGGGCTCTGTCTGCTCGCCGGTATCCTCCTGTATGTGCAGCATACCGGCACGGCCGCGTTTTCACTGATCGGGCTTTCCGGGCCGGCGGGCATTCTCATTTTTGTCGGGGTGGCGGTAAACGCCGCGATTCCGCCGCTGCATGCCTGGCTCAGTGACGCTTACCCGGAAGCCACTGTCACGGGTGCGGTGTTTTTAAGCGCTTTTACCACCAAGAGCGCGGTTTACGTGATGGCCCGCATGTTTGCCGGCACCGAGCTGCTCATCTTTCTGGGTCTGCTGATGGCGATCCTTCCGCTTTTATACACTGTTTTTGAAAACGATGTCCGCCGTGTCCTGGCCTACGCCCTGATCAACCAGGTGGGGTTCATGCTCTGCGGCGTCGGCATCGGCACCGCTCTTGCCATTAACGGAACAGTCTCCCACGCCTTCTGCCATATTCTCTACAAGGCCCTGCTGTTTATGGCCGCCGGATCGGTGCTCCATGTTACCGGCAAAAGCAAATTCACCGATCTGGGCGGCCTGTACAAAACCATGCCGCTGACAGCCCTGTTCTGCATGGTGGGTGCGGCCTCCATTTCCATGCCCCTGTTCGGCGGTTTTGTCAGCAAATCCATGATAATCAGTGCCGCAGCTTACCAACACCTGGCCATTGCCTGGCTGGTGCTGCAGTTTGCCTCGGCGGGTGTTTTTATGCAGGTAGGGATCAAATTGCCGTATTTCGTTTTTTTTGGCCGGGACACCGGCATCCGGGCCAAGGAGCCGCCTTTTAACATGCTCCTGGCCATGTTCCTGGCCGCCTTTCTGTGCATTTTCCTGGGGATACGGTTTGACCTGCTCTATGCCCTGCTTCCCTACAGTGCCGATTATGCGCCCTACACGGCGGCGCACGTGGTCGGGCAGCTGCAGCTGCTGCTTTTCGGGGGGCTTGCGTTTTACCTGCTGACTTTGTCGGGCAGATACCCCCGGGAATCGCGGGCCACCAACCTGGACACGGACTGGTTCTACCGAAAAGGCGCCAAAATTGTTGCATTTGGCGCGGACAAGGGGCTAAACTGGCTCAACCGGGCTTTTGAAGCCATTTTTGCCCGTCAACTCCCTTTATTGACGGCACGGTTTTTTGGGGGGTTGCCGGCAGCCCTGCTTCTGCTTGTCGGACTCGCGGGGTCAAGAGACAAGGGCGCAAAGGCCCCTGGTGAGCGTTTGCAGGAGGCAGACACCGTGCTTAAGGCCGGCTTGCTGCCGGTTGGGCTGAGCGCCCTGGCGGCGGTCGCGTTGATTGTCATTTTGTTTTTTAGATTGTGACGGTGGATATTTAAGACGCCGTTTCATGCCCATTGAACGGCGGACAAACCGGGCTGGGCCCGATTCGCAAGGAGGCGGGATGGTCACCAGAGAATCCCTGGCATCAATAGGTATTCTGGAAAATTTAAGCGATGAGATGCTGGATCTGCTTATTCCCCATATTGAGAGACGCCACTACGACAGCCAGGAGGTGATCTTCCGCGAAGGCGATCGCAGTGAATATTTTTACATGCTCAAAAGCGGCAAGGTTTTGCTGGAAAAACGAATCTCGCAAAAGATCACGGTATCCATCGCCTCGATCAAACCCGGGCTCTCCTTTGGCTGGTCCGCCCTGCTCAGCGACCCGCTGCGCCTGGACGCGGTGTGCTCGGAGCCTTCGACGGTCTATGCCCTGGATGCCGCAGCCTCCCTGCAGCTGATGGAGGACAACCCGCACATGGGCTACCTGATTTTCCGGAACCTGATCCGGATTGTCCAGAGAAGGCTTGATTTGCGGACAGAGCAGTTTGTCCGGGTGATATCCAGGCATCCCCACATTCAACCACTTCTGGAAGAGAACGATAATATTGAATAATACAGACAGGAGAAAATCCAACGAGAGGAGGAGATAATGCCAGTACTGACGGTTTCGCGGCAATTCGGCGCAGGAGGGCGGACTCTGGGAAAACTGGTTGCCGAAAAAATGGGGTTCGCCCTGGTGGACGAAAATATCGTGCAGATGATTGCCGAACGGGCGAAGGTCTCCCAAAACTGGGTGCGCTCCATTGAAAAGGAAGCCGGCGGGTCCCTGTTGAAATTTATCAGTTATCTCGTGCCAAAGCGCTATGTTGCTCAGATCCTGGATGATACCCGGGGGTATATGGACGAGGAAGTCTACGTGAACACGCTCTATGAAGTGATCCATGAACTGGCAAAGGAGGGCGACTGCGTTATTGTCGGCAGGGGAGGCCAGTATATCCTCCGGGATAACCCGAATGCCGCCCATGTGCTGCTGGTATCGGATATGGAACACCGCATCAATTTTATGATGGAGCACTACCGGCTCAGGGAGGACCAGGCGAAAACCGTGGTGCGGGTTCGTGAAAAACGGCGGGTCAATCTGTATCGCAAGTTTGGAAAAGAGGACTACAATGATCCGCATCTCTACGACATGGTGCTGAATATGAGCAAATTGCCCATGGATAGAGCCGTGGACCTGGTTTGCGGCCTGCTTCAGTGATTCGCCATAAGCCGTGTCTCCGGCCCGGTCTGCTGCTGCTTGCCAGCAAACCCCTGACAGGTAGGGCGGAGCGGACCAGGCGCAGCGTGTCCGCCTTTTCTTCAAAGCGATGCGAATCTTGGTTTTCTTTTGCGGCGGACACGCTGCGCTTGGTCCGCCCTACGAGAGCTGAGGCAGCTTCCGGGGTTTTCGCAGGCGAGCGATTATCATGGGGTTAAATTGGCCTGATCGAGGCGGACACGCTGCGCCTGGTCCGCCCTACGAGGGGCCTGTGAGCATGGTCGGCCATGGGAAATTGAAAATATGGCTATCGAATTGAATTGGCCATCATTAATATTTTGCGGGGCCGGCCGCCTCTGCGGCCAGGTCAAACCCCAGGTCAAAAGCGTTTTCGTTTAATTCGCGGAAATTTTCCGGAACCCGGTTTTGGATGACCTGCCGGACCGAATCCGGCGACACCACTTCGGTCAGCCGGACCACCGCTGCCAGCATGCAGATGTTTAAGACCACGGGGTTGCCGATTTTTTCGGAGACCGCATCGGAGAAAGGCATTTCATAGCGGCGGGCGTCAACGGTCTTCTCAATGTGCACCCGGCTGCTGTCGGTGATCAGCAGGCCGCCGGGCCGCAGGGAGGGGACGTATCGGGTATAGGCCAGCTGGGTGAGGCAAACCAGGACATTGGGCTGGATGATTTTGGGGAAATGAATGGCCGCATCCGATATGATGACATCGCTGCGCGTGGCGCCGCCGCGGGCTTCCGCCCCGTATGACTGGGTCTGCACCGCGTTCAAGCCTTCATGAAGAACAGCGGTTTCAGCCAGGATAATGCCCGCGGTTATCACCCCCTGGCCGCCGGAGCCGGAAAACACGAGGCGGGTTTTGGCCATCTCAACTTCCCCCGATTGCGCTTTGGATCATTTTTTCATACTCGCTGGCATACTCCGGCCGTTGGGTTTGCACGAAAATCCCCCGCCGGAGTTTTTCCGGGGCCTCCCGGGCGCCCTTGGAGTCTATGGCCACGGTGCTTGTCTTGTAGGTTTCCAGCATGTCCACCGCGCTGCCCGCCTTGTTGCGCCGGCCGAAATTGGTGGGGCACTGGCTCATGGCCTCGACCACGGAAAACCCCTTGTGCATGATTGCCTTTTTGATGATCCGGAAAAGCTCCTGCACGTGGTAGGTGGTGGAGCGGGCCACAAAGGAGGCGCCAGCTGCGGTGGCGAGCTCAATCACGTCAAAATCATGATCCAGGCTGCCATAAGGGGCGGTGGTGCCGAAGCAGCCATAGCCGGATAAAGGGGAGAATTGGCCGCCGGTCATGCCGTAAATGCGGTTGTTCATGATAATGGCGGTCATGTCGATATTGCGCCGTGCGGCATGCAGGAAATGATTGCCGCCAATGGCAAGGGCGTCCCCGTCCCCCATGGGCGAAATGACCGTCAATTCCGGCCGGCTCATTTTCACGCCCGTGGCAAAAGCCAGTGCGCGGCCGTGGAGGGTGTGCATGGTATGAAAATCCACGTATCCCGAAATGCGCGCCGAACAGCCGATGCCCGAGACCATGACGATATCGCTCTTGTCAAGGCCCAGGCTTTCCACCGCCCGCAAAAGGGCGTTCAATACAATCCCGTGCCCGCAGCCCGGGCACCACATGTGCGGGAAAAACCGCTCCCGGAGGTAATCGCGCACGGACATCTCTTATACCCCCTTTCCGTGGATCACATGGATGAGGTTGTGAATGTCTGTGGGGGTAATCAGCTCCCCGTCGATGCGGTTGGCCAGAAAGACTTTCTCCGGTTCCTTGACGGCCAGCTTCACCTGCTGCAGCACCTGGCCCCTGTTCATTTCCACCACCACGACGGATTGGGCATGGCGGCATTTTTCTCGTACCAGGTCGTGAGGAAAGGGCCATAGGGTCTGAAGTTCCAGCAGCCCCAGTTTTTCCCCCCGCCGCCTGCGGTTTTCCACCAGGTGAAGCACGGAGCGGGCGGCTGCGCCGTATGAGATAAGCACCGTGGGCGCATCTTCCAGGTAATACGCCTTCCAGCGGGTCATCTGGTCCGCATTGTTGTTGATCTTGTCCGTCAGGTGGCGGATGAGACCGTAGACGATTTTCGGGTTTTCCGTCGGAAAGCCCCACATATCGTGATACAGCCCCGTGACATTGTAGCGGTGGACCCCGCCGAAATCCGACATGGGGAGCCGGCCGTCCTCCCGGGGCAGGTAAGGGTGGTAATCCACTCCCTGCTGGACCGCGGTCTTGAGCCTGCCGACCCGGGGAATCGCCTCTTGCGCCGGATAATCGAGCCGCTCCCGCATATGCCCGGTGACCTCGTCCAAAAGAACGATAACAGGCGTTCGGTAGGTTTCGGCAAAATTGAAGGCTTCCACGGTTATCCGGAAGATATCCGGAATCGTGGAGGCGGTCAGGGCGACAATGGCATGGTCGCCATGGGTTCCGTAGCGGGCCTGGTTGATGTCTCCCTGGCCGACATGGGTTGGAAGCCCGGTGGACGGGCCGCCGCGTTGTACATTGACAATAACGCAGGGGATTTCCGTCATAATGGCATAGCCCAGGGCTTCCTGCATGAGGGAGAAGCCCGGACCGCTGGTGGCGGTCATGACCTTTTGTCCGGTCAGAGACGCCCCGATAATGGCGCAAAGCGAGGCAATTTCATCTTCCATCTGGAGGAAGCGGCCGCCGCTTTGGGGCAGCCGCCGGGCCATGAATTCGGCGATTTCCGAAGAAGGGGTGATGGGGTAGCCGGCAAAAAAATCCAGGCCGGCATACAGTGCCGCCTCGGCACAGGCGATGTTTCCCTGGACAAATTGAATCGGGGAGTTCATTGGATATCCTCAGTCCTCGCAGATAACTTCGATGGCCAGGTCCGGACACCGGTACTGGCAGAGCCGGCAGCAGATGCAGGCATCCGGCCGAATTGCCGCGGCTTTTTGCTCCGCGTCCAGTTCCAGCACGTTCTTGGGGCAGAAATGGACGCATATGCCGCACCCCTTGCACCATTCCCGTTCCAGGCGGTGTTGTTTCAGTTTCGGTTTGCCCATGCTCGCTTGTCTCGTTTTAAAAGGCACAGTTCAAATTAATCATGGCAGCCGGGGGCGCAAGCGCAGTTCATGAAGCGATCATGTCATTGGTTGGCAGCAGGAGGCTGAAGATGGAGCCCTGCCCCTCCCGGCTTTCAAATTCAATAAATCCCCCATGGGCTTCCATGATCCGCTTGGTGATGGCCAGCCCCAGCCCGGTGCTGCTCTCCCCCCCTGTGGGGCGGATGCTCAGGCGATGGAATTCGCTGAAGAGCAGCCCCTGTTCTTCGTAGGGGATGCCCGGGCCCTCGTCATGAACGCTGAAAACAGCCCGGCTGTCAGCCTGGTATAAGTCAATGTAAATATTGGTGCCCGTGGGGGAGAATTTAACGGCATTGGAGATCAGGTTGTCAATGGCCTGGCTGATCCGGTGGGGATCAAAGGCGATGTTTTCAATTTCATTCAAATTGGGATGCAGCCGGATATGTTTCTGGCCGGCCTGGACCTCGTAGAGACGGATTCGCTCCTTCGCCAGTTCTTTTAACGAGCCCGGTTTGTGAACGATATCCATCCTGCCGCTCTCGATCCGGGAAATATCGAGAAGGTCATTGATCATGGCCAGCATGTTGCGGCTGGTGGTGTGAATGATGCCTAAAAATTCCTTTTGTTCCTCGCTTAACCGGGATGCGCTCTTTAGCAGCAATTCACTGAAGCCCCGGATCGATATCACCGGGTTCCGAAGATCATGGGCCACGATGCCGATGAACTTGTTTTTGATCTGGTTGGTCTCTGCCAGTTCCTCCTGCTTTTTCAGGAGCGATTTCTCCAGGTTGATGATCCGCTGCCCGACTTTCAGGCGGGCGTTGAGCTCCAGCAGGTTGATGGGTTTTTCCAGGTATTCGTCCACGCCCGCATCAAAGCTCTCGAGCAGATCGGCCTGCTCCAGGCCGGTTGTCAGCAGAACGATAAATACATAAGACTGCTCCTCTCTTTCCCGCAGCCGGCGGCAGACTTCGATCCCGTTCATTGTCGGCAGTTCCCAATCGAGCAGGGCGATCTGGGCGTCGCGCTGGACGATCTTGTTCAGGGCATCCTGGCCGTCGGAAACCTCGATCAGGTGGTGCCCCTTTTTCTGCAGAAACTGCCAGAGCTTCTCGCGCACGGAAGGGTCCGCATCAGCAATAAGGATGTTCATCTCGTCATTTCCTGGTGTCGAATCAAACCAAAAGACCGGTCGGAGGACCTGTCAATCCCGGCTACCCCGGCAGGCGCGATTGGATACGCGCCAACTCCTCCAAGGAGATCAGGCCCCTGAGCATTTTTTTGATTCCATCATAATTGAGGCTTTCGTAGTTGTGCCGCCGGGCTGCTTGGTGCCAATCGAAACGGGTCATCGGCGTATGGGCTGATTGCCGGAATTCAGGGGCTATCTCCAGGAATTCATAAACCCCGATGGTGCCGAAAAAGCCGGAATGGGCGCAATAAGGGCATCCGATGGCCCGCCAGGCGGATACCTGCTCGGATTCAACGCCGACAAACAGCTGCGCCACTGTTTCCCCGGGCAGGTCGTATTCCTGCTTGCAGTGATCGCAGAGCCTGGAGGCCGGTTGATGACAGATAACAGCGGTTAATAAATCCTGAATCCCCAATTCGCGGCTGCGGGAAAGGGCCTGGAAGGCATCTTCGGCCTGAATGCCCGCGATGATCCATGTTTCTGATGGATTCGCCCGGATCAGCGTTTCCGCAAGGCCCTCCTCATCATCGATGCTCTGGATGAAGAGCAGCTGAGGCTGGAGGTTCAGGCAGGATTCCAGAAGCGCTTTCCCGTCCTGGCCTGCCCGGGGGTTGCGCTGGTACTGCTGAACCCCTTTCAGAAGGAACCGCGGGGCGTTTTCAATGGTCAGGCACTTTTCCGGCTTGATCCCGGATTCATTCAGCAGGGCATAGGCCATGGGGACAAGGGCCCGGGGGTCCGGCCCTGCCAGAAGGAGGAACCCTTTTGCCGCAGCCAGTTGCCCGGCTATAAATTCCTGAAGCGTCCGGGCCATGTAAAGCTCGCTCAACTGAGGCACGCGGGCAAGGGGCTCGGGGTCCATGAGGGTAAGCTCGATATGCCTTCCCGCTTCCGCGGAAAAGCTGGACAAGCCGATATCGTATTTTTTGCCGGGGGTTGGGAAAAGGATGCGGCCGTATTGCCGGGACGCCTCCTGATTTTCATCGAGCCTGGCGAGTTTCGCCAGGTTTTTTACCACTGTTTCATATACCGGCGTGTCCAGGAGATACTGCCGGGTTCGGTCCCGGCCCTGCAGGAAATTCACAACCGCGTTCTGCCCTCCGGGGGAGATCTTTATTTGGGTGGCATTATTTTCCAGGGCCCTGAGGATGAGGGCCAGGTGAAGCTGATGCACGGCATCACTGCCGGCCGTTTGCCTGAGGTGCTGCTCTGTTATCCGCGTGTTTTCGGTCAAGGCCCGGCTGGCGGTAATTTTTTCCAAAAATTCATGAAGGCCCCGCCGGTCCTGGTATTGCTGGTCGATGGCCCATTCGATGTCCTGGGGAAGCGCAAAAACCAGGTTCACGGGTTCACTGACCCGGTTTTCGATCGCTTTTAATATATTCTTGTCCTGAGGGGTCGCCGTGGCCACCGTGAGGGTGTCCCCCATCTGATAGATGGGAATGGCATAATATTGACGGGCGTCGCTCTCCGAAAGTTTGCGGACGATATCCGGCTGAAACAGGGATTTTTCAAGATCCACGTGGGCAGTGCCAATGGAGTCGCACCAGATTTGACAGAGCTTGCGCTTGGAGCCGTAGCCGCTTTGAATAAGGGTTGTTAACAGGTCAAGGGCATTGCCGTTTAATTCTTCCAAAAGCTCCCGGACCAGGCTTTGGGGGATGATGCCGAGGGAGTGAAGCTGCCGGAGGAATTCCGGGTTCCGGATTTCAGGCCGCTTTTGGCCCTGCTTAGCTTTGGCCGTGGGTTCGGTCATGCTTTTTTGGCTTTTTTTTAATATTTTCCACCATGAGCTCGGAGATGACGGCCTGGGAAATGTTTTTCTGCTGCCGTTCATCCTTTCTTTGATGCTTTATATCCTCGGCGATTGCCCTGCGCATCGCCTTGAGATCGTATTTTTCCAAAACCTCTATCATGACGCGCCCTTTCTTTCCGTCATGGCCTCGCGGTAGGCCCGCCAGGTGTTTTTGATAACGGCCTTTATTTCATCGAGCGGCAGGTCCTTGCGGATATAGCCGGCCGCCCCGAGCTGCATGCAGTCCTCTACGGTGTCCTTGTCCGCCAGGGAGGTGATCATCATGATAAAGGCGAGCGGCTGTTTTTTTCGGATTTCAGCCAGCGCCGCCTTTCCCGATTTGACCGGCATATTGATGTCAAGCAGGAGCATATGGGGCTTTAAACGGAAGTACTGGGCGACGGCGTCTTTTCCGTTTTCCGCTTCCCCGACAACCTCGCAGTTCATGGATTCCAGAATGGACCTGAGGAGCCGCCGCACGTGCGTTTCATCTTCAGCAACCAGAACCCGGGGCTTTTTCTTGGCAATCATCGGGGTGTGTTTTCCCGCCGCTTCACGTTATATGGGATTGTAAAAGATAAAAAAATGTAAACCAAAATTTAACAGGGTAAGTGAAAAATTGCAAGTTCGGATAATTATTAAAGTTTGCATAATTTTTTTTGGGGGGGCACCGCCGGCCTTTCGCCGCGGCCGGTGGTGCCCGTTATCATCATGCAAGGATCAGCTGCTGTCAGGCCGCGATTCCTTTGGCCATCAGCTCGCCCACCATTTTGCTGAACCG
>CAZNSO010000040.1:0-22244 GCA_964575805.1 uncultured Desulfobacteraceae bacterium
CCAGTTCGATCCGCTCCCTCTGATCGTCAATCCGGCCCCTTCCCGCATTGAGCTGATTGACGATATAAAAGATCTTGTCCTTTAATTCCGCTTCCGGGGTGTGACTCAATAAATGCATGCCGATGGCATGGTGGAGCTCGGCTTTCCGGTCCTCGGAGATCATCGAGTAGGCCGCTTCCTGGATCCGGTCGTGCAGGAAGTAGCACATGTTGTTCATGAAATAGAGAAGACCGGTGTTAAGGGAGACCGTCATATCCGATAAAATATTCTCCGGCGGGCTGCCTTTGACAACCGACATGGTCTCCAGGTCAAAGCGGTTGCCGATGCAGGCGGCGGTGGTCAGGATGTCCCGGTCGTTTTCCGGCAGCTCCTCTATTTTTTCCACCATCAGATCCACGACATTGTCCGTTACCTGCATATTGCCGATGGATTCCGCGTCCCACTGCCAGTTCCCGGATGCGTCCATTTCGATCAGGTTCTTTTCATACAGCCTTTTGACAAACTGGTTGATGAAAAAGGGGTTGCCACTGGTTTTGGCATAGACAATCCCGGCAAGGGAGGAAACCGCCGCTGGCTCGAGCCTCAAAAAATTCCCCAGAATTTTTTCCACGTTCCGCTGATCCAGCGGATTCACATAAATAAGGGTCCCCTTTAACCTGGACTCCCGGAGTTCCTTGATAAACGGGGCCAGCATGTGCGTGTCATCGATTTCATTGTCCCGATAGGCGCCGATGAAAAAAAAGCAGCCCATATCCGGGTCGGTGATGATGTTGTGAATCAGCTGCAGGCTGGCCCAATCCATCCACTGCAGATCGTCGAGAAAAAGGACAAGCGGGTGCTCGGGAGCAGCGAAAACACGAATCAAATTTTTGAACTCATAATGGAAAACGGCTTCCGCCTCCTCCGGCCCCAATTCCGAAATTTCCGGCTGCTCGCCGATAATCGTCTTGAGGCTGGGAAGAACGTCAGTGATCAGCCTGCCGCTGCCCCCCAAGGCCTTTTGCAGCTTCTGCCGCCACAATTCGACTCTTTCCGTGCTTTCAACCAGGATCTGATCAATCAGCCGGATAAAGGCCTGGATTATTGAACTGTATGGCACATCACCCCGGAACTGTTCGTATTTTCCGGAAATAAAATAGCCCTTTTGAAGGGTTATCGACTTGTAAATCTCGTTGACCAGGAAAGATTTGCCTGTGCCGGGGTAACCGGAAACCAGCACCGTCTCCGGAACCCTATTTTCCATTACCCGTTCAAATGCCTCCAAAAGAAGTTTTTGCTCTTCCTCCCGGCCCACCAGTTTCTGGGGAATATTGAACTTCAGGGAGATATCATTGGCGGCAGGTTCAAAATCATCCATTTTTCCCTTGGTTTCCAGTCCATCCCGGCATTTGCGCAAATCATGCAGCAGTCCGAATGCGTTCTGGTAGCGCTCTTCCGCCGACTTTGCCATCAGTTTAAGCACCATCCGGGACAATACCGCCGGAATGCCTGGATTGATTTCATGCGGGGGAACCGGCTCTCTGGCTATGTGGGAGTGGATCAGTTCCAGGGGATCACTGGAGGAAAAAGGGCACCGGCCCGTCAGCATTTCATAAAAGGTGATTCCCAGGGAATAAAGATCCGTGCGGTAATCAATCGCCCGGTTCATTCTGCCCGTCTGCTCAGGCGACATGTACTTGAGCGTCCCCTCGATGACTTCGGGATGATAGGTGTCCTCGTGTTCATGGGTAATGATGTGGGCGATGCCAAAATCGCTTATCTTTACCTGGAGCTGATTCGGCTCGATCAGAATGTTGTCCGGCTTGATGTCCCCGTGCACCACGTTTTTTTTGTGAAGCAGACCCAGCACATTGGCCATTTTGACGGCCAGCTCCAGAAACACCGTCAGCTCGAGGCTGTTCCCATTCAAAAATTCCTTTATGGAAACGGCTTCAAAGTCCTCCAGGATAAGGGCGACACCGCCTTCATAGTCCAGAAGCGCGTATGTTTGAATAACCCCATCGATGTTCAGATTTCGGATGATTTCATATTCCTGCTTGAACCTTGAAATTTCAGCTCGCCCGGGATACCTGGCCCTGAGATACTTTATGATGACCGTATGGCGGCTCCCCGTTTTTTGCGCCCGGTAAACCAGGGAATTCCGGCCCTCATAAACCTTCTCAAGAATACGATAATCATCGAGTCTTTCCATGCATCGCTCCGTTTCCGGGTTGACCGGGAAAGTCAGCCGCCCGCCATGGCCTTCCGGCCGGGTCAGCCTGCCGGATGGCCTCTGCTCGAAATTTCTCTATTTTGCCGAATAATAGACCGGAATATAAAAAAAAGAAAGTAAAAACCACTATTTCCTGAATATCGGAAAGACTTTGCTCTTCAAGGTAAAATAGAGGGAGTCATTAAATTTTTTTCCATGATACCGATTAAAGTGTTGACTGCAAGGGAGCTCATGTTTAGTAATTAGATTGGATCTGTCGTTTTCCAGGCAGCACCTTATCTTTGCCGAAGGGGATATCATTTTCCCGAAAGAAATATCGCCGGACGCAAACCTTTTGGGTCAGGCAACCATGACGCAGCTTGCTGAGCCTGAACAGGGCCGTTTTCCACCCCGCCCAGGCGGTTTTCAACTTTGCCGGGGACAAAAAAACAATAAACCCGTTCCCTGGTCTTTGAATCCCAACAGGAGACAATCATGGACTTAAACGAACCTCCCGTCACGTTAAAAGACATCCTGCTGCTTGAAGACCCTTTTTTCACACCCGATCACCTATGCATCGTCACCGGCGCCGGAACAGGCATCGGCAGGGCTTCCGCCCTGGCTGCAGCAGCCAACAAACTGACGGTGCTGGGTGTGGACATCAATGAACAGGAGGGTGAAAAGACCCGGCAAATGGCCGGCGAATTGGGCGGGCGGATGCACTTTCTGAAAGCCGATCTGACCGCGGACGCCGACATTGAAAAGGTGATCGCGGAAGCCGCCGGGCTTGGCCCGATCAAGTACCTGATCAACATTGCCGGCACCCAGCACATTGATCCGGTTGAGAATTTCCCCATGGAAAAATACGACATGATGCAGCGCCTCATGCTCCGCGCGCCCTTTTACCTTTCACGCCTGGCCATCCCCCACATGAAAAAAAGCGCTGACGGCATCGGGGTTATCGGCAACATGGCTTCGGTGCACGGCCATATTACAACCCGCAACAAGGCGGTTTACAATATCACCAAATTCGGCCTCCGGGGGCTCTCCCAGTCCATTTCAGCGGAGGGCGAGGGCAAAATCCGCTCCTTTACCGTCAGCACCGGATTTGTAAAAACCCCGCTGGCGCTCAACCAGATTCCCGCCCAGGCCCAGCAAAGAGGCATCTCCCAGGAAGAGGTGGTCACCGACGTGATGATGGGCCAATCCAGGGTCAAGGAGATGATGACGCCGGTGGAGGTTGCCAACCTCTTTATTTTCGGGATATCACAGCATGCCAAATACCTGGTGGGCGGCGACATGCTTTTTGACGGCGGCATGGTACTGACATACTAAACCCAAAAAAGGCGGCAATCGGTTACACCTCCTTTTTTCCCCATAACCGGACACCACCCCTTTTCCAGGAGATGGAGGGGCAATGCGCTGTTTTGGCACATCATACCCCGCATGCAGTCGGGCTGCCATACCCGGTCCTGACAGCCAGACAGCCCCATATCTGCCGTTTTTTCCAGGGAACGACCCCGGCACTTTTTACGCCGCGGGCTCTGCCGCGTGCCGACACCCCGGGCATCCCCTTGGTAAACAGAAATTACGCTCACGCCTGTTTCCCTCAAAAAAACACCCAAAGCCTGTTTTTGGTATTACCAATTTTTATTTTTATAACCTATCTTTTCCGGGTGTCTTTTCAAACCCTTTGCACCAAACAACAAGGACGTCTCGATTTACATAAAAATCAGAATGAAACAATGAGTTTAAAAATTTTACTTGACATTGATGGCAGTATTTGGAATTATTTTAATATGGCATTACCAATTTAAGCATTGACGGTGCAGTAAACATCAGGCCCGTATCCAACCATGGCCTTGAAAATTCTTCCCTTTTTTCCAAGGCCTGTTTTTTGGTTTAAAGGGTAAACAGCATTTAGTCGTATGATTGCCTTTTACTTAATAAGACAATGTATTCATGCACAAGAGGGGCGGCTTCCGGTTTTGATGGCAGAACCCGGGGCGAACATCCTTCAACAACCTTAAATTCCAAGGAGGTAGCTATGCGTCGCATTCTTTCCACCCTGATCATCCTTTTTTTCGTGCTTGGCATACCACTGGGCCAATGCCTGGCCGCTGACGAAGAAAGGGGGAAGTTCGGTAGTGATCCGCGGCACGAAGAGGCCAAGCGGATCGACTATGAAGTATCAGACAAGAAAGTCCGCTGGAAGATGGTCATGCCATGGTCCAAGGGCCTGCTATTCTACGACGTTGCCCAGCATTTTGCCGACTCCGTGCGCCTGGCCTCCGCCGGCCGGCTGGATATCCGGGTGTTTGCCGCAGGCGAACTGGTTCCCGCCATGGAATCCTTTGATGCTGTCAGCTCCGGCTCCGCTGATGTGGGGCACGACTGGCCGGGCTACTGGAAAGGCAAGAACGAGGCTTTCGTGGCCTACGCATCCGTCCCTTTCGGGCTTGATCCGGAGGGCTACAATGTCTGGCTCTACGAGATGGGCGGCGCGGAGATGATGGACGAGCTCTACGGCAAGTTCAACATGAAGGCGTTTCCCGGCGGAAACGTCGGCCAGGAGCTGGGGCTTTTCTCCAGCAAGAAGGCCACCTCGATGAAAGATTTCAAGGGCCTTCGCGTCAGAACCCCGGGCTGGTACATGGACATTCTGACCAATCTGGGCGCTTCGGTCTCCCCCCTTCCCGGCGGGGAAATCTACCTGGCGCTTGAACGGGGCGTGATTGATGCGGCGGAATTTTCAACGCCCAGCATCACCTACCCCATGGGCTTCGACCAGATCACCGATTACGTCATCATGCCCGGCGTTCATCAGCCTTCCTGCCAGAGCGCCATTTTCATTAACAACAAATCCTGGGAGGAGCTTCCCCGGGACCTGCAGGAGATTGTCAAGCTCTGCGCCAAGGAAACCCAGCTGTGGAGCACGGCCTGGAGCGAACATTTGAATGCCAAAGCCATCAAAAGGCTTAAAAAGAACGTGGAATTCGTGAAACTGGACAGAAGCGCAAGAGTTGAGTTTGCCCAGGCGACAAAAAAATACCTGGAAGAAGTCAAGAAAAAACACCCGGATGCAAAGAAGGCCCTGGAATCCCAGGAAGCGTTCAAGGAGCTGTTCGCTGAATGGCGGGACCTGAGAAGCGGGGTCGAGCCTTATCCCATTGACATGTACATTGATGGCAAGATGGGCGAACACTAAAACCCAGGCCTGACAAGTCATCCCCTCCCCGGCAGGAAGGGGGAGCCAAAGCGCCCCCCTTCCTGTTAGATTCTATTTTGCTTCTCCACTTTTGTGCAGGTCAAGGAGCAAGGAGTGCTGCAACATGATTAACAAAATTACAAAAGGAATTGACACCTTCCAGGACTGGTTCGGCTACCTGACGGCCATGCTGATTTTTCCCATGACCGCTATCATCATCTACGAAGTCTTCATGCGCTATCTCTTCAACCGCCCGACCAGCTGGGGGTTCGAGCTGACCACCTATATCTACGGCATTCATTTCATGCTCGGGCTTGGCTACACCCTGATGTACAACGGCCACGTCCGGGTGGAGGTTTTTGTGACGCTTTTGTCCAGGCGCAAACAACAGATTATCAGCATTTTGTGTAACCTGTTCCTGCTGCTACCGGTTTTCAGCCTGTTCTGCTACGCCAGCTGGTCCTATGCATGGACATCCGTTGTGCGCAATGAAAAGAGCTGGACATCCTGGGCGCCGCCGCTGTACCCCTTCAAACTGCTGATGGCGCTGGGTTTCTTGATGTTTGTTATCCAGGGGGTATCCACGCTGTTGAAAGAAATTCAGGCTTTGCGAAACGGCGATGTATAGCTGTCGCCGGACACCGACTGTCCGCCCGACAAAACTTAACCTCCACTAGCAAATAAGGTAGTCCATTATGTACTTTAGCCCTGAATTCATGGCTGTGGCCATGTTTGCCACGCTGATCGTGTTTATTACCCTGGGCCATCCCCTGGCCATCACCCTGGCTGCCGTTGCCACTATCTTCGGCCTGATAGACAACGGGTTCAACTTCGGGATGCTTTTCAACCTCTTCTGCAGCAACAGCTGGGGGACTTTTAATTCCTACACGCTGGTGGCCCTGCCCCTGTTTATTTTCATGGCCCAGCTTCTGGATAAATCCAAGGTTGCGGAAAAACTCTTTGAAGTCCTCTACCTGGACCTGGGAAGCATCAAGGGGGGGCTGGGGATCGCCGTTGTCGTGGTCTGCACGGTTTTTGCCGCCACAACCGGCATCATCGGGGCCTCCGTGGTGGCCATGGGGCTTCTGGCCACTCCCCCGCTGATTAACAAGGGATACCAGAAGGAGATGGCCAGCGGTATTATCTGCTCCGCGGGGACCCTTGGCATCCTGATTCCGCCCAGCATCATGATGGTTATTTACGGGGGGCTCACAGGCATGCAGGCCACCTCCGTGGGCAATCTCTTTGCCGCCTCCATCATACCCGGCCTGCTCCTGGCCGGCTTGTACATCGCCTATATCTGGATCCGCTGCACCATCAACCCCAAACTCGGGCCCACCATTACGAAGGAGGAAGCCGCAAAATACAGCATGGGGCAAAAATGGTGGTTAACCCTGAAATACCTGGTGCCCCCGCTTACCCTTATCCTGCTGGTAATGGGCACCATCCTGATGGGTATTGCCACCCCGACCGAAGCCGCCGGCATGGGTGCGGCAGGCGCCTTTCTCCTGGCGCTGGGCAACCGGACACTGAGCTGGGCGGTGCTGCAGCAGGTGGCGACCAACACCCTTAAAACCACCTGCATGGTCATGTTTCTTTTCCTTGCCGGCAAGATGTTTTCCCAGGTTTTCATGAGCATCGGCGGCGGCGATGTGGTGGCCGACATGCTGGTCGGCGGTATGAACCCGGCCATGGCGGTTTTCCTGATGCTGTTCATTGTCTTTATTCTTGGCATGTTCATTGACTGGGCCGCAATTCTTTTGATCACCGTTCCCATTTTTCTGCCTATTGCCGGCGAGTTGGGCTACCATCCCCTGTGGTTTGCCATGCTGCAATGCGTGGTGCTGCAGAGTTCATTTTTGACGCCGCCGTTTGGCTACGCCCTGTTCTACTTTATCGGCGTGGCCCCGCAGGGCTATACCATGATGCACATCTACAGAGGCATAATTCCGTTTGTCCTGCTGCAGGTGCTGGGCGTGATCCTGCTGGCCGTCTTTCCCGACCTGATCCTGTGGATCCCCAGGCTGGTATTCGGCACATAAAACGGAAAAAAAGGAGAAATGACCCATGTTGCCGGATTTTAAAAAAATACTGTACGCGACCAATCTCGGTCAGGAGTCCCCGTATGTGTTCCGCCACGCCCTCAGCCTGGCTGAGCGCTTCCATGCGGATATCTACATCCTTCATGCGGTGGAACCCTTGACCGAGAATGTCAAGGGATTGGTGGAGTTTTTCCTGACCGAGGAAAAACTCCAGCAGCAGCGGGAGGAGGCCCGCAGTTACCTGCTGAACAAGCTCAAAAACAGACTGTCCAAATTTTGTACGCGGGAGACCTGCAAGCTGGATGAGCAGGTGCCCGACCCGGTCAAGGAAACGCTTGTACAGGAAGGGCAGCCGGCGGAATTGATTCTATCGAAGGCGGAAAAGATAGGCGCGGAGCTGATCGTGATGGGCACCCATAGAAAAATAAGGGAAGGCGGCGGCAGACTTTTGGGCTCCACTGCCCGACGGGTGGTGAACAGCTCAAAAATTCCGGTATTGACAGTCTATACACCCAGAGACAAGTTTGAGGATCTGGATTCCGAATAAAAGCTTCAGTGCTGTTTCTTTTAAAAAGGGAAATGCCAAACAGAGGATTATGCATGTCACGAAAAGCCCTGAGCCCCATCCACAGCCGATTGTTGCTGATATTTTGCCTGACTTTCTTAATCGGCTGGCTCCCTGCGACCCCGGGTCCTGCCGGATCCGGGGTTGCTCTGGCCGGCTCGGATGGGAAGCCATCGCCTGTAATTTCACAAGACAATTCAGCTCCTGACGAAGCAAAAGAAAATATTGAACGAATCCGCTCCCGGGTGCAGGAGCTCCAGGCGGAAATCGCCGAAATCAGAAACCAGGCCCTGGACAAGCACCCGGAACTGGAAAGAATGTTGAAAAAGCTGGTCCTGACCCGAAATGAAATAATGGAAAAGCACCTTGACCGGGAAAATGTTGACTTTCAGCGCCTGGAGGAAATCGGCAAACAACTGCAGGCGGACGAAATCCCGCCTGAGAAAGCCGAGGCCCTTAAGCAGGAGCAAAAGCAACTTGTCCTGGGTTACCGGAAAGCCGAAACCCGTACCGCGCAAGATGAAACACTGCAGGAATTGCGAGAAAATTTTTACACGGAATTAATGAGAGCCGCCAAAAAAGAAAACCCGGATGCCGAAAAAATGCTTGATGAACTCAATATGCTGCGGCATCAGCTGCAATTGGCCAACCCGGCAACTATGCCCGACGGGCAGCAGTGATCTTATCCATTTATTCCCGAAGATCCGAATCCATTGGGAAATCCCCGAATTTTGGCGCATTCATACCGCCTGATAATTTTTGATTTTTCTGTTTCCCCTGTTTCCTGGCAGACAAATCAATGGTCCGGCACAGCTAAGATAATAGAAGGAAATTCATCTCATGACCAATAAAAACCTGATCAGCGAATTTACCCGGATCCTTGGCAAAGAGAATGTCATGGGCGAAGAAGCCGATAGACAGGCTTATGCCTATGATTCCGCCGTGCTTCCGCCGGTGGTGCCCGCCCTGGTCGTCCGGCCCGTCAGCAGTGAGCAGCTCGGCCAAACGGTTCGCCTCTGCAGCCGCCACGGCCTGCCGCTTACGGTTCGCGGCTCCGGCACCAATCTGAGCGGCGGCACCATCCCGAGCAGCACTCAGTCCGTGGTGGTGGTCACCAACGGCCTTAACCGGATCATAGAACTCAATGCCAGGGATCTGTATGCCGTTGTGGAGCCCGGGGTGATAACCGCCGACTTTGCCAGGGCCGCGGCCGCGGAAGGCCTTTTTTATCCGCCGGACCCCGGCAGCCAGGCTGTCTCCACGCTTGGCGGAAATGTCGCCGAAAATGCCGGGGGGCTGCGTGGGCTCAAGTATGGCGTCACCCGGGATTACGTCATGGGAATGGAGTTTTTCGACGCCGGGGGCGAAATGGTCAAGGCCGGCTCAAAAACTGTCAAATGCGTCTCCGGTTTCAACCTCTGCGACCTGATGGTCGGCTCTGAAGGACTGCTCGGCGTTTACAGCCGGATTATCCTGAAATTGATTCCGCCGCCCGTGGCCCAGCAGGCCATGATGGCCGTTTTCGACACGGTGGAGACCGCATCCGAGGCGGTCTCAGCCATTATCGCCAACCGGATAATCCCCTGCACACTGGAATTCCTGGACAATTTCACCATCCGGACCGTGGAGGATTTCCGCCATGCAGGACTTCCCGTTGATGCCGGGGCCCTTCTGCTCATCGAGGTCGACGGGCATCCGGCCCAGGTGGAAGATGAGGCGCAAAAAGTCAAGGACATCTGCAACCAGAATCAGGCAAAAAAAATCCAGGTGGCGCAATCAGCCGAAGAAAAGGACCTGATCTGGCAGGCCAGGCGGGATGCCCTTCCTGCCCTGGCGCGTTTAAAACCCACGACCATACTCGAGGATGCCACCGTGCCGCGCAGTCAACTGCCGGCCATGGTCAGCAAAATCAAGGCGATTGCGGAAAAATACCGCCTTACCATCGGTACTTTCGGCCATGCCGGCGACGGCAACCTGCATCCCACCATTTTGACCGACAAACGCGACGCGGAAGAATACAGCCGGGTTGAGGCGGCTATTGACGAAATCTTTGATGCCGCCCTGGGTCTCGGCGGCACCCTCTCCGGTGAGCATGGCATCGGCCTGGCCAAGTGCAAATACATGGAAAATGAAACCAGCCGCGCCACGATCGAATATTCGAAGCGGCTGAAATCCGTTCTGGACCCCAAAAATATTTTAAATCCGGGGAAAATGTTCGGGGGACAAGCCGATGGCTGATATGCGCGAACTGGTCCGGATGTTGAACGAACTCGATGAGGAGATGGTCCAGTGCGTGCGCTGCGGCATGTGCCAGGCGGTCTGCCCGCTGTATGCGGAAACCGGCCGGGAAACCGACGTGGCCCGCGGCAAACTGGTGCTGGTGGAAAACCTTTCCAGGGAGATTCTGAAAGACCCCAAGGGCGTTAAGGAACGCCTGGATAAGTGCCTGCTCTGCGGCTCCTGTGAGGCGGCCTGCCCGAGCGGGGTGAAGGTCATGGACGTTTTTTTAAAAGCCCGGGCCATCATTACCGGCTACCTGGGCCTGTCCCCCCTTAAAAAGGCCATTTTCAGGGGATTTCTGTCCAATCCGGATCGCTTTGACGAACTGCTGAAATGGATGGCCCGCCTCCAGGGCCCTTTCTCCCGCAATGTCAATGAAACCCTGGGCTCATCCTGTGCCCGGTTCATGTCGCCGGTTGTCGGGGACCGCCATTACCTGCCCATAGCCAGCACCGCCTGGCACAAGAAGGGGCGCCGGGATTTTAAACGGCCGCAGGGCGATGGCATCAAAGTCGCCTTTTACCCGGGGTGCCTGGTGGACAAGGTTTTGCCCCGCGTTGCCGAAGCGGCAATGAAGGTTCTCGACTACCACCAGGTTGACGTCTTTGTCCCGGACCGGGTTCCCTGCTGCGGCATTCCGGCGCTTGCCGCCGGGGACCGGCAGACATTTGAGCACCTGGTTCAAAAAAACCTCGACATTTTTGAGAAGGTCTCGTTTGATTACCTGCTCACCCCGTGTGCCACCTGCACCGCCACGATTGTGAAACTCTGGCCCATGATGACAGAGCATCTGCCGGAGACTGCCCGGACCCGGGTGCAGGCTTTGTCCGGGAAAACCCGGGACATCAACGAATTTCTCGTGTCTGTTTTGAATGTCACCGCACCAAAGCAGGCCGCCGCCGGGGGATCGCGACCGCGTGTCACCTATCACGATCCCTGCCACCTCCGCAAATCTTTAGGCATCATTGATCAGCCCCGCACCCTGTTAAAAGCGGCGGGCAGCAGGGAACTGGTCGAGATGAAAGAGCCGGAGCGCTGCTGCGGCATGGGAGGCAGCTTCAATCTGCAGCACTACGATATATCACGAAAAATCGGGGAAAAAAAACTGAGCTGCATTGCGGCCACCGGCGCGGATACGGTTGCCACGGGCTGCCCGGCCTGCATGCTCCAGATCACCGATCTTTTGTCTCATGCCGGCATGTCTGTTTCGGTCAGACATCCCGTGGAAATCTACGCCGAAGCCATTGACAGCAAGTGAGATGGCTTCTTTAAGAGAATTTGCTTCCAAAGACAAAAAAAATACGGAGTGCCATCATGCAAACCCACCTGGCGTATGGTCAACAAAAACTGGAGCTGACACTGCCGGATCATGTCCATCAATTGGAGATGAAAGAAACGCCGCCGGTCGGCGAGCCTGAAGCAGCGATCCGGGAAGCCCTGGAAAACCCCATCCAGTCCCCGCCCCTCCGGACCCTGGCAAAAGGCCGGCATTCGGCCTGCATCGTGATTTCAGACATTACCCGGCCCGTACCCAACCATCTGCTCCTGCCGCCCATGCTGGCCATACTTGAAGAATGCGGCATACCCCGGCGGAACATAACCCTGCTGATCGCCACGGGCATGCACCGGCCCAACGAGGGGGACGAACTGGCGGCGCTCGTTGGCCCCGATATCATGGAAAACTACACCATCATCAACCATTTCTGCCTCCAGGCCGAAGACATGCGCTGTATCGACCGCATTGAAGGCGCACCCATAGAAATCAACAAGCACTACCTGGACGCGGACCTGAAAATACTGACCGGCCTGATCGAGCCGCATTTCTATGCCGGCTATTCCGGGGGGAGAAAATCCATTCTGCCGGGCATTTCCAGCTTCGAGACCATGAAGTTCATGCACTCCTACCAGGTAATCGATCATCCCCGGGTGGCCAACTGTGTTCTGGAAGGCAATATCTTTCATGAATATGGAATCCAGGTGACCGAAAAAGCGGGGGTGGATTTTATCGTCAACGTCTGTATCAACCGCGACAGAAAAATCAGCGGCGTTTTCGCGGGGGACTACGACGCGGCACACCTGGCCGGCTGCGACTTTATTTACCGTCACGCGGTCGTCGAACTCCCGCGGCCGATGGATGTGGTCATCACCTCCGGCGGCGGCTACCCCCTGGATGCCACCTTTTACCAGATCAGCAAAGCACTGACCTGTGCCAAGGATATACTTAAAAAAGACGGTGTGATCCTCGTTGCCTGCGAGTGCCGGGAAGGCCTGGGAAGTGATGAATTCTGCTCCATTATGCGCTCCGTACCCGATCCGGAGTGCTTCTTCAATCATTACTGCGACCCGGATAATTTTGTCATTGACCAGTGGTGCGCCCAGAATATCTACCAGGCCATTGACCATGCCGCGCAGATTTATGTCTATTCTTCAGGCATCCCTGCAGCAGACATTGAAAAGATGGGGGCCCAAAAGGTGGAGAACCTGCAGGAAACCGTGAACCATTTGCTGAAAGGCGATTACAGGGCCGCTGTTGCCCCTGAGGGGCCGTATGTGGTGGGAAAACTGACCGGCTGAACCAGAGAGAGCGGCGGGGCTGCAAGCAAAAGATCGCTCCCCGGTTCAGCCGTCCTGAGTATGGGCCTCCATGGAATATTGGCAGGCATCCATGACAAAGCGGATATGACTTTCCATGCAGGCCTTGGCCTCATCCGGCTGCCGGTTGCGGATCGCCTCCAATATTTCGGCGTGCTGCTGGTTCATGATGGCCAGGTTGCCCGCCTCGTAAAGGTAGATCCGGCTTTCGCTGATACCATGAAAAAGCAGTTCATAGAAATTTTTCATCAAATAAACCTGGGCGGAATTCCTGGTGGCAAAGGCGATGCCCATGTGAAAGGCCACATCTTCCTCGGAGCCCATCTGTCCCTTTTCCACCTTGGAGAGCATGTCCTTCAGACACATTTCCAGGGTCTGGATATCTTCGCTGGTGGCCCGGCTGGCAGCCAGACCGACCGCCTGCACTTCCAGTCCCAGCCTCACCTCCAGTAGATCGGTTATCGTGATCTCCTCCCCTTTTAAAACTTCCCGCAAAGGGTTTTCCCGGTAGCGCGACTCCAGGGAGCTTACGAACGTGCCCTGCCCCTGTCTCTGAACAACAAGGCCAAGATTGACCAGCTTGTTGATGGCCGCCTTGACTGATGGCCGGCTTGCCCCGAAGGCGGTTGCCAATTCCCTTTCCGGAGGGATTTTCTCCCCGGGCTTGAGCCTGCCGCGAAAAATCAAATCCCGCAGCTGCTCAAATATCTCGTCGGAAACTTTTCTTCGTTTAATCGGTTTAAAATAGTGAGTTTCCATAGATCCCCTGATTTTTTCCTCCAATTGGCCCACCCGCATCCGGAAAGAAAAACGGGCAGATAAAATTATCGCCGGGTTTGCTGTCGGTTGGTTTGATCCTGGCACAACCCGATTTTCGTTTACTTTTTAGTATACCCTGCCTGAAAAAAAATATCAAATGCCAAATTAAAAAAAATTAATTGGTTTTACCAATAATTTTATTTTTGCAAACTCAAAACAGTCTACAATTACACCATAAAGCTTTATATAGGGAATTAGCGATGATTTGAAATATTATGGTTTAACCAAATCAGGCCGGTCGCCCCGATCTGCGAAAGCGTTACCCGAAAGCATGGCCCGGGCCTTTTCCGGTAGCAATGGCTACAAACATCTTTAAATATCGGTTTCAAGGTCAGGAAAGCCCGTTTTTTCCGTTTCCCGCTTCTTTCACATTCTCCTCGGAAACCAACTCTTTCTCTGTAAGAATCCGGTTGCGCCCGAGGTCCTTGGCTGCATAAAGGCATTTATCCGCCCTGGCCAGCGTGTCATCAATGTCTTCTTCCACCCTGTACTCGGCAACGCCAATGGATATGGTTACCCGAAAATTTTCCGAGATATCCGGGAAGCGGAGGGATTCCACCTGCTGCCGGACCCGTTCGGCCTTCACCGTGGCGCCTTCAAGGGTTGTCTGGGGCAGCACCATGAGAAATTCCTCCCCCCCGTATCGACCGAAGCAATCGATGCATCTTAAATTCCCGGATATTTCCCGGGCGATCAGACGCAGGATTTCATCTCCTGCCTGGTGTCCATGCGCATCATTGACCTGTTTGAAATGGTCGATATCCATCAGGCATACGCTGAAAGGGGCGTGGGCGCGGCTGAAACGATTGGCTTCCTGGGAGAGAATGTGAAAAAGGCGGCGGCGGTTCCAGATACCGGTGAGGGAATCAAGGTTGGCCATCTCTTCGATCTTGGCCATGGCTTCCTGCAATTCCAGATTTCTTTGCCTTAATTTGCCCCGCAGACCATGAATGAATCCCCCGATTATCGATGAGGATACGAGCACCAGAATAAAAGCCATTGTCTGGACAAATTCCAGGGGCATCACCAGGGCATCCGGTTTGTTCCGCCAGAGCATGGCCATGGTTACGCAATAAGTGAAAAAAAACCAGACCCCGACCTTGATGAACCGGCGAATATTGAGCGCCAGGATCCCGAAAAGCAGGGGCACAACCACAACCAGCATCACTGAGGCCCGCGCCTGCCCTTCATCCAGAAAATATAACACCCACAAGGCCGGCAGTATGGATGCGGCCATTTGTTGGGCCGTCAGACTCGGCTCCTGGAATTTCAGGTTGAGCCTGAAATGGATGACAAGCAGGAAGAGAGTGTTGATCCCGACCGCATAAATTCCGAAATGAAACACCACCGCCAATGGGATCATGTTGTGCGCCCACAAGAGCACAATCAGGGCAAAGGGAACCAGGTAGCTCACAAAAGCCATAGCCACGCGGCGTTTCCGCAGCGCCTGCTTTTCCTTTTCCTTCGTGTTCGGATTGTTCCGGGTTACAGCTTCTCCGTAGATGATATGCCTCCCCCCTCCCTCTTGCTTGAAGGGACTTTTTCTCCCTGCGTGAGACCGGCAGGGATTCCTGAATTTTTTGGGTCCATCCGCCTGGGGTTATCTTTTTTCTCTAGTATTTATAATAAAAGTTTTAAGAAAAATAAACATTTTACCGCCCGGTCCCGCCGGCGGCAGGCTGTTCTGCCCCTGCCTGAAACTATTCCAATTGCGCCTCTGTCACCACCTGGTTGCGCCCCCTCTCCTTGGCGAGATAAAGGCACTTGTCAGCCCTGGCAAGCGTGGCATCAATGTTTTCATGGCTTCGGTACTCGGCAACACCGATGGAAACCGTGACCTGCAGATCCGGTGAAATTGACGGGAAACGCAGGGATGCAGCCTCGCGGCGAAGCTTTTCGGCTTTTATGGCAGCCCCTTCAAGCGCCGTCTGCGGAAGCACCAGGGTGAACTCCTCCCCGCCGTAACGACCGAAACTGTCCATGTCCCTTGACTGACCGGCAATATGGCAGGCAATATCCCGCAAAATCTCGTCGCCGGCATGGTGCCCATACCCATCGTTGACCTGCTTGAAATGATCAATATCCATCAGGCACACGCAAAAAGTCCCCGGACTGCGCTTGTATCGCTTGGATTCCTTGGCAAGCGCCTCAAAAAGGCGGCGGCGGTTGAAAACACCGGTCAGCGGATCAGCGTTAGCCAAAGCCTCAATTTTGGCCATGGCGATCCGCAGTTGCCGGTTGCGCTCCCGGAGTTTAACCCGCAGGTTATGGATAAAACCACCCATTACAGACGAGGCCAGGACCACCAGGAAAAAAGACACTGCCTGGGCAAACTCCAGGGGCCATTCGAGAACTTCCGGCTTTTGCCGCCAAAGCATAAGGACACATAGAAAATAGGACGCCAGGAAAAAGGTGCCCACAGCAATGAATTGCCGGGTATTCAGCCCGAGGATGCCGTACATCAATGGGACAGCGACCAGCACCAGTAAAATCCCCCGTCCCTGACCATATTCCAGATATTGCATCACCCAAAGGGACGGGACAAAACTTGCGATCATCTGGGGAGCGGTAAGGCTTGGCTCCCTGAATTTCAAATTGATCCGGGTATGGATCGCAGCCAGGAAGGTCAGGTTGACCCCGACGGCATAAGCGGCAAAAATTAAGACCACTTTCAGTGGGATCATTGCATGGGCCCAGAAAAGCGCCAGCAGGGCAAACGGCACCACGTAAGAAAAAGCAGCCATTCCGAGCCGTTTTTTGCGAAGTGCCTGACTGGCGGTTTCCTTTGGATCGGGCGCGGTTTTAATCACGGTCGTATTGAATCACAACTTGTTTTTCCTAGATAAGGAAGTCTTTTGTCGGTAGTTCGTTCAAGACGGCACTTCGGGCCCCAACTTTGGCATTGACTAAAATTTGCAAAAGCAGGTAAGCATCAGCCACGCAGAGAGCTTAATTGAGGTTGAAACTATGTCTATAGAATTACGCAAAGGTTAATAGGACTTTAAATTGAACCTATGGCAGAGTTCGACAAATGTGTCAAGCCGGAAAAAGTCTATGGGAACCCATAAACAATGAGTTCCTGAAACCGCTCGCAATGGTTTTTTACGAATCCCTCCCCTTTCCTTTTCAGTTGTTCCCTAAAGCCGGGGTCCATAAATAATAGAATCCCGTCAAATGGCGCGTGAGATCCGCCGGTATGCCGAGATCAATCAGCGAGGCCCTGCCGGACTGCATCTGAATGGGGTTGTAGATATTGTCATTCGGAAATTTAGTCCGGCGGTAAACCACCACCCGGCTCTTTTCAGGCAACCCGGCCAGGTCTTGGGCTTTGTCAACGGCATCCGGAAGGTATCCAATCGAATCAATCAGGTCGTTTTCAAGGGCCTCATCCGCCAGAAATATCCGGGCGGAGGCAATGTTGTCCAGCTCAGCCGCGGAAATGACCCGGTGTTTTTCGACCTTCTGAAGGAATTGTCCGCCCAGAGAGTCGATAAGTTTTTCGAACAAGGCTTCCTCCTTCTCCGAGCTTTTCCTGAAAGGCGAGCCCATGTCCTTGTTCTTCCCTGAAGTATTGACCGCCACGGAAACCCCTATTTTCTCCATCAACTCCTTGACATTGGGCCGCATGAAAATGACGCCGATCGAACCGGTCACCGTGGTGGGATGCGCCATGATGTGGTCGGCGGGCAATGAGATATAATAGGCCCCGGAAGCCGCGATATTCATCATGGAAACCACCACCGCCTTGCCGGTGTCTTCCTTGAAGGACAGAATCTCATTGTAGATGATGTCACTGGCGGTTACCGATCCGCCGGGAGAGTCCACCTTGAACAACACGGCCCGGATCTGCGGGTCCCGCCGAGCCAATTCCAGCTGGGAGACAATCTCCTGCACGGCGCTCGGCTTTGTTCTAAACATCTCATCCCGGGGATTATCGGAAATGATGCCCCGAACCGGGACCACAAGTACTTTCCCTTCGCCCGTGCCGGAGAGCGTGTGCTCCTGCAGGGGATCACTGGCCTCGGTGAAAAGCTTGACCTGGGGAGATACACATCCTGCCACCAGCGTCAACAATACGGCGACCACCGTTATCCATGCCCGAAAATGCAATCTCAATGGGTGTCTCCTTTAAAAAGTTATGTAAGGTTGAAAGGATCGGTTCCGATCAGAAAAACCAGTGCCACAGGGCAACAGTCTCGTAACGCGCGTCTCCCGCGTCTTCCCAGCGGCCTTCAAGCGAGAGATGATGATTGCGGCTGATCCTGAAATTGCTGATGGCACCCGCGGAAAAATCACTGTGCCGGCCGCCCGCGAAAAAGCGAAGGCCCCGGCCGTAAAGATGAATTTTGCAGATCCGGCCGGCCGACAAAACCGTCCCGACTGCAGCCCCGCCCCCAAGGGCATAGTCTGCCGGCATATCGCCGCTGATGTCAAACTCGGCCTCGGCCATGAAATAAGCCAGGCCGAACAGCGGAAGGCGCCCGGCAAGGCCGGCACCGCCGTTTATACGAAAATACGAGGCATCGGCGTCATTTTCAAGTGGTTTTCGGTGCCATCCCGTATTGAATTTCCAGGAAAGCGGCTTGGAAAAAGGACCCACCGGGGCAATGGACACAATATCGATGATATCGAACTGCTGAAGCGCCAGCCGCCGGGATTCCGGATAATACCGGGTCCGAAGATCCCCGAATTCGATCTGGGCGCCCTGGTGAGGGATGTAATCCATATCGGTCAGGTCGGTCAGCGCGGGCCGGAATCGTGCCTCAACAAAGGCATCCCCGCTTTGCACCCCGAAACCGGCGCTTGCCCGCTTGGAGTCATGCCCCAGTTCCGGGCGGGGCGGCACGGGCACATTCTCCTGCCAGTCCGTATCCAGGCGGCCCAGTTGACTTCGGGCGCCGAGTGCAGCCAGAAGCTGTTTCCGGTAGGCGCTCTTCTCAAGCTCCCGGGAGGCGTAGCGGTACTGAATCACTTCCACCGCCAGGTCAAGCATCAGGATTTTCTCACGGCGCGCATCCGGCCGCTCAAGCAGTTCCTCGGGCGACACCGTGCCCTCAATCAAGGCAAGCACGGTTTCGATCTGCGCATCGGTCAGCCGGGCGGTCAGATAATTGATGCGGGTGGTTTTGGCGGGCCTGAAATCCACGCCCGCGATAAAGCCCTCTTCCTTCACCGCCTTGATGGTATCCACGGGAATCGCGGCAATGTGGAAACGGCCGGTCAGATGCGCCGATGGGCGGGCCGCCTCCAGCAGGTAAAGCAAATTAAAGGAGCAGTTTTCATCGAAGAAATAATAATCCGAATAGATCTGGTCCATCTCCCGGATATGGCGCACCATGCGCCGCAGTTCCGCAGGCGTTAAATTCAGGCGGTACTCCCACATATCGCGCTGGTTGATGTCACTGTATTCCTGAATTTTTTTGTAATAGGGCATCACGGAGTAATAGCCCCTGTACAGGCCGGTAAGACCGGAGATGGCCAGTGCCACACCGTCAGCCGGATCTGCCAGGGCCGCATAATTCACGGCATTGGCCAGCCGCTTGCTGCTATAGGCCGTATCGATGGTAATCAGCGTGTGGCCGAACATGGAGGCTGGATTGTTCAGGTAATAGGTGGGAAAGACCAGGCTGGCGGACTGGGGATCGATACGGTCGATTTCCGGGCAGGAGCGGTCCTTGAAACAGGTCGGCAGGGCCCCTTCCAGCTCTTTTTCAAGCCAGCCATAGCGGGCGTAGAACCGGCAGAGCGCCTCTTGATCCGTGTCGGTGCCGAAAAGATAGGCAATGGTGGCCGCAAGCTCGGCGGCGGGATCGCTCTTGCCCTCAGCTGCCAGAAAAAAGTCGGGGTCATCCACCTGGCTTTCCACCCCGAACCATTTTTTCTCATAATGCATGAGAATATGCCAGTATCGGTCTTCATGGAGATTCCGCTCATGGGCGAGCTCAAGCAGCCGATCGACATCGCAGCCATTGTCCGCAAAAACACCGGCAGGGCGTGTCAGGAAAACGCCGACAAAAATAAAAACCAGCATAAAAAACGATACGGCAACCGCTTTTGCGGTGCCGTATCGTTTTTTCATGCCAGAGGGATAAAATCGGCCTTTAGATGGTTTGGGCAATCTCGGAAATTTCACTGACAACGGTTTCGTGAGTCACATGGGAAGTGCTGTAGATCTGCTCAAAATTCTGTTGCAGCTGCGCATTAAAATCCATGCGCTGCGTTTCCGGCAGATTGATAATCTCCGCCAGCGCGTCCAGGGATTCGCCTTCGCCCTGTGCGATATCCACGGCCAGGGCATCCATGTTGTCGGCGACATAGGTGTTGAGCTGCTCATTCATGGCCAGGGATTGCACCTCGCCGCAATCGAGGGTTCCGGAGGACATGGCAAAGGTCTGGTTGGCGCAGATGCCGTTGAGGAAAGTGCCCACCAGCTTCCAGATCAGACCGGTCTTTTCACCGATGGCCATGCCGCCAAGGCCGCATCCGCAATCCTCCCGTACCGTGTTGCCCCCTTGGGCCATGCTGGCCGAGGCAAAGCAGAGCACCGAAAAACAGATCAAAATTGTAATCGCCACTTTTTTCATAACCACCTCCAAATTGAAGCTGTTAAGATTTCGGCCGCTTCTCGCGGCGAGAACCGGCCGGCTAATGGATCTAAAACAGATTATACCTGTAAAACCGCTGCCGTCAACCAGATATCTGCTTGGCCGGTCAAATAAAGGCGGCTTCTCCCAAACGCAGCCCAGGGTCCGCCGGCCCCCATCGGCGTTGCTTACCGGCTGCCCAGGAATTCACTCAGCTGCCGGCGGTGGCTCTGCTCCAGGGGGCCGCCCTTTCGCCAGACCCAACAGGTGTCTGTCAGAAACGCCATGGCACGATCGGCATACAGGGACGGGTCCAGCGGTTCCTGGGAAACGGCCGCCCAACTGCCCTGGACGGCCGCCGGAGCCATGGCCAGCACCAGCGATACCAGGTGCGCGCAGCTTTTCGGCCCCCCCAGCATTTCTTTTACTTTCCTCGTAAAACCGGAAGTGATGCGCACCCCCGCCAGAGGGGCCAGTGTATCGACTGTCTGCCGGCACTCTTCCCGCGGCACCCGGATCATCTCCGCCTCGATTTCATCTATGATGAGCGACGGGCCGCGGACTTTCATGCGTACGGCCATGTGATGCACGGTGCCCGGCGGCCGTTCTTCCCCGTTTACCAGGTAGCGGGTGACAAAACAGGCATCTTTCAAAGTGCCTTCCACAATCGCCGCATCCGCTTCACCTTTGAAGGTGTTGATTTCAAGTCGGCGGGTGTGGACTTTCTGCGCACCCGTGGTATCGATTGTCATCCTGGAAAACCTCCTTTTTTTCTCCGGGCCCGTCTTCCTTCGCTTCTTTCCAGGAACACAGGTTTCCTTTGAGCGGCTATCAGAAATAATGGGTCAGGTGAATCATGGCTGTTGTTCCGACCCGGAATTCCGAATCCCCTATATCGCCCAGGCCGAATTGCAGGCCGACATTTCCCCCGATGCTCATTTCCTCATTGAACCGGTATTCTGCGCCCAAATGCGGATTCAGGCTCACCGACACGTCGGTGTCATCCGTGTCGACCACATGCATATAACAATCGCCACCCACATAGGGCCTCACATTGGCTTCCGACAGGTAATAATCAAAGCCCCCGCCCATTGTCATGGCAACCACGGTGTCGCCGCGGTCTCTGTCATCTATTCCGAAGCCGAACCTGGGAGTGATGGCAAATGGCCCCTGATCAATCTTAAGGCCGATCAACCCCTGATCAATGCCCACCGCCGCCATGTGGGCGGATGCCTGCAGCCCCACGCTCCCTGCCAGCGCCTGGGGAGCCGCGAGGACCAACACGAACAATCCAAGAAAAAAACCGGATACCATTTTTTGTTTCATTGACTACCTCCTTGACCTGCTTACTTCTGATTCCGTTTAACAAACCAGCCTGCCATACCTGTTTCCATGGCCAGGGGTTGATGTTTCCACCCCGGCTTTCGTTCGCGTTTTGATGCCATTGTAAACATTTGCCGTTTTTTTTGCAAAGCAAAAACGCTGCCACCCCTCACTGGTGCTTCTTCCTGCCGCCCCCTCTCCGCCCCGGTCTGCCGTCTCTCGAAGGCAGCAAAACGGGTTTTTCAGAAAAGCCTCGCATCGGATACCGAATCCACTGTCAGCGTGGCAACTCCCCAGTTCACGGCAACCCTGCCGGATAGCAGGAACGGACGGCCGTATTCCAGCATATGACAGAAACGGTGGAAGGCAGCGGAGAAAAATGTGGCTTCCACCACGCCGGTTTCGTCTTCGAAAGTGATAAACTGCATGGGATCGCCTTTCGCGGTCAATACGGTCTTGCCGGTGATCAGCCAGCCGGCGAATTGCACTTTCCGGCCGGCATTTTTGGGAATGTCCGCGGCCCGGACCGTATGGCGCTGCCTGAGCTGATCGGCAAAAAGGGTCATGGGATGGCGGTCGCAGAGAAAACCCAGTACGGCAAACTCCCGCCGCAGCCTCTGTCTGGGGTCATCCTCGGGCA
>CAZNSO010000040.1:22344-25093 GCA_964575805.1 uncultured Desulfobacteraceae bacterium
AAACCCAGTACGGCAAACTCCCGCCGCAGCCTCTGTCTGGGGTCATCCTCGGGCAGATCCGGCATTTCCGGCATCTCCGGCATCTCCGGCATTTCCGGCAAATCCGGGGCGGAAAACAGGGGAAGACCGCTCTGCTTGCTGCTGCCGCGCTTTTGCCAGTTGCGGAATTGCCAGAGAATCGCGGATCGATGATTGCTGTCATGAAAGCGGTCCAGGGCGCCGCTGTGAATCAGGGCTCGGGCTTGCGTTTCATCCGGCCGCACGCGCTCGAAAAAATCCACCGCGTTGGCAAAGCCCCGTTTTTCTCTTTCCGCGACAATCCGTTCCCGCGTGGCCGCAGACACGTCTTTTATCGACAAAAGCCCCACCCGCAGGTTCCGTCCCCGACCTGTCCAGCGGATGCGGCTTTCAAAAACATCCGGCGGCAGAATGGTCAGGCCCAAGCGCCGGGCCTCGGATACATAGGCGAAAGTGGAATAAAACCCGCCCTGGTTGCTGATCACCGCGGCCATGAATTCCGCCGGGTAATGGGTTTTCAAATAGGCCGCCTGAAACGATACCCGGGCATAGGAGGCACTGTGGGGCTTGCAGAAGGAATAGCCGTTAAAGCTCATGATCATGCGCCAGATCCGGTCCCTGTCCGCATCCCGGACCCCCCTGGAACGGGCGCCGGCTGCAAATCGCCCGAAATAATCCGCCAACTGACGCACCCGGTCCTTTTTGGCCATCACCTTGCGCAGGCCGTCGGCTTCCGCGTGGGAAAATCCGGCCACCTGCACGGCCACCCGGGAGACATCCTCCTGGTAGACCATCAGGCCGTAGGTTTCCGCCAGAACATCCGCCATCAGGGGATGAATCGGCGCCCATGCACCCCCATGGAGCCGCCGGATATATTCCTGGATCACCTCGTTGGCGGCCGGCCGGATGATGGAAGAATGGATCACCAGGTGCTCGAAATCGCCGACGCCGGCCTTTTGCTGCAAAAGGCGCATGGCCGGGCTTTCGATGTAGAAGCAGCCCATGGTCCGTCCTTCTGCAAGCACCTGCCGGGTGGCAGGATCCGCTTCCGGTCTCCAGCCGTGCTCATCGAATACAGCGCCGTTCTCCCGCACATCGGCAACAGCATCCCGTATCACCCCCAGGCTCCGGTTGCCCAGCAGATCAATTTTTACCAGGCCTGCCGCCTCCACCGCGTCCTTTTCCCATTGAACAATGGGCACGCCTTTGGGAGCGGTTTCCACCGGCACATAAGTATCGATACGCTCCGGGGTGATGACCACACCCCCGGGGTGCACGGACAAATACCGCGGCAGCCCGGTGATCCGCCGGGCGATGGACAGTATTTCCGGCCAGGGTTCGGCCAAATCGCCCCCGCCCGGCCGGGGCATGGCAGGGATGCCTGCGGAAGGCCGGGCAAAGGAAGCCGTGGATGCCTCCGCTTCTTCCCGGAATTCGGGAACCCGCCTGGCGGCCCGCCGGATCTCCCCCTCGGTCAATCCAAAGACCCGCGCGGTTTCCCTCACCGCCATGCGGGGCTGGAAACAAACATGATTGGCCACCATGGCGGCACGGCCCGCATATTTCTCCAGGACGCCGGCGATCACCGCGTCACGCTCATCCCAGGCAAAATCCACATCAATATCCGGCGGGTCCTTGCGGCCCGGGTTTAAAAAGCGTTCGAAATAAAGATTGTGCCTGAGGGGGCAGACATTGGTGATGCCCAGGCAATAAGCTACCAGGGAAGCGGCTCCCGATCCGCGGCCGCAGGTGCGCGGGCTTTGCCGGACAATATCGGCGACAATCAGAAAGTAGCCGGAAAATCCCATTTCGGCAATGATCCGGAGTTCATGCGCCAGACGTTTCTGCACGGCCCCGGATATTTCCCCATAGCGTCGGCGCGCCCCTTCCCGGGCGGCCTGGCGTAAATGCACGGCCGCCTCCTCCGGCGTCTCCGCTTCATACGGGGGCATGACCAGCCCGAAGTCCGGTCCGGTAAAGCAAAGGCGTTCGGCTATGGCGAAAGCATTTTCGATGGCTTCCGGGCATGCGGCAAACCGGCGGCGATACACCGCCGGGGAGGCGAGATAGGCATCTGCCGGTGCGGTATCCCCCTTTTTCAAACGGGAGAGCGCGGTTTTTGCGGCGATGGCCCGCAGCACCCGGTGAATGGCAAAATCTTCGGGCAGGTTAAAAAAACTGTCGGGCGTGGCCACCAATGGCAGCCCCAGCCGCCCGGCGGTGCGCCGCAGCGGGTATGCGGCCGGCACCGGCCGGCGCGGCATGGCCGCGGCAATGTCCATGCCGGCTTCGTGGCCGGCGCAAAGCAGTTCCGGGTGACTGGACAGCACCACGAGCCCTTCGGACAGACGGGCAAGGGCGGATGTTAAATCAAACGCGTCGCAGGCATGGCGCTCGGTAATCAGACGGCAGAGACGGGCGTATCCCTCCCCGTTTTTGACCAGGCAGATCGCACGGGCGGCCGTGCGGCGATCCGTCAGTTCAGCGCCGATCACAGGCCGGATACCCTCGCGCGCGCACGCAGCCAGAAAAGGCCGGAGTCCGCAGAGGTTGTCCGTGTCAGTCAAGGCCAGGCTCCGGTAGCCGAGTGCGCTGGCATGCCGGCAAAGGGCGGCAACGCCGGAAGTGCCCCACAGAAAAGAATAGCCGGAACGGACCGTGAGAGGAATCATTTAGGGTTGAAAGTTCCAGGTTGACGGTTCCAAGTTGACGGTTCCAGGCTCAAAAAAAG
>CAZNSO010000040.1:25193-27899 GCA_964575805.1 uncultured Desulfobacteraceae bacterium
TGACGGTTCCAGGCTCAAAAAAAGTCAAAAACCGCAGCGGGCAGGATCGGCTACAGGGCGGTATAACGCATGGCACGGCCCATGTGAATGGCATCCCTGCCGAAGCGATGCCGGATATGATCAATGGCGCCGATAACGGCATCCCGTTTTTCCATGTCCGCCGGGTTCTCGGGAAAAAGCTCCATCTGGGCCTCCGGATGCACCGGTTGGACACAGGTCAGGCGCACATGACGCAGCCGCACCCGACGGGTCCAGGCCTTGTCCAGAAGGGAGCGGGACACCTCGAAAAGGGTGATGTCGTTGGCCGAGGGCGGCCGGAGCGCCAGCCGGCGAAAACAACGCAGCCCGTCGGCATAGTCGATGGCAATCGCCAGGCTGCGCGCCGCCTTCCGGCGCCTGCGCAATTGCCCGCCGATTTTCTCGACCAGCCCGTAAACAACGCTTTCCACCACAGCCACATCGTTGGTATCGTTGCCGAATTCGTAAGCAACGGTGATTTTGGGCGGTTTCCGGCCGGCGGGCAGGACCGGCGAGGGATCAATCCCCCGCACCACCTCATGGATAAAACCGGCCCGGCTGCCGCAGGGAACGGCCAGCTGTTCCCGCGTCAGCGCCGCCACCTGCCTGACCCGGAAAAAATTGAGTTCCTCCAGGCAGAGCCGATCGCGGGTCTCAATACCGGGCACCAGACCCAGGGGCAGGGGGGAAAGCACCCCCGCCTCCTCGCCCGCCTCAACCACATAGGCGCCCTGCGGTTTAGCCAGCCGGGTCGCCACCTTGGAAACCAGCTTGTTGGGCGCCACGCCCCACACCGGCGCCAGGCCGAGACGGGAGCGGATCTGCCGGTACATGCGCCGGGCCACGTCCTTTGGGGGACCGAGCAACCGGCTGGTGCCGGTGACATCGATAAACAGGTGACCATCGTTTTCACCCGCTTCAATGAGGGGGGAGTAAGGGAGCACCTCCCGGAAAAGCCGCTGCATGGCCCTCTCGTAGCGCTCGGTACGGGGCGGGAGAATGAGGGCGTCCCGGCAGAAGCGGCGTGCCCGCGACAGGGGCATGCCTTTTCGAACTCCCGATTGGTAAGCCTCTTCGCTCATATCGTAGACCATGGCCCGGCTGGCTCCTTCCGGGGCAATGACAAGCGGTCGCCCTGCCAGGCAGGGGGCGTTGAGCCGCTCGACCGCCACCGCAAAGTCGGCCACATTGAGGTGAACGATACTTCGGGGCCGATTCGGCCGCAGGATTGAAAATGCCATGATGCCTCGCTATAGCCGCTGCATGACATCCGGCCCGCGCTGGATCCCGATTACTTTTCCCTGCACCAGGACGTCATCAAATCCATGGCGCATGATTTCATAGTCAGGATTCTCCGGCTTGAGGACAATGTGGTCGGAACGTAAAAAAAAGCGTTTGACGGTGGCCTCCTCACCGCCGATCAGCACCACCACGATTTCTCCGTCACTGGCGTATTGACGCGGCTTGCAGATCGCGAGATCCCCGTGCAGGATCCCGGCGTCACGCATGGAATCCCCCTTGACACGCAGGGCAAAAAGATTGTCGCCTTTATACAAAGCCCCGTCAACAACGACACTCTCCTCCCACTCCTGCTGGGCATACATGGGCAGGCCCGCCGTGATTCGCCCGATCACCGGCACTTCCTGCCACCGCTGATGTCCCGCGGTCCCGCCGGCTTTATTAACGAGATGAACAGCCCGCCCATACCGGCCTTCCCGGCGGACCAATCCCTTTTCCGCCAGGCGTTTCAAGGTCTGGGCCACGGCCGTGTGACTCACCCCCATATCCCGCGCCGCCTGGCGAAGGGAGGGGGAAGCGCCGGAGGCAGTCACGGTTGCCCGGAGATAATCCAGGAGCCGCTGCTGCTTGGGGGTTAACGGACTTTGCATCAAACACCTCCGTATATTGCATCCAAAATATTGCATTCAAAGCGGAAATCGGCTTGTCCGGTATTTTGAAAGCTGACGGGAAAAGCATACCCCGGCAAAATGTAAATGTCAATGTAAAGTTATGGAAAGTTTTATGTAAAGCCCCCATTCGTTTTTTTCCGGATTGACACACCCATGGATTCATGCATATAATCGGACAAATTCAGGCTTATCCCGCCTGGGGCTTTACTTTCGGGGGGAAGAAAGACTGTATGTTTCGGGGCCTTTTTGCCAAGCCATAACTCCGCGCCACAGCCAGAGGCATCATGAAAAAGCAAGATCACCCTCTCGCCGCCTTGTTTTCCGCTCTTTTCAGCGCGGCATTGCTCCTCTCCCTGCTGGGGGGGACCGCTTCAGCCGGCGCAGTGGGGATGGCGCCGCGCAGCCCGGTGCTGTTCCCGGACGGCGCCTTTTTATGTGAACCGACACCCGTGCTGCAGGCGTCTTCAATGAAAAAACCGGATGAGCCGGCCTTCCCGCCGCCGGCCACCCCCCATATCAGCTCCTTCAGCACTGCCCGGGCCCATACATACATGGGCTACGGCACCGTGCTCCTGGCGGCCCTGGCTGCTGTATCGCATTCTTCCCACGACTTCCACCGGGCGGCATCCTATGGCGCCACCTGGCTGGCATCAGCGACCTGCGCCACCGGCTTTTCCGGATACAAGGGGTTCATTGATCTATCAGACGGACTGTCCGCCTACGACACGCATGCCATATTGGGCGCCGCGGGCACTATCGGCTTTGCCGCCACACTGGT
>CAZNSO010000041.1:0-17316 GCA_964575805.1 uncultured Desulfobacteraceae bacterium
ATAGAGTACGTGAAATTCCGATGGGATGCAGCGCAACGCAGATATTGGACTTCTACTAATCTTTGCATAATTCTATAGACATATTTTCAATCGTCCTTGACGGACCAAGCTCGCAGGGCTGAGTAAGGCTCTCGTAACTCTCGTAGGGCGGACCAAGCGCAGCGTGTCCGCCTTCAAAATTGCGTGTACACCTTGGTTTGATGTATACTTGGTTTTGCAAATATTAGTAAGTAACATCAAAAAAGTTACTGTTATAGCTCGGTCCCGGGCTGTGGCCCGGGGGGAACACTTCTAAGTAACTTCAGGGCTTAGGTTTTGGGTTAAGGAAATCAAACGGTTCTGGATTAAGATTAAGAGTAAGAGTAAGATTAAGAGTAAGATGGACATAAGTTACTTTCTGCAAAAATACCGCGCCGGCGGCATAAACCGCTTTTTACGAAGCCATCAAGATTGGCCAATAATTTTCCAGGGGTCCAGGGGCTTATATTTTCGGTTTATCCAGACTTCACCATTTCACCCCCCTTATTGACAACAATTAATGCTCTGGTATAAATAACAGCTCAAAAAGCCGACCTCTCTGCCCCGAAACCCCATGCGAATCAAGGAGCCATTATGATGTCATCTCTAAAAGGGCCTGCAAGCCTGCTGATTGCTTTTTTTCTGATATTTCCGGCCATAGCCGCCGGCCAGCACCTGATGATGGCCACCACCACCAGCACGGACAATACCGGACTTCTCGATGAACTGGCGGTAAAATTCAAACAGGACAAGGCCATAGAGCTGAAATGGACCGCCGTGGGCACGGGCAAGGCGCTGGAGCTCGGCCGTAACTGCGATGTTGATGTTTTGATGGTGCACGCACCGGCCGCTGAGGAGGAATTTATCAAAAACGGCCACGGTGTGGCGCGCCGGCCGATCATGCATAATGACTTTGTGCTCGTCGGGCCGGCCCGGGACCCTGCCAACATAAAGGAGCTGCCGCTTAAACAGGCCCTGCGCCGGATATTTGACGAAAACGCCCTGTTTGTGAGCAGGGGAGATGATTCCGGCACAAACAAAAAAGAACTCTCGCTTTGGAAGATGGCCGGGATAAAGATCCCGGCAAGAGAAAAATGGTATCTGGAGACCGGGCAGGGAATGATCAGCACCCTGAGGATAGCCGCCGAACGCGACGGGTACACCCTCACCGACCGGGGAACCTATATCAAGTATGCGCACAACCATGACGGTGATCCACCTTTGAAAATAAGCGTCCAGGGGGACCCGGCCATGATCAACCCCTACAGCGTCATCGCCGTCAACCCGCAGCGGTGTGAAAATGTTTCCGCCGGGCTGGCCCGGGAGTTCATCAGCTGGATCACCTCCCCTCAGATCCAGGAATTCATCGGCAGCTATAAGCTTCTCGGCAAACAGCTTTTCACACCTCACGCCGGGGAATAGGCCCGGAATAACAACCCATGGATTATATCGGACAAGGGCTGGCCCAGGCCCTGGCACTGCTGCTCAAAGGGGATGCGGAAACCTATTCCGCCATCTGGGTCACCCTTCGGGTATCCACCCTCTCCATCCTTGCCAGCCTGACCCTTGGCATCCCCGCCGGGTTTCTCCTGGGGCATTACAGCTTCCCAGGAAAAAGGGCGATACGGATAGTGGTGGACACGCTGCTGTGTTTTCCCACGGTGGTCATCGGGCTGCTGGTTTATACCATGGTTTCCAGGCAGGGACCGCTGGGGGAATTCGGCCTGCTGTTCACTCTGCCTGCCATTGCCATCGGCCAAACCCTATTGGGACTCCCGATTGTCATCGCACTTACCGCATCCGCCGTGGAAACCCTGGACCAGCGGCTGCCCTTCCTGCTCGCAACCCTCGGGGCCAACCGGAAACAAATGCTTTTAACCACTGTCTGGGAATCCAGGTTCAGCCTCCTGGCAGCGGGAGTTACCGCCTACGGCCGCATTATCTCCGAGGTGGGTATCTCCATGATGGTCGGCGGCAACATCAAGTGGTACACCCGAACCATTACCACGGCCATTGCGCTGGAAACGAATAAAGGCCGCTTCAGTTTCGGCATTGCACTCGGCATGGTGCTGCTGCTGATCGCCTTTCTGATCAACCTGGCACTGAACATACTCAAAAAAAGGTCCCAAAGCTGATGCCTCCCCTGTACGAACTCGACAATATCCGGCACATTTACGGGCGGCGGACCGTCATTGAAATCAAGCGCCTGCAGTTCAACCCCGGCGAAATTGTCGGCATTCACGGCCCCAACGGAAGCGGCAAAAGCACCCTGCTCCGGGTACTGGGATTCATAGAAGCCCCCTCCCGCGGCCAAATTTTTTTTGAGGGCAAGCCGGCCCACCCGAATGATCTGCGATGCAGCAGACGGGCGACCCTACTGCCCCAGGCCCCTTATCTGCTGAAACGCTCCGTGCTCAGCAATGTGGCTTATGGCTTAAAAATCCGCGGCATTTCAGATAAAAAGAAAAAAGCGCATGAGGCATTAACCATGGTCGGGCTGGACCCCGGGACATTTTCCGGCCGCATGTGGTACGCGCTCTCCGGCGGAGAGGCCCAGCAAGTGGCCCTGGCCGCCAGGCTCGTCCTGCGGCCGAAGGTGCTTCTGCTGGATGAACCCACCGCATACCTGGATGAAAACAGCTCCGGGAAAATCCGGTCAGCGGCTCTTTTTGCCCGGCAGAAATGGGGCACCGCCCTGATCCTGGTCAGCCACGACCAGGCCTGGCTGAACTCGGTCTGCCAGCGCCGACTGAAGATGCTCCGGGGACGGCTGCAGCCATCGCCATAAAACCATTTTTTGAATCTTTGGCTCCGGCGCTTGAAGCCGCTTCGCTGCAATTCGGGGCCGGCCGAACGAATTTATTGAGAACCGGGCCATCCTTTGATATGAATAGCAAAAAATCCAGACTGGAACGCCTGCGGGTCTTTCAGTGCATGATGGCAGATGCTCCGGAAGCCCGAGGCAAATCAACGGTACCGCCGGACGGGCGCCTGCCCGACGACAGAAGCGCCGATTGCTTTCGGATGGCAACACCGATAGGCGAACAGGAAAAGGACAAACCATGGCAGACAAACAATACCAGAACTGGCTTTGGGAAAAACTGGGCCGCCGGACGATTGAAAATCTCAAAAAACATGGTTTTGAAGCGCATTTTGTGCTCACCGCAGAAGAAGCAAGGGATTTAATCACTGAGCAGGGGGTGAAATACCAGAGCTTCGGATTCGGGGGCTCGGCCACCGTCCGAACCCTGGAGCTGCCGGAGGCCTTCAAACAGGCGGGCAAAAACGTATACGATCACTGGGACCCGGATGCGGAAGATTCCGACCTTTCGCTTCGCCTGAAACAGGGGCGCTGCGACTGCTTCATCTGCAGCGCCAACGCCATTTCAGCCACAGGTGAAATCGTCAATGTCGACGGGGTGGGCAACCGCACCAATGCCATGACGTTCGGCTGCCCGCGCGTGATTATTGTCGCCGGAATGAACAAAATCGCCCTGGATCTCGACGGCGCCCTGCGCCGCATCCGCGAGGTGGCAGCGCCCATGCGCGCCCGCAGCCTGAACATGGAAACCCCGTGCGCCGAGACCGGCATATGCACGGACTGCAACTCGGCCCAGCGGATTTGCCGGATCACCGCCATACTGCACCGCAAACCCATGATGACGGAGGTCACGGTGGTGCTGGTAAACGAAGCCCTGGGGTTTTAATCTCCGCAGCCAGGCCGTCAGCAATAGCCTGTACAGGCAACCGCAATCAAAGGGGAAAAACATGGTCAACCACCCGGCAGTCCGGATTATTGTCGTTTCATTGTTTTTACTTGCCGGCTGCGCCGGCAGCCACCCGCCGCTTCCGGACTTTCAGTACCGGGAGAAAGGCCGGCTGCAGCAGCTGCAAAAAAACATTCCTTCTTATCCGGAAACCCGTTTTATCGTGCTCTCCGACCCCCATTACTTCCATCCCGGCCTGGGCACCAAAGGGCCTGCTTTCCAGGCCTACATTGACGCCGACAGGAAACTGCTGGCCGAAAGTGACGCGATCCTGGAGGCGGCCATCGGGCAAACACGCCGGGAAAAGGCCGATTTTGTATTGGTCTGCGGGGATATGACCAAAGACGGCGAGCGCATCAATCACGAACGGGTTTCTGAGAAAATCCGGCGCCTGCATCCGGAGGCCCCGGTTTATGTAATCCCGGGCAACCATGACGTGCTTAGCGGGGACGCTTACAGGTACACCGCCGAAGGCAAAGAGCGTATCCCCACGGTTACGGCAGCCGAATTCAGGGACATCTACGCCCCGTTCGGCTATGACCAGGCCCTGGCAGAGGACCCCGCCTCGCTCAGCTATGTGGTTGAGCCCGTGCCCGGCCTCTGGCTGCTGGGACTGGATTCCTGCCTGTGGCGGGAAAACGATCTTGACAGCCATCCGCATGTCAACGGGCGGTTTTCCCCGGATACCCTGCGGTGGCTGGAAAACATGCTGATCCGGGCCAGGCGGGAAAACAAAGCGGTCATGGCTTTCATGCATCACGGCCTGATGGAACATTACCCGGCCAATGAAAAATATTACAGCGAGTATATCGTTGACAACAGCGAAACCGTGAGCGAACTTCTGGCCAGCTACGGGGTGCGGCTGGTATTTACCGGTCACTTCCACGCCCAGGATATAACAGTCAAAAAAAAATGGAACGAGGAGCAAGCAGCAGCGCCTGAGCGTTTTGTGTTTGACGTCGAGACCGGGTCCCTGGTCACCTACCCCTGTCCCTACCGCCTCGTGTCAATCGCCGAAGACCAGAGCTGCACGATAGAGAGCCGGTTCATCGAATCCATTGCCGGTATGGGCGCGGATTTCACCGATTACGCCAGGCGGTTCGCCTACCAGGGAACCATTAAACTGGCGGATGATACCCTGGCGGAATACAAGGTTTCCAAAAAAGCCAGGCAGAAGCTCAGCCCGCAAATCGCGGATGCATACCTGGCCCACCTGGCCGGGGACGAGAAGAAACCGGAGGTCATGATAAGCGGCAGGGGAAGCGGTATCATGGGGCGGATTGTCCTTTTTTTCCAAAGGGACCTGGTGGAAGGCTGGTGGACGGATCTTCCGCCGCCCGACAACCAGCTGGTGATCGATCTGGAGGATGGCACCTGGCATCAATAGGCCGGCGGCTCTCCGGGCGTCTGCCTGTTGATGCCCCCTATTTCAGTCCGTGCTCCCAGTTCCACAATCCCTGGCGCTGTTTTATCCCCACGGCATCAGGTACGGGCTCTTCCATGTGAACAAACACCCGGTACCCGATTTTTATCAGCTGCTCCCGCACCGCGCTCAAATCAATGGGCCAATTGGGATATATCCAGTAATTACCGCCATATCGCCGAATCCATGCCTGCTCGCCCTTGGGGCTGGCAAAGGGCTTTTCCGTCTCAATGGCATCGGAGACCGTTCGGGAGATGCACAGCGGCCAATTGCCGGAGATAACCACGCCTAAAGGGATCGGGCTTTTTGAAGGCAGCCGCGGATAATCGGCTTTTCCCAGTTCCGGGCTGACAATGGCCCCGGAAAAACCCATAAAGGAGAGCACTTCAACCGCCAGGTCATTGGCGGTGTTGCAGAAGGGGCCGGCCCAGAGCCGCAGCCGGGCGTCAACCGGAAACAGGGAGATCTGCCAGGGGGCGTTTAACACAAAATTACGGCAGCGCTGCCCGAGGGCTTCCGCAATCAAACGGGCAAACCCCGCTTCTTCATCCGGCCAGATCACCGGCGGCAGCCAGTACCAGAGCCGGAAATTGTCCGAGAAATCCATTGCCGCATCCTCGGTGTCCAGCCATACCCCCACATGCTCCTGCCCTTCAGGAAGTTTGTCGGGCGCGCGGCGCTGAACCCGCATCTCAAATTCCTGGAACTGCTTAATGGCCCGCTGGGGCCGATCCGCACGGAATCGTCGCTCCCGGGGCGCCGGCGCCGGCATCTCCTCCAGGCGTGCCTCAAGCGCGGCCATCTCCCGGTCAAGTTCGCCTTCCCGCCGGTCGGTCAAAAACACCGCGGTGCCGTTTCGGGGGCGCTCTTTTTCCTTGAAATTCAGGTAAAGGGTGCCCTTTTTCGGAACATTTTTCCCGGCCCGGTAAAGGCGATGCCAGGGCTCGTCCTCGTAGCCGATGCGCAATACATCCTGGTTGAACAAATCGATTCGCGGGGACAGATACGGTTTTTTGTTCGTCCCCTGGATTTTTCCCACCAGCATCCCGGAACCGGTCTGATCCGTCACATCCACCGGCACAAAGGGCCGCTGCGGCAGAAAATGATAATGGGTTCCCTTCCGGCCCAGGGCATAGTCGAGGTACTCACCGGCGGTTTTCTTCATGTCCCGGTCCCCGGGATAGTCCCGGATCAGGCGGTAAGCGGCGGTTGTGTAATAAACATAGTGCGGTCCCTTCTTCCGCCCCTCGATTTTTAAGGCGGAAACCCCGGGGATTTCCGCAAGCAGCTTGGACAAGACATCCAGCCACAAATCCCGGCAGGAGAAAAAACGCTGGCGGTTTTTCTCCTGCTCATAGAGGCGCCGGCAGGGTTGGACGCACCGCCCCCTGAGACCGCTTTTCCCTCCCAGGTAGCTGCTCCAGTAGCATCGACCGGAAACCGCGTAGCACAAAGCCCCATGCACAAAGACCTCAAGCGACACCTCTTTCGGACAACGATCCGCCATCATTTTAATTTCATCAATGCTCAGTTCCCGGGGCACGACCACCCGGGTGATTTCCGGTATTTCCCGGACCAGATCGAGTGCTGCCGGGAAACTGACATTGGCGATGGTCGAGAGGTGGACCTCGCCCTTGAACCCTGCCTGCCGAACCAGGGTCAAAAGGGCCAGGTCCTGAATAATCAAACCGTCGGGCCGGACGTGCCTGGCGAGCTGCGCCACCAGTCCGCCGGCTTCATCGATCTCGTCCGGCTTGATCAGGGAATTAAGGGTCACGTAAACCGCCGTATCCTTTTCGTGGGCAAGGGATGTCAAGCGGGTCAACTCCGGTATGGAAAAATTCTCTGCGGCCATGCGTGCGGAAAACTGCTTCAGACCGCAATAGATGGCGTCTGCCTCCGCGGCCAGGGCGGCCAGGAAAGCGGCCCGGCTGCCGGCCGGGGCGAGGATTTCGGGCCTGGTGTTTACATTTTCGGTATTTTCGGCTGCTTGATGGGTGCTCATAGAATTCCCGATTTTATTTAATTATTTCAAATTATTGATTATCTTCTTGCTCCAGAGTGCACATGATGATATATACTTGAAATTTCAAAATCAATCCTAATTTTTGAATTACGGTTGCAGAAGGGCAGCCTGAAAAAAACCATCCGAAAACAGCATTTATTGAAACGATACCGGTTGGGGAAAGGACAATACAATGAAAATCGCAGTCAGCGGCAAAGGCGGTGTCGGCAAAACCACGTTCGCCGCCATGATGATACGGGCATTCAATGACAACAATAAAAAAGTGCTTGCCATTGATGCGGACCCGGACGCCAATCTGGCCTCAGCGGTGGGTATCGAAGGGGCTGAGAGCATCACGCCGATCTCGGAGATGAAAAATCTGGTATACGAACGCACGGGCGCCCAACCCGGCTCCATTGGGGGATTTTTTAAACTCAATCCCCAGGTTGACGACCTTCCGGAGGCCCTTTCCGCCAAATTGGGCAATATCAAGCTCATGCGGCTGGGAGGGGTGAAAAAGGGCGGCGCCGGCTGCATCTGCCCGGAGAGCACGCTTCTCAAAGCGCTTATCACACATGTTGTTCTGGCCCGGGATGAAATCGTCATCATGGACATGGAGGCCGGTATTGAGCATCTCGGCCGGGCCACCGCCCAAGCGGTCAACAAGCTTGTCGTTGTTGTGGAGCCCGGGCGCCGAAGCATTGATACAGCCGCGCACATTAAATCCCTGGCCGGCGAGATCGGGCTGGATGCCATCTCGATCGTGGGCAACAAAATCCGCAGCCCGAAAGATGAAAAATATTTGCAAACCCATTTGGCGGGCTTTGAGTTTCTGGGCTTTCTGCCCTATGACGAGGCCCTGATTGAAGCGGACTTAAACGGCATTTCCCCTTATGACGCGCAATCCGAATCCAAAGAAAAAATACTGGAGATAATGAAACGACTAAATGACTGAACCCAGAAGACGCCCTCCGTATAAGCCCTATAAAGGCAAAAAATCCGCCCCGGGCAAACTGAAACCAGGGGCGGATCCCAGGCTGAAAAAAGTTTTTGCCAATATCGGCATACCTGAACAAAAGCCTTTCAAGCCGGATCCCTTTCAGGAAGAGGCCCTCAAGGCCATTGAAGACGGAGACTGCCTTGTAACGGCCCCGACCGGTTCCGGAAAAACCTGGATTGCCGAACAGGCCATCCGAAAGACTCTGCAGCAGCAGGGAAGGGCCTGGTATGCCTCTCCCCTCAAGGCCCTGACCAATTCCAAATACCACGAATTCGCCGAGCTTTTCGGCCACGAGAACATCGGCATCCTGACAGGGGACCGCAAGGAAAACACGGAGGCCCCCATCACCGTCGGCACCACCGAAATCCTGCGCAATCAGCTCTACGATGCCATGCATCGGGGGGAAGACCTGGACACAGACTTTGTCATCCTTGATGAGGCTCACTACCTGGGGGATGAAGACCGGGGGGTGGTGTGGGAAGAAACCATGATTTATCTGCCGGTCCGCATCCCCCTGCTGTTGCTGTCCGCAACCATCGGAAATGCCGACCGGATTGCCGGGTGGCTGGAATCCATCCGGGGACGGACCTGTCACGTGGTACAGGAGACCAAGCGCCCGGTTCCCCTCTACCCCCTGTTCATGCACCCGTCAGGCACCCTGTTTCCGCTCTTGTCAGGTCAGAAATCACAGAAAAGCAAGATCCTCGTTTACAACAAGGTGTTGAAATTTTTAAACAACAAACAGGCATCCAAGTCCCGGCAATTCCATCAGCTGCCCAAAATGGGGGAGATTCTGCAGGTATTGAACAAATACCGCCTGCTACCGGCTATTTTCTTTTTAAAATCCCGGGCGGACTGTGACAATGCCCTGCTCTTGTGCGCCAAAAAAGCGGTCAATGACGACCCCGACCGCAAAGCCCGGCGCTGCCGCCGGATTGATGAACTGGTGGCCGCGGCCCCCCACATCGCCGATCACAAGCAGATGAAATACCTGAAGCATGTGGGTGTTGCCGCCCATCACAGCGGGCAACTGCCCGCATGGAAACTGCTGGTCGAAACACTCATGACCGAGGGACTGCTGGATGCGGTGTTTGCCACATCAACCGTGGCCGCAGGCGTCAACTTTCCGGCCCGGACCATACTTTTCCTGAACTCCGACCGCTTCAACGGCCGGGAATTTGTTTCCCTTAACCCAACGGAATTCCACCAGATGACCGGACGGGCCGGCCGACGCGGCATGGACAACATCGGCTTTGCGGTGCTGATTCCGGGCAAATTCATGGACACGCGGCTGGTGGCCAAACTGTTCCATGCACCGGCCTCTGATGTTTACAGCCAGATTAAAATCAACTTCTCCCTGGTCCTGAATCTGCTTTTATCCCACACGCCGGAAGAAGCCAAGCTGCTGCTGGACAAGTCTTTTGCCGCCTATCTCCTGAGCACCACCGGCCCCAAAAAAAAATTCAAGCAAATGTTTGGCAGCGACCCGGAGCAGCTGTGGACGGAATTTGTCCGGCACCTGGAATTTCTTAAGGAAAAGGACTATGTGACCCCGGACAACCGCTTGTCGGAAAACGGCCGATGGGCCTCCCAACTGAGGATCGATCACCCCCTGATGGTGGCCGAGGGTTTTCGGCTGGGTCTGTTTCCGAACCTGGACCCGGCGATCCTGGCCGGCATTATGGCCTCCTTTGTCAATGAGCGGCAAACCGATGATGAATCCATTGCGCCCGGCGATATCCCCAAACCCCTGCTTAAACAGTTCGAGAAGGTGGTAAAAGGCCTGCACCCCTTCTCCATTGAACTCCTGCGCAAGGGATTTGACGCACCTGACCTGTATTTTCTGCCCGCCCTCACCCTTTACATGTGGGCAAGGGGCGTGCCATGGGAAAACGTGCTGGAAATCTCCGGGATGGCTGAAGGCGACCAGGCCATGCTGATCCTGAGAACCGCGGACAATCTCCGCCACATCCGAAACATCGGGCATGTCTTCCCGGAAGCCGCGGCAACCGCGATAGCTGCCATCGACCTCATATTAAGGGATCCCGTAATTTCAACGCATGACTTATAATACGATCTCATGGATATCCTCCACGGGTTCATCCTGACCCTCAACATAGCGCTCTCACTTGCCACGGCCGGGCATGCGCTGCTGCACAAGCGCACGCCCTCCTCGGCACTGGGGTGGATCGCCGTCTGCCTGGTCTTTCCTTTTGTGGGGGCCTTTTTATACTTCCTCTTTGGTATCAACCGCGTTGAGACCCGCGCCAGAAAACTGGAAGACAAGCGATCAGCGTTTTCAGTGGATGACCATGGCTACCAGAAGGCGGCGGCCGAGGTGGCCCTGGCCGCCTCTCAGCTGGACCTGCCGCGCTCCTACGCCCAGATAGCCCGGATCTCGGATAGAGTCACCCGGCTGCCCCTGGTTGATGGCAACCGCATTGACCTGCTGCCCGGCGGGGAAACCGCCTACCCGGAAATGCTTGAATGCATTGAGGAGGCAAAACACTATGTTTTTCTGACCACCTACATATTTGAAACCAACAAGAGCGGACGGCAATTCATTGACGCACTCAGCCGGGCGGCCAAACGCGGCGTGGATGTAAGGGTGCTCATTGACGGAGTGGGGGAATATTATTACCTTCCGCGGGCCGGCTCCATTCTCAAACGCCGGGGTGTGCGGGTGGTCCGGTTTATTCCGCCCAAGCTCCTGCCCCCCACCATCCATATCAACCTGAGAAACCACAGAAAAATTTTGATAGCGGACGGGCAGGTGGCCTTTACGGGGGGGATGAACATCGGGGACCGGCACATGGTCCAGGAAGTCAAAAACCGTCGCCGGGTAAGGGATATGCACTTCCGGCTCAAGGGGCCGGTGGTGATGCAGGTGGAGCAGGCTTTCATGGAAGACTGGGCTTTCTGTACCGGAGAGATGAGCGCCCCCCGGCCCAACGTCCCGGTACCCAGCGGACCTGCCATATGCCGGGTCATAACGGACGGCCCCAACGAAGACATGAACAAACTGCACATCATTCTTCTGGGCGCCATCGCCTCCTCGAGAGAACAGGTGCTGATTATGACGCCCTATTTCCTGCCCTCGCTCGAAATGATCTCAGCACTTCAAAGTGCGGCGCTTCGCGGAATCGATGTCAAAATCGTGCTGCCGGCCAAAAACAACCTGCCCTTTATTCAATGGGCCAGCAATAACATGCTTCAGGACCTGATTTACTGGGGGGTTCAGATTTATTTTCAGCCGCCGCCTTTTGCTCACACCAAACTTTTTGTGGTGGACCAGCAGTACGCCCAGATCGGCTCGGCCAACTTCGACCCCCGCAGCCTCCGCCTAAATTTCGAATTATGCGTTGAGGTTTATGAGCAGCATGTGGCCCAGACCATCGCCGACCATATCGAACACCGCATCAAGCACTCCCATGCGATCACCTTGTCCGCCATTCTTCAACGGCCCCTGATTATAAAAATCCGCGACGCCCTTATGTGGCTGTTCTCTCCCTATCTCTGAGAAGCCGCGGCACCGCTGAACAGATCCCACCCACTTGCTAAAGCGGGCCGTTTTTTCTCAATTTCCGATTATAAAGGCGGCGCTGCATGCTGTCTTTCACCTGACGGGATTTTCGATTTAAAAGTGCATAGCTGTAGCGCACATTCTTTCCCATCAAATCCGGGGAATTTTTCAAACTCTTGCGGAATTTGGCGCCATTGGAGGCAACTTTGCGAATAAAAGCAATTTCTTTGCCAATGACGCGGTTTCGCCCCGCGCGGACGGCATCGAGAAAGGCGACCCGATCCCGGGCAACGGCCGCATAAGACACGGCCTTGCCCATTTGAAACAGATTGTGCCCGTCACTGCCGCCGGTCATGGCTTTGCCCAGGTTGAACCCGAGAACCGTGCACTGCAGGTTCCATTTCTTGAGATTGCCGGAATTAATCACCTCCACGCCATCGGCCATTTCAAGCAATTCCTTCTGGGATGCCCTGGAAAACATGCAATTGCAGATGCCTGTATACATGGCGCAATAGGGATGCGCAAAAATAACCAAGGCATCATATTTGCGGGCCCGTTCCATTATCTGCGCCATTGTCAGGGAAATGGAGGACATCCGGTCCTTGCCCAGAAACGGGGCCACCTCTTTTTTATAGAAATGAGAAAGCGCTTTGAACTCGTAAAAATAGATCAACAGGTGCGCCCCCTCCCGCGCGGTCACCTCAATGCCGGGTATGCTCAGAATATCTTTGTACCTTGCCATTTCAAGGGCCCCGGCAATGGTGTTGTGGTCGGTCACGGCAAGTCCAATGCCCATTTTTCGGGCCTTTCCCGCCACTTCCCGGGGGGAGTTAAACCCATCTGAGAAACGGGTGTGAAAGTGCATATCAACGACTGTATAATGTTCTGATAATTCACTGACGGCGGGCAATTCAAAAATAACCCGGTTGACTGTATCATTCATGTCGCAAACAAGTTTCCTTTATCAATAAGTGCGCCCATGCACTGAGCTGCTTCAAAATTCCGGAATGCTGTGCCGTGGTCAGATGACGGGTCTTTCCTATTTTTTATTTTTATACGGGTATAAATGGATCCACCCATTCCGGTATTAAAAAAGAATTCACGTAACCTTATTATATAACATATCCCGCCGCCGAAAACAAACCCCCTCTGTTTTCTTGTCCAGTCCCTGAAAGGGCAGCTGATTTGAATCTCCGGATATCTATGTTATTTTTTAAATATCCGTTGCAAACGACGAAATCCTCAGGTTGAAAACCAACACCGGTGGTGCCCGGATGATAACGCAAATATCAGTAAACTCAATTGCAATAAGTGGCAATGCGTCCACCTTGGGTTTTTGGCACCATCGAAAATGGACGACTGAGAAGTGATATGGCTGTAAACCATGAAGGAATCCCCAAGAAGAAAGGAGCAGGATCATGGACAAAGGTGAGGGTTTTGAGGTAAAAAATCTTTCATCCGCCAGCCAGGGAAAAAACAACATGGAATTGGCGGAGCTAAACATGGGAGCGCTGCTGGAAGTACGGAAACGTTTTGAAAAGCAGGCCCCGCTCAAGGGTGTTCGAATCGGGCTGGCCCTTCATGTCACCAAGGAAACCGGCGTTCTCGTCCGCACCCTGATAACCGGCGGCGCGGAAGTGGCCATCACCGGCTGCAACCCCTTGTCCACCCAGGATGATGTCGCTGCGGCACTGGCCGAGGAGGGCGTCCGGGTTTGGGCTTACAAGGGGGAAACCACGGAGGACTATTATCGGTATATTACAAAGGTAATCGAATTCCAGCCGCACATTACCATTGACGACGGCTGCGACCTGGTTTCGGAAATCCACAAAAACCACCCCGGGTTAATTCCTGATATCATCTGCGGCTGTGAGGAGACCACCACCGGCATCATTCGGCTAAAAGCCATGGAAGCCGACAATGCGCTGAAATACCCGATGATCGCAGTCAACGACAACAAGACCAAGCACCTGGTGGACAACTATTACGGGACCGGCCAGTCCACGGTGGACGGCATCCTTCGGGCCACCAACCTGCTCTACGCCGGCAAAACCTTTGTTGTCTGCGGCTACGGAAGCTGCGGCAAGGGGGTGGCCCAGCGGGCCAGGGGACTCGGCGCCAACATCCTGGTCACCGAAGTCGACCCTTTTCGGGCGCTTCAGGCAGCCTATGACGGATACCGGGTGGTAAAAATGACTGAAGCCGCCGAACTCGGTGATATTTTCTGCACGGTGACCGGCAATAAAAATATCATTTCCCTGGATACCATGAAAAAAATGAAAAATGGAGCGATTCTTTGCAATTCCGGGCATTTTGACAATGAACTGGATTTAAGGTCATTAACTGAAGCAGCCAGCGCCCACAAGCAGGTCCGCCCCTTTATGGAGGAGTACACCCTGGAGGGGAAAAAGCTCTTTGTCCTGGGGGAAGGCCGCCTGGTCAACCTGGCGGCCGCCGAGGGACACCCGAGCGAAGTCATGTCCACATCCTTCTGCGGCCAGGCCCTCGCCTGCGAGTACGGGGTAAAAAACCAGGGCAAAATGCCGAAACAGGTCATCCAGTTACCAGAAGAAATTGACAATGAGATTGCCGCGCTGCAGCTTACCGCCATGGGCATTGAGATCGACCAACTGACAAAGGAGCAGAGGGAATACCTCAACTCCTGGCAGGAGGGGACTTAAAAAACGAAGCGCTTCAAAAAAAACCCCCATCAGCCGGATTCCCGGCTGACGGGGGTTCATAGATTGCCCTTAAGTTCAAAGAGGCGAAAACTATCCGAGTTCCTGGAGTTTTTCAGTCAATTCCGGCACAAATTCGAGGATATCGGCTTCCACGCCGACGTCGGCAACCTGGAAAATGGGCGCTTTGGGATTTTTGTTGACGGCAACAATAAAGGGGTTGCCCTTGATGCCGCCCATATGCTGAAAAGAACCACTGATGCCAAGGGCCAGGTAGACCTTCGGCTTCACAGTCTGGCCCGAGGTTCCGACCTGCCGGGCTTTTTCAAGCCACTTGGCGTCAACAATCGGCCTGGAGCAGGAAACGTCCGCGCCCATTGCCTCGGCCAGGTCAAACACCATTTCAACATTGTCTTCTTCTTCAATTCCGCGGCCAACCGATACCAGGACTTCGGATTTGGTGATGTCCACTTCACCCGCTTCGGCCTGAACCGTTTCCAGGTATTTGCGCTTTACGCTAACATCTCCGATATCACCTGTTTTATCGGTGACTTCACCATTGCCGGACTTGCTTTCATCCGCCGGAAAAACACCGGGCCGCACGTTGATCACGGCGCCGGTTGAAATGTCCACATGAACGTGCGCACTCACCTGCCCGGCAAATTCCTGCCGGATCACTTTCAGGGTATTGCCTTCCAATCCCTCAATATCGACAATATCCGGGGCATAGGCGGAATCCAGCTTGACTGACAATCCCGCGCTCAGGTCCATGCCAAAATGGGCGTGCGGGACCAGCAGAACGCCGTCTGAAGGGAGAATGTTGACCAGCGCTTTGCGCGCGGCCTCTGCATCCGGAAAGGAGAACGCCGGATTATCGACCTTCCACACGGCATTGTAAGAGGCGCCCACCTCGCTGCAGACCTTGTCCACGTCACCGCCGGAGCCCATGACAATGGCCGTTACCGCCGCATCCGGGAAAATCTTTTTGGCCACCGTCAGCAGCTCCAGTGCGGAATCGTCCACTACCCCCTGGTTGTGCTCGATATATGCAAAAATATCAGCCATTATTTCAACCCTCCTTTGGCTTTCAGGTATTCAATGAGTTTTTCAATAATCTCGTCCGAACTGCCCTCGAGCATTTCTGCACCTTCACCCATTTCAGGCACGAAATAATCCATCCGCTTCACCTTGGCCGCATCGGCGCCAACGCTCGAAGAGTCCACACCGAGATCGGAAGCGCCATATTCCGGAATTTCAACAGAGGCCACTTTCCGGATACCGCGGATTCCGACATAACGGGGTTCATTGATACCCGTTTGAATGGAGAGGACGCAAGGCATCTCGATCTCGTACATATCCTGGTTGCCGCCCTCAACTTCACGTCCCACCTTCAGTTTGCCGTCCTGCACCTCGATGGTATTGACCAGTGAGGCATAGGGATAATCCAGCATGGCCGCCAGCATGCCGCCGACCTCTGCCGCCCCGTCATCAGCCTGGGCGCCGGTAAGGATCAGGTCATAGCTGCCTTTTTTTGCCGCTGCCGCCAGAATGCTGGCAATGCCCTTGCCATCCGAGCCCTCGAAGGCATCATCGGTTAACAGAAGTCCGTTTTCAGCGCCCATGGCCATTTCCCGGCGAAGCACTTCCTCGGACTCTTCATCGCCGACGGTGACAACCGTAACGGAACCGCCGACCTTGTCCACAATCTGGATGGCTTCTTCAACCGCATAATTGTCCCATTCATTGACCGAGTACACAAGATCGTCTCTTTCGATGTCGTTTCCCTCGCTGTTGATTTCAATTTCATTCTCAGCAGTGTCGGGAACGCGCTTTACGCACACTAAAATTTCCATCTTCTTCCTCCACCTTTATCTGTTTAAAAAAGTTAACAGACGCTCGCTAAACTTTTTGCTGCCCCGGGTATCGGCGCCCGGTGATCCGGTTGGGGATTTGCCGGTCGCCAATTATTTCCATTCCTTTGATTTTTCACGCAGACCCTACCTGGGCTCCAGATGATTGGCGATCAATTCGCCCAGGTCAATTGCCTCCATCTTGCCTTCCAGACCGGCCACCTTGATACCGTCCTCAAGATTGGTCAGGCAGAACGGACAGGCGGTGACAATGACATGGGCCCCCGCCTTCTGAGCCATCTTCACGCGCCTGACCCCCATGCGCTCATCTTCCGTGGGTTCATAAAAAAGCATCAGCCCCCCGCCGCCGCAGCAGAAGGAGCGATCCCGGCTCCGGAGCATGTCCACCCGCCGGATTCCCGGAATGCAGTCGATGGCCGCCCGGGGGGCTTCATACATTTCATTGTGACGCCCCAGGTAGCAGGGATCGTGATAGACGAACACCTTTTCCTTTTCCTCGTCGGTCACCCCGGAAAGTTTGATTTTTCTTGATTTTACAGCTTCCAGCACCACCTCGCTGATGTGCTGCACTGGCGGAAGGTCCGCATATTCTTTTTTCAATGCATTATAAGCATGCGGGTCGCCGGTAACAATCCGCCTGACCCCGGTTTTTTGAATCGCTTCGGTATTATGAGCCTTGATGTCATGGAAAAGCATTTCCTCGCCGAACCGTTTGATCTCGTTTCCGGAGTCCTTTTCCGCCTTGCCCAGAATGCCGAAATCGATACCGGCCGCGCACAGGATGCGCGCGTTGGCCTGGGCCACGGATTGCATACGGTCGTCATAGGATGTGCAGGAGTCGACGAAATAAAGGGTTTCCGCGGTTTCCCCTTTTTCCAGGATCTTGACCTCGCAGTCCTCCATTTCCTTGCTCCAGTCCGCGCGCTTTTTCTCCATCTTTCCGTAGGGGTTGCCCCGTTTTTCCAAAGATTGCAGCGGCTTTTGAAGGGACGTTCATGCGATCCCGCTGAAGTTCTGAGAGTGTTGGTCAT
>CAZNSO010000041.1:17326-26643 GCA_964575805.1 uncultured Desulfobacteraceae bacterium
TTTTGAAGGGACTGGGGCACGTTCCCCTCGTCCACCATGCCGCGGCGAAGATCCACGATCTTGTTTATGTATTCGATTCCAAGGGGACATTCTTCCTCGCACGCCCCGCAGGTGGTGCAGGACCAGATTTCATCCTCACTGTAGACATCGCCTATCAACGCGCCGCCGGCAACGAACTCCCCCATCAGCGGATAGTGTGCAAAGGCGTAATCGCGCCCTTTCAGGGAAATAAAGCGGGGCGAAAGGGGGCGGCCCACGGTGTTGGCCGGGCAGTTATCGGAACAACGGCCGCAGTCCGCGCAAGTATAGAAATCCAGTATATCTTTCCAAGTGAAATCATCGTACTTCTTTACACCAAAGGATTCCAGGTCATCCAGCTCCGCCTCGCTGACCCCGTAGCGCACGGGTCGAATATTGCCCTTTTCCAGGCGCATGAAAAAAACATTGAAAATCGAGGTGATCACATGAAAATGCTTGCCCATGGGGAGGAAACACAAAAACAGGAAGAATATCACATCGTGCACATAATAAGAGATGATATGAAGGTTCTGCAGCACGGCATGGGACTCATCCACCAGGATGTTTTTAAAAAACCAGCCCAGCGTGGCCGGCGCCAGAAAATCGGGCTGCACCCCGGCCTGTACCTGGGCGGCGACATGGCAGGCCTCGTAAAGGCTCTCGGAAACCATAAGCGTGGCAATAAAAAACAAAACCAGCATGGCCTCCCAGGTATGGTCATGCGGGTAGGCCTTGGTGTACTGATACCGCTCCGGCCTGAAAATCCCCCGCCGAACGGCCGCGATAACGACAGCAAAAAAAACAGCAGTGGCGGCATAATCCTTTAAAGCATAATAGATATCGCCAAGGAAGGTGTTCAAACCCGGAAAGACAAAACCCTCCGAGATGCCCTTGATCACGAGTTCGGTTGAGCGGATGGAGAGAATCAGGAAGCCGAAGAAAATGACAATATGGATCACCCCGGCCATCATGTATCGGGGCTGCCGCCATTGCGCCAGCCAGATCTTGAGAATATTTTTCACCCGTTCCACGGGCCGGTCAAACCGAAAATCCGGCCTGGCCCTGACAATCGGCGCCAATCGTTTGGCAATGATGTAGGCAAAGGCAGCCACAGCCACCACCGGTATCAAAACGGAAAAAATGATGGTGGGAATGCCAAACACGTCAAAAGTTGCCGGTGATTGCAATAATGGTTCCATTATGTTTATCCCTTCTCCTTTCAATGCCCCGCAAGAAGCCGGCACCGGCTGCACTGCAGGCGATATCCAATAATCCTAATATACTATAAATGAACATTCACTCATAATTTAAAAATACCCCCCAGTCAAGAGAAAATTCCAGGTTCCCCCGATGCGGGCCCGGCGCCCGAGACCATCTATTCGCGTCTCAGGCAAAGCAGCAGCCCGGGGTCCAAACAATTCAGGGGGCCTGTTGAAAAGCCCCCTGAATTTTCACCCATTAACCCCGTAGATATAGTTATCCGATAAAGGAGGCTTCATCAATTTCAATGGCAGCACCGTTTGTTGCCAGGATGGCGTTCATCTTGCCCAGAGTGCTCGGCAATACGGTATAGGCAAAGAACTCCGAGCTCTTGACCTGTCCTTCATAGAAAGCAACATCCTTCTTTTTGGCCTTGGGCAGGGCTTCCTTGGCAATGCTTGCCCGCCACAGCATCAGCCAGGACATCACGACATCCCCGAAAACCTCCATGAGCGGATAAGCGTAAGCAAAGGCCTGCATGAGCTTTTCCGACATGGCGGCTTTGCCCAGGTGCATGGCGACCTCGCCAAACTTGTTAATGGCCTCTTCCACCTTGGCCGCCTGGTCCTCAAGGCCTTCGATGCCCTTGGCATGGTTGACGGTTTTCATGACCTCGCCCATCATGTCCATGACCAGCTTGCCCTTTTTCATGCCCAGCTTGCGGCCGAGCAGGTCCATTGCCTGGATGCCGTTGGTCCCTTCGTAAATCTGGGTGATCTTGCAATCCCGCAAGAGCTGCTCCTGCGGATACTCCTTGATATAGCCGTAGCCGCCGTAAACCTGCAGGCCGAGGCTGCACAGTTCAAAGGCGCGGTCCGTGACATAGCCCTTGGCAATGGGGATCAGCATATCCACAAGGCCCTGATAAGTTTCTTTTTCCTCATCGGAATCCGAAATGATGGTCATGTCCTCGCAATAAGCCACGTAATACAGCAGGCTGCGCATACCTTCGACATAAGCCTTCATGGTCAGAAGCATCCGGCGGACATCGGGATGCTGGATAATGGGAACCCCGGGGGCGTCCTTCTCCATCAGCTTCGTAATATGCCGGCCCTGGATCCGTTCTTTGGCATAATTGACGGAATTGATATAGGAGGCGGATGCACAGGAGAAGCCCTGCATGCCGACAAGCAGGCGCGCGCCGTTCATCATCAGGAACATGGCCCGCATGCCCTTGTTCTCCTCACCCAGCAGGGTCCCGATGCACTGGCCTTTGTCGCCAAGGTTCAGTGTGCAGGTGGCATTGCCGTGGATCCCCATTTTTTCCTCAATGCCGGTGCAGACCACGTCATTGAACTCACCCAGGCTGCCGTCATCATTGACGCGGTATTTGGGCACCAGGAAAAGCGACACCCCCTTGGTGCCGGCAGGAGCCCCTTCAATCCGCGCAAGCACGGGATGCACGATATTTTCACACAGGTCATGCTCACCGCTGGAGATAAATATTTTCTGGCCGGTGATGGAATAGGTGCCGTCGCCGTTGGGCACCGCCTTGGTCTCGAGGGCGCCGACATCCGAGCCGGCATTGGGTTCGGTCAGGAGCATGGTGCCGCCCCAGTGACCGGAATACAGGTTTTTCAGAAAAAGCCTTTTCTGTTCATCCGTTCCGAATGTTTCCACCAGATTGCCGGCTCCATGGGTCAGGCCGGGATACATCATGAAAGCATAGTTGGCCCCGTTGAAATATTCCGAGGCCGCCATGGCCAGGGTATGCGGCATCCCCTGGCCGCCCCATTCCGGGCTCTCGTTCATGGCGAGCCACTCGCCTTCCTTGAACAGATCAAACGCCCGGTGAAAGGATTCCGGAACGGTGACCTTTCCCGCATCAAATGTGCAGCCCTGTTCATCCCCTTCCTTCCTTGTCGGGAGGATTTCTTTGACAGCCAGGTTGCGGGCTTCAGAGACAATCAGGTCCACTGTCTTCTTGTTGAACTCGGCGAAGCTTTCGTGTTTGCTGAAGTCGCCCACTTTGAACTGTTCGTGCAGGACAAAATCCACGTCCCGCCGATCTGCAATTGATTGTGCCATATCCGTCTGCTCCTTTTACCTGAAATTATAATTAAAAATAAAAAAAATAAATGGCCCTATCATGGTATCGTCAAAATAGAATATTACTCCCGGATGCCCTGCCCCCCCGCTTCCAGGTTTTGCGAAAAGCCTTCAGACTTTCCTTTCAAGCCCGGCCAAGTAAAGGTCCACAAGCGGGTCCGCCATGGAAACAAGGTCATATTTGCCGTCGGCAGTCACCCAGGTATTGATCACCTCATTGACCGCACCCAGAATGAACCGCTTGGCAAGGCCGTTCTGGAAATCCTTCCGGATGCAGCCCTCGCTCTGCCCCTGTTCCAGGATTTCCCCCACTATATCGAGATACATCTTGGTGATCTCCCTGATGTATTCATCGGCTACATAGCGTGCTTGCAGGGCTTCACGCTGAAACACCACCGCCATATCCCGGTCCCGCTGAAACTCGTACAAATGCCGGCGGATCAGGTTCCGCAGCTTTTCCTCGGCATTGCCGGACTCATCGACCGTTTCCCTGAACCGCTGAAAAACCAGGCGCGTACGGTTGCTGAAAAAATTATTCAGGATATCGGCCTTGTTCTTGAAATAGATATAGATGGTACCGTCAGCAACCCCGGCCTCCCGTGCGACCTGGGAAATAGTTGCCTTGTAGAAGCCCTGCTCGGCAAACACCTTGATCGCGGCGTTCATGATCCGCTGGTATTTGCCGTTATTCTTATGCATATTTTCCTGACGCCTGATAATCTGCCCCTTGCCGTCCGGCTGCCGGAAGCGGCTGATGCAAGGTGAAGCCGGACTTATCCAAAAATGAATCCGCATAAATGAATGAAGCTTCATTCATTAGCAAGTCGTTTTTCAGTTTGTCAAGGAAAAAATGCTATTGTGGATTACTGCTTAACCCGTTCCACGTATTGCCCGGTCCGGGTATCAATGCGCACCTGTTCACCCTCTTCGATAAACGGCGGGACCTGAACCACATAGCCGGTTTCCAGGGTGGCCGGCTTGGAACTGCCGGAAGCGGTATCCCCCTTCACCCAGGGGTCCGCCTTGGTTATGCGCAGCTCCACGAAATTGGGCAGAGATACCCCGATGGGACGGCCATCGAAAAGAAGCACATCGCATTTCGTGTTTTCTTTAAGCAGCTTCGCGGCTGTTTCGCCGACCTGCTCCTCTGTAAGGAACTCCTGTTCATATGTGGAGGTGTTCATAAAGCAGTACTGGTCGCCGTCAAAATACAGAAATTCCATTTCCTGCTCTTCCAGATTGGCCGGCTTGAACTTGTCACCGGAACGGTAGGTTCGGTCAAACTGAGAGCCGGTGAGCATGTTTTTCAATTTGCACTTATAAAGGGCCTGGCCTTTGCCGGGTTTGACAAATTCGAAATCCGTAATCACGTAAGGCTCCCCTTCAAGCTCGATTTTAAGGCCTTTTCGAAGATCACCGCATTCATACATTGGCATTCTCTCCTTTTCTCTTTATCTTCCCTTTTCTCTTTATCTTCGTCAAAATCCATTGCGCTTCAATAATCCGGATTTGGCGCCGGATGCAAAATTTCCCTGCCGGCCCGGCGCGCCTCGCTGACAAACCGCCTGACCCGTCCGGGGTCTTTTTTAAACCGGAGGGGCCGGCCGGATGCATCCAGGGCATTGGTGAGGGTGCAGGAGTCCACACCGGCCGGGCGTACCGCCAGGATCGCCTCAAAAACATTCTCCGGCGACAGCCCCCCGGCCAGGATTACCGGAATCGGGCTGACTGCCACCAGTTCCGCGGCTGTTTCCCAGCAGCAGGTTTTGCCCGTAATACCTACATAACCGCTGACCGGCTGCGTGGCGCCCCCCGCCATCCAGGTGTCGGTCAGAAAATAATCACTACTCGGCGCAAACAAGCGGGCCAGCTCCAAGACCGGCAGAGTTTGGACCGCACCTGCCTGCTGAATGGGGATGGAGCGCATGATCCGGATTTCCGGGAACCGTTGCCGGATTTGCGTCTGCAACTCGATCAGCGGCCAAAGCGCCTCTTTGGCCGCGGCATCCCCCCCGCCGCAAAAGCTCAAATCCTCACAGAAGTGAACAATGTCGGGCTGGTAATAAGCCAAGGCGGCAACAACCGCCTCCGGGTCATGAAACAACAGAATCAGGCTGCTTTTCCTCCCTGAAGCCTTCACCGTTCGAACCGCTTCGTACAGCCCCCGTTGTTTCCAGTCATTATCGGACAACACGACGCTTCCGATATGGTCGATGCCGCAATCAACCATGGTCCTGGCCTCGGCCGGGGTCTGTATTTCGTAAATCTGAGTAATCAGATGATCCATGCGTGCTTAAAGCCCTTCTCTAAAATTCAGTTGACATTTTCGGCTTGCTTTAACATATTAATTTTATTTAATCAAATTCTTTGGCTACAGAGATAACCCTCCCTTTTCACTCAACTATGAGGCATGCATGATCGTTATTATCGATTTCGGCTCCCAGTACAACCAACTGATTGCCAGACGCGTCCGCGAATGCCGGGTATATTGCCAGATAGAATCGCCGGAAGCCGATTTGGAAACCATTAAATCGTTAAATCCCGAGGGCATTATTCTTTCCGGCGGTCCGGCCAGCATTTATGAAAAAGGCAGCCCCAAAATGGATCCCGGCATTTTTGATCTCGGCATTCCTGTCCTGGGAATCTGCTACGGCATGCAGTTCATGATCCATGCCCTGGGGGGAACGGTGGAAAAAAGTGCCAAACGCGAGTACGGATTTGCCGAACTCGCCATTGAACGCTCCGAGGGTTTGTTCGAAAAGATTGAGCAGCCGACTTCCTGCTGGATGAGTCACGGCGATTCCATTGCCGCGCTCCCCCCGGATTTCGTCGTCACTGCCTCCACGGCCAATACCGAGTTCGCGGCAGTAGCTGCCCCCAGCCGGAAACTCTACGGGCTTCAGTTTCATCCGGAAGTCCACCACACGCCCAAAGGCAAGCAGATACTGAAAAATTTTCTTGTCAACATATGCGGCTGCAAGCAGAACTGGACCATGAAAACCTTTGCCAGGGATGCCATATCGGAAATCCAGAAATCGGTGGGAGAGAAAAAGGTTATCCTCGGCCTGAGCGGCGGCGTGGATTCATCGGTCACCGCGCTTTTAATCCATCGGGCCATCGGCAAAAACCTGACCTGTATTTTTGTGGACAACGGCCTTCTGCGCTTAAACGAAGGGGCCCGGTTAAAAAAATTATTGAAACAGCACCTGGATCTCAACATCCGTTTTGTCAATGCCGGCCAGCAATTTCTATCCGCCCTTGCCGGTGTCGCCGACCCGGAAAAAAAACGCAAGATCATTGGCCGGGTTTTCATGGAGGTATTTGAAGCTGAAGCCCGGAAAATCAAAGAAGTGGAATTTCTTGCCCAGGGCACGCTCTATCCGGATATTATTGAGTCCCGCTCCGTTTTCGGCGGCCCCACCTCCATCATCAAATCCCACCACAATGTCGGCGGGCTGCCCAAAAAAATGAAGCTTAAACTGGTTGAGCCGCTGCAGTTTCTGTTTAAAGACGAAGTCCGGAAGCTTGGCAGGGCTATCGGGTTGCCCGAAGAGCTGGTCTGGCGGCAGCCGTTTCCCGGACCGGGTCTTGCCATCCGGGTTCTGGGGGATGTGAACAGGCGGAACCTTTCGATTTTAAGAAAAGTGGACGCCATTTTGCTTGAAGAAATCAAGGCAAGCGGCTACTATAAACGCCTTTGGCAGTCCTTTGCCGTATTGCTGCCGATAAAAAGCGTTGGCGTCATGGGAGATAAGCGAACTTATGAAAACATCGTTTCAATTCGGGCGGTGACCAGCAAGGATGCCATGACAGCGGATTGGGCACGCCTGCCCTATAAGCTGCTGGGAACCATTTCCAATCGGATTATCAATGAAGTCAATGGAGTCAACCGGGTGGCCTACGATATCAGCTCTAAGCCCCCCAGCACAATTGAATGGGAATAGTTACAATGGATGAGGAGCAACCCACAGGATTTAAAATCGGGCTGGATCAAACGGAAACCGACGCCGATGCCGAACCTGAAGCCGGATCCCGGACCCGGGCAGGCAGCAAACCGGCGCCCCCCTCAAACGAAAAGCCCAGGGAAGATAAAAAACCCAAAAAGCAGCGCGACACCGTATTAATGATCACCTGCCTGGGGTTTCTGGTGCTGATTCTGATTGTCGGGTACATATACTACGATATCCAGGAACGGCTGCAAACCATCAACACTTCAGGCTCCGAGGAAGTGGCGCGCCTGTCCAGCGAATTGAGCAACCATATGGTCGCCATGGAAAACCAGCTGACAGCAATAAAAAAGGCCACCCAAAAACAGATGGCCGACCTCCGGTCCGAGTTTGAACAAAGCCGGGCCCGCATAGAGGAGACCCAGGCCCGTATGGCCTCGTTTGAAAAAAACCTCGACAATCTTGAACAAACGCTTGAACCGTTAAAATCACAAAGACAAGAGCTGAATAAAAAAATAGCGGCCATCGACCAGGCCACCCAATCCATCAAAAAAAGCCAGTCCGCCATTAAGGACCGGCTGGATTCGCATTCAGCCGAGATTGAGACGCTTAACACGCAATTGGATGCAATCCCGGCCAAACAGGTAACCCCGGAAATGCTGGATAAAACAATAGAAGCGGAAAGACAGAGCTACAAGGAAAATCTGGCGCATACTTCAGAAACCCTTTTCAGTGAAATCGCCGAGGTGAAGGAAAGGCTGCAGGGTCTGTCCGAAAACCTCCAAAAAGTTGCGGAACAGGCAGCAAAAGCCAATGATGCCCCTGAGCATGAAAACTCACGCCCAGAGCAGCCGGAAACAATGCAAATACCTGCAGAGGGCGGCATCATTGAACAGGAAATCGAGTAACAAAATGGATTTCGTTAGAAAAACAGACGGACCCTAGCAGGTAAAAATGAACAGGGAAACTCTCAGGCAAATTCTTACCGCCGTATCCACGGGCCACACCTCAGTGCCCGAGGCCATCGAGATGCTGAAAACTTTAAACCTCGAAGATATCGGCTACGCCCATATAGACCACCACCGGGCCCTTCGAAAAGGCTTTCCGGAAGTGATTTTCGGTGAAGGCAAAACTGCCGAACAAGTTATCGGAATAATGAGAAAAATGGCCGAACAGGAACAGGTGGTGCTGGTCACCCGGCTAAGTCCGGAAAAAGCCGAAGCTGTCATGAAGGCCCTTCCGGATGCCGAATATCATGCAGATGCCCGCTTTCTGAGGCTTTGCCGCAATGACATCCCGATTACCGGGGCCGGCTCCATCCTGGTGATATCAGCCGGCACATCGGATATCCCCGTCGCCAGGGAAGCCTATCTGACCGCGCAGGCCATGGGAAATGCCGTGGATACCATCTTTGATATCGGCGTAGCCGGCATTCATCGCCTATTTGATCACAAAGCACAAATCGAGGCGGCGGCGGTGCTGATCGTTGTTGCCGGCATGGAAGGAGCGCTTCCAAGTGTGGTGGCCGGACTCGTGGAGCGCCCGGTGATCGGCGTGCCAACCAGCATCGGATATGGGACAAGCCTTAATGGCCTGACTGCTCTTTTTTCCATGCTCAACAGCTGTAGTTCCAATGTGGCGGTGGTTAACATCGACAACGGATTTGGCGCGGGGTATATGGCATCCATGATCAACCACCCGGCTGCTGAACCCTGAAAAACCACAAAAAGGATAATGACATGCGAAGCCTGCTGATTGTCGGCCTGCTCATTGTCACCTTAATCGTAGGCATATTGCTGGTCCAGAACATGAGGACCGGCGATGCCACGGATGGCGGCACAACAAAAATGGAATCCCTCGACCGGGCGGAAGAGGCCAGGGATAAAGCCGAAGAGGCGGCCCGGCAGCGAATGACAGATATTGAAGCACTGAATGACAAATAAAGCGCTCGAAAAAAAATAGAACGTAAGGCGGCGAACGTAAACAAAAAAAAGCCCCTGCCGGCAATATGCGGCAGGGGCTTTTTTTTAAGAATATTCCGGC
>CAZNSO010000042.1:0-26615 GCA_964575805.1 uncultured Desulfobacteraceae bacterium
ACCGAGGTGCTGCCGCCATTTATTGTCAACCGCAAATCCATGACCGGCACCGGCCAGCTGCCCAAATTTGAAGAAGACCTGTTCAAGCTGGAAGACTGGGATTATTTTCTCATTCCCACGGCCGAGGTCCCGGTTACCAATATTCATCAGGATGAAATCATTGATGCCGAAAGCCTGCCGATCTACTATACCGCCTATACGCCGTGTTTCCGCTCCGAGGCGGGCTCCCACGGAAAGGATACCCGCGGGCTGATCCGGCAGCACCAGTTCAACAAGGTCGAACTGGTGAAATTTGTTGCGCCGGAGAACTCTTATGAGGAACTGGAGAAGCTCCTGGCGGATGCGGAAAAGGTGCTGGAGCGCCTGGGGCTTCCCTACCGGGTGGTCATCCTGTGTTCGGGGGATTTGGGGTTTTCATCAGCCAAGACATATGATATTGAAGTATGGATGCCGGCGCAGGAAAAATACCGGGAAATCTCTTCGTGCAGCAATTTCCTGGGATTCCAGGCCAGGCGGGCCGGGATCCGGATGCGCTGCAAAGGCAAAAAAGGCACGGAGCCGGTTCACACCTTAAACGGCTCCGGCCTGGCCGTCGGGCGGACCGTGGCGGCAATCCTGGAAAATTGTCAGCTGGCCGACGGCAGCGTGGTGATCCCGGAGGCGCTGAGGCCTTACATGGGCGGAAAGGAACGGATAACTCCATGAAACCGGAGGATTTCCCGGAACATATACAGCCGTACCTGATCCCTGAGCCCGGAGGGCGGTTGATATACCGCTGCCTGGGCTGCGGGGCGGAATACGGTATTGAAAAGTTGTTGTACACCTGCCCGGACTGCGGCAGGGTGCTTTTGCTTTATGATTCCGAATTTGACCGGCTAAAGGCGGTGCCCGGCGACATCTGGCAGCAGGTCTTTGATTACCGGAGAATGCTCAACATTCCGGCATTGCAGGGGATATATCGTTTTCATGAGTTCATCGGGCCGATTATGCCGCTAGATTCCGTGGTTTATCTCGGCGAAGCCCACACCCCGATCATTGAATCCAATGCCTGCCTTCAGGAAAAAGCCGGCGCCCGGATTTTTTTTAAAAACGACGGTCAGAATCCGAGCGCTTCGTTCAAGGACCGCGGCATGGCCAGCGCCTTGAGCTATATCCAGTATCTGCTCCGGCAGGGTTATGCCGACGATATACTGGCGGTCTGCGCCTCAACCGGCGACACTTCGGCCTCCGCCGCCCTTTACGCTTCGTTTCTTCAGCCGCGGGTCAAGTCCGCGGTGCTGCTGCCGCATAAAAAGGTGACGCCGCAGCAGCTCTCGCAGCCCTTGGGGTCCGGGGCCTCTGTTTTTGAAGTTCCCGGCGTATTCGACGACTGCATGAAGATTGTCGAGGCCTTGTCCGAGAATTACCACGTGGCGCTTTTGAATTCAAAAAACGCCTGGCGGATACTGGGGCAGGAATCCTTTTCCTACGAGATCGCCCAGTATTTCGAGTATGATCTGGCCGATACAGCGGTGGTGGTGCCCATCGGCAATGCCGGCAATATCACCGCAGTGATCAACGGCTTTTTAAAATTCCATGAAATCGGCATTATCAAGGAACTGCCAAAGATAATCGGTGTCCAGTCCGAGCATGCCAACCCGGTCTACCAATATTACCTGGAACCGGATTCGGAGAAGCGTCAGTTTACACCCGTCCATGTCAAACCCAGTGCCGCACAGGCCGCAATGATCGGCAACCCCGTCTCCATGCCCCGGGTGATCCATCTGGTGGAAGCCTACAACCGAATCGCGGGGTGCCGTCGGGTGCATGTCTCCCAGGTAAGCGAGCAGCAGATCATGGACTGGTACCTTACCGCCAACCGCAACGGTCATGTGATCTGCACGCATGGCGGGGAATGCCTGGCCGGCCTTGTGGCGGCGAGGCAGCAGGGCCTGGTTTCGCCGCAGGAGCGGGTGGTTCTGGATTCCACCGCCCATGCCCTTAAATTTTCGGGTTTCCAGGAGATGTATTTTGACGACAGCTTTCCGCCGGAATATGAAGTGACGCCGAAGGCGGAGCTGATAAACGCGCCCCGGCTGGTCCGCCCGGATGATTTGGCGGAAGTTCCGGAGCCGGGCCGTCCGCTTTCCGAACAAGCCCTGGAGGCATTTGTGTCCCGGATGTCTGCGGAAATCGCCCGAATTCTTGAGTTGAAAGAGGTGTCCCACTAGATGAAAACCGGCTGCTTCTGGTCGTTTTCCTTTGTTCTGCTTGCCTGTTTACTGATTGGCGGGCTTTTTGCCCGCATGCCCGCGGATGCGGCATTTTTTAAAAAGCAATTCCGGGTTTGCAAGGATCAGGGCAACGATATCCTGTGCGATCCCTATGTTGTCCAGAAAGATGACTTTGTCATCAAGCTGCTCAAACAGCGCGGCGAGATTGCCCACGAAGATTTTCCCCGGTTCCTGGAGATATTCAGTCGGATCAATCCGGAAATATCCGATATTGACCGCATCTATCCCGGCCGCCGGATTCTTATCCCTTTAAAAATCCTGCCCTCCGGCACTCTTGCGGGCCAATCCACGGGCAAGGTCACACTTCCCATTATCATGGTTTCTGACCTGCCCGAACTGATGCTTAAAAACTCCTCCGTTTACGAGGTCCGGGCGGGTGACACCGTCTGGGACCTTGTGGTCGAACGGTTCGGCGGTCTGGGGCGCAAAGAGTACCTGAAATTAAAGGAACTGGTGAAATACATGAACCCGGAACTCCGGGATCTCAATTTCATTGATATCGGCGACAGAATCCGGCTGCCCGAGTCCTCCGTGCGAAACACCCTTTGGTATGACGCCCTTTTTGATCAGTTCGGCGATGTGGCCGCCCAGCAGCCTTTTGCCGAGGCCGCCGCAAACCGGGATGGCCCGCCGGGCGGCGCGGCCGGCCAATCAGAAGGGCCGGCTGAAAACCCTGAAGACGGGAGCCGGGCGGAAAAGCCGCATCCGCTCTACCGGAAAGCGGCCCGCATTCTCCGGGCAGACCTGATGGACCAGGGGGATTTTTTCTTTCCGCGGCAGGGCCGTTCCGATTACCGCCTGGCCCTTGACCAGACCCCGATTATGGAGTTGCCCGGTGGGTTGCGCCTGGTGTTTGACAGCAAGGGGAGGGTTGCAGCAGGCGCTGCATCCATTATCAAGCAGCATTGGCGAAACTCGGCCGTCATCCGGATGGAACCGGATTTTTCCCTGCGCGACATTTTTCACAGGATTTGTCCGGTACTTGGTGCCAGCGGGTGTGCACACAAACTGACGATTGAGGATCAGGGCCTTTCCGTGACGGTCCGCGGGGAGTTTATTTTTGACCGGCCCGGCGGCGATGGCAAGTTCTGCTTAAATTTTCTGGAGCAGGAAGAGGCGCAAACCCCGATTGCCATCCGGCGCTATCTGGGGCATCACTGGGTTGCCGTTGAGGACTGGGTCCTGCGTTCGGGCGTGCTTGCCCCGGCTGAGCCGCCGGGGATTGACTCTCTGGTCGTGGAAAATGTCAGCACGCTCCATGCAGGCTCCCGGGCCGGGTTTGCGCGGCAGCTGCTCTCCCTTTTGGGCTGTGATTTTCAGGGCAACGTGCAGGTTGTTTTTCCGTACGCGGGTTTTCAGGTTCGCGCCACGACGAACAAGGTGTCGGTGAATTCCGGGGATTCCGGAAATTCATTTTTTGTCGATTTTGGTGATCTTCAGGGGGATGCCATTCATTCCATCGAAGCTGAAACGGGACTGCCTGTGGTTCAGATCCGGGAGGCGCGGGATTATTACGCCATCGCACGGAAGCTTCTGTCCGCGCTGCCCTTTGAGCAGGAGAAGCCGCCGCTTTTCTGGGCGGCCGACCGGCCGCGGATACACAACACTTCCATTCGCGTGCCGGGCACCCTGGTGTCGGCTTCATCAAAGTCGGGGGCGGCCAAGGAAATATTGATCACAGACGGGGAGCTGCCCCCGGAAATCCAGTATTTTTTATCCGGAAAGGGCCTGACCTTGATTCAGGTCCCCCGTCAATAATGCAAAGGGTATCCGAATGATGATGTTTCGAAAATGGCTCTTGTGTCTTGTCTGTATGCTGCTTGCCGCCTCCATCACGGCATGCGCAACCGGGGAGCTGGCCCGGAAGAAGGAGCGGGCAAAAGCCAGCCAGGAGCTCGGGGAGGCCTACCTGGGCCAGAGGGCCTACACCCGGGCCCTCCGGGAACTTTTGAAGGCCGAGCAGATTTATGCAAAAGACCCCTTTCTTCAAAATAGCCTGGGGCTGGCGTATATGGCCAAGAAGCGATATGAAAAGGCCATTTCTCATTTTAAATATGCACTGAAGCTGGATCCCGACTTTTCACCGGCGAGAAACAACCTGGGGGCTGCCTACATGGAAAATGAGGAGTGGGAAAAAGCCATCGAATGCTTCGAGTCGGTAAAGGACGACCTGCTCTACGCCACACCGCAGTTTCCCCTCACCAATCTGGGCTTTATTTATTATCACAGGGGCGATTACGAGAAAGCCCTGGGATACTACAAGGAGGCGCTGGATCTGATGCCGGAGTTCCCCAAGGCCCTGCACGGGATGGGGCGGGTGTACCTGGCGCAGGGCCGGCACGACAAAGCCGTCGCGGTTTTGGAAAAAGCGGTGGATGCGGCGCCCGAAGAGGTCCGGATCCTGCTGGATCTGGGCAAGGCCTATCGCAATGTCCATGAATACAAAAAGGCTTACCATGCTTTTAAAAAAGCCGCCGCCATGGGGGCGGACACCCAGTGGGAGGAAAAAGCGCGGGAATTGGCCGATGAGGTCTGGCGGTTTCAGTGATGGCTCTCAGGAGTTGAGCAGGCGCATGATCGCCCCGATATCCCCCCTGCCGCCATCGGCCAGCTCCACTGTCTGCCGCACGCTCTCAGGAAGCGGGAAAGATTCCGTCTGCCCGTAAATCAGATAACTGAGGCGATCAATCCGATCAATGGTTTGCCGGGCCGTTTCCGCGCAAATGGAAGAAATGGGGGTGCCCTTCATGATCAGGGCCTCAACCGTGTTTGCGGCCAGGGCTTCCCGGTTTTTCTCCGAGGCCCGGATCGCTTGTATCAGCCTTTTTTTATGCGCCATGAGGGCCTCGTAGATATCCGCCTGCCCATCGATCTGTTCCAGCAGATAGAGGGCGAGATCCAGGGTTTCCAGAAATTCTCCGGTATCGCCCGGCGGAAATCGCTGAATCAAGGGGCAGAGAAAATCGATTTGATTTTTTGACTGCCCGATTCTGGCGTTTCTCAAGCGGACCCGCACCCGGCGGGCCAGTTCCGGGTCCTGGAGGTCCTGGTCAATTGCCTGGGCAATCTCCGGGGCAATACGGACGGTCAGATTGAGGCGTGCGAGCAATTGCTGTACCACCTGCTCAGAAACATGGACTTTGGCCTCCCCCCTGGGGTCGGGAAAGCGGATCGGCGCCTGGATCCCGGCCCGGCACAGCGCCTCCCGAATCCGGGAGAGGTCTTTTTGCGTGCAGGCCGCCGCCCTTATGGCGGGTTCGAGTCTTTCCTGGAGCGCCGGGTCCGGGAAAAAGAGCAACTCCGTTATCGCTTCTGCCTCGCAGTTGTCTGCGGCGGCTAACTGTTGTTCGAATTCCCGGGCTGACACCGCCCCCAGCGTGGAATCAATAAAGTGGCAGTCCTCCCGGCTCAAGTCGATGCCGTCGGTCAAAAAATGCATCAGCTGTTGAATCAACGCTTCTATCCGGGTTTTCTTGCCCATGATCTTTCTCTTTCCCTGGCTTGAAATACCTGCTACAAGCCTAATATAGGGTACTCTGCCCCTTGATGCAAAGGAGGAATTTTATGATGAAAACAGCCCGGCAATATGAAGACAGTCTGCGCCAGCTCAACCTGAAAGTTTTCATGTTCGGCGAACGCGTCTCCAATCCCGTGGACCACCCCATAATCCGGCCGTCGATGAACGCGGTGGCAAAGACCTACGAAATGGCCCACCGCCCGGAGCACGAAGACCTGATGACCGCCACCTCTCACTTGAGCGGCAAAAAGATCAACCGTTTCACGCATATCCACCAGAGTGTCTCCGATCTGGTGAAAAAAACCAAAATGGGCCGGCTGCTCGGGGCGCACACCGGCTGCTGCTTCCAGCGCTGTGTCGGCATGGACGCCTTGAATGCCTTGTCCATTATTACCCACGACATTGATGAAGCCTGCGGCACTTCCTATAAAAAGAGGTTTTTGAAATACCTGGCCTACGTCCAGGAAAATGATCTGACCTGCGACGGCGCCATGACCGACCCCAAGGGCGACCGCTCGCTCGCGCCTCACCAGCAGCCGGACCCGGACATGTATGTTCGCGTGGTCAAAGAGATGGCCGATGGTATTGTGGTCCGGGGTGCCAAGGCCCACCAGACAGGGGCGGTCAATTCCCATGAAATCATTGTCATGCCGACCATGGCCATGCGGGCGGCGGACAAGGACTATGCCCTTTCGTTCGCCCTGCCAAGCGATGCGGAAGGCATTACCTATATCATGGGGCGCCAGTCCTGTGATACACGAAAGACCGAAGCGGATCCGATGGATACGGGCAACCCGGTTTTCGGTGGCCATGAAGCCCTGGTGGTTCTGGATGACGTGTTTGTGCCCTGGGAGCGGGTGTTTATGTATAAGGAACACGAGTTTGCCGGCCCGCTGGTTGAAAAGTTTGCTTCCTACCACCGGCAGAGCTACGCCTGCAAATCAGGGGTGGGCGATGTGCTCATCGGCGCCGCCCAGACTATCTGTGAATACAACGGCGTCCAGAAGGCCTCTCATGTGAAGGACAAAATCATCGAGATGAACCATCTCAATGAAACCCTTTTCTGCGGCTCACTTTCCTGCGCCGCGGAAGGGCACCGGGAGCCCAGCGGCACATATTGCGTGGACACCCTGCTGGCCAATGTCTCCAAGCAGAACGTGACGCGGTTTCCCTATGAAATCGCCCGCCTGGCCCAGGACGTGGCCGGCGGTCTCATGGTGACCCTGCCCTCGGCGGCGGATTTTAAGGCCGGGGAAACCGGCAAATGGCTGGAGAAATATTACAAGGGCAGTGAAGGGGTGGCCATTGAGAACCGGCGGCGGATCCTTCGCCTGATCGAGAATATTACCCTTGGAACGGCTGCTGTGGGATACCTGACCGAGTCCATGCACGGCGCCGGGTCGCCCCAGGCCCAGCGCATCATGATTGCGCGCCAGGTCAATATGAAGGGAAAGCAGCAACTGGCCAAAAAATTGTGCGGCATCGAGGAGGGGTGACGGCTTAGGTATTTGGTCATACCTTTTTGCCCTTTTTTTACTCAATACTACAAGGAAAATAAGGCAAAATCGATATTTTGCCATGTCGAAAATTGGTTTTTTATCGTCTATCATCGAATTCTTTTGGCTTTGAACCCTGCCCGGGGTATCAAACGGCCTTAGAGGGGGGTTTGCGGTTACAAATGGATGAAAAAGCCCAAAACAGCAGGGAATGATAAAAATAAATACAGTCTTGGAATTTTTTCTGGTTTTTGCTTGTAGTCATACAATAAATATAAAATTCAATATATTATATTTTTACTGACTGTGAAATCCAGGGTCTGAGGCCGGTGATGGCGCAAATTTTTGTTTTGCAGTAGTTGACAAGGGCTAAAAAGTATTTTAGAAATTCGGTAACCGGAATGATCATTGTCCCGGACTATAAACGGGATTATAAATCGAATTATAATCCAGCTTGTAAACTGGAGACTTGAAAACCGGGCAGGCGGTGTTTATCCGAGATGAGCCGCAAATCAACATGGAGGCCGGAACTGGCGGATTCACCGCATATCGCGGATACACCGCATATCAACGATGGCCGACAACGTGTCACCTTTCTGCAAACCCCGAATCGGCGATTAATAATTGTTGATCAGACAACACACCATAAAACAATTCCCAATAATAAAAATGATGGACGGCTGTTCCATGGGATGCCGATGCAGCTCAATTGCCGGTGTCTCTCTGACGGCCCGAATTTTTGCCCCGGAGTCATGCCCGAATGTTTCAATGCGCCGGGAATGGCGCCCGTATTCCCGGTTCAGGCGATAACAGGCCCGGCGGTCGGATCCGTCGTGACGATAAAAGACCGCAGAACCGTTTAAACAATGGCAACCGCGCAAGGCGATGAAAGGGGGTGGTACGGCAGGTCATCAGGCAAAAAATGATATCCGCAGCCACAATTCGTGCCGATAAGCTGTATTGGGCTTTTTTCCAAAATCCTGACTCTTTTTAGGAGGGCGACAGAATGAAAAAATTAATGGTGGTGTTCTTAGTATTGGGCTTTGTATGTGCCGCACCGATGATGGCGGCAGCTCAAACCGTGGATCAAAAGCTTTCCCAGTTGGAACAAATGGTCAAGGGCATGAAGCAGCAGGCGGCCCTGGGCTTTCACCCGTATGCCAGCATCCGTACCCATTTAGGCCATTATATGACAAGTGAAGATTTCATCCCGAATGCACCGGCCATGGGCCCCAGTATTGGAACCGATGATTCCGGTACCATATTGAGCGTCGGCGGGCAGAGTCGGTTCGGCGCCAAGGCCGCCGTCTCCAGGAATATGGGCGGACAGATCGAGTTCGGCTTGCAGGAAAATACCCGGGCCGGCGAGGGCAACAACGTTTACCTGCGCCTGGCTGTTGCTTCCTGGAATTTCGGGGCCGGCAAGCTGACCGTTGGTAAAAGCTACACCCCGGGTACCTTCCTGGGCTACTCCTCCATGATGGGCGATATCGGCGACAACGGCGATGCCAACATGCTGGTGGCGGGTCTCTCCTATATCGGCCGGCAGCCGCAGGTGCAGCTGTCCTTCGGGGATTTTGACTTTGCCCTGATCGAGCCGAACACCGGCGCCAACGCTTACACCGGCGACGTCGATTTTGTTCTGCCGCGCATTGAAGCCGCTTATGTGCTTCGCACGGAAATGGTCAACATCCGCCCTGTGGCCGGTTTTCAGACTTATGATGTAGAAGATCGCACCGACGGCGGCGGCGATGAGACCATTAGCAGCTACCTGCTCGGTGTTGGCGCGAGTTTCGATCTGAATCCCGCCTATCTCAAGGGAACCGTGACCTACCTGCAGAATGCCGGCAACTACGGCCAAGCCAATGTCGGCCTGGTCAATGCCTGGAATGTCGGCGCTATACCCGGTGCAGGGGCAGGCTCCCTTCTGGACGCGCAGATGGTCGGCGGCGATGTTGAGGATTCCGCTTTGATGCAGGGAACCCTGGTGGCAGGCTTCAAGTTGAGTGATCAGTTGACCGTTGAAGGCGGCGTCGGCTACATGAGTGCCGAAGTGGATGTTCCCCTTGGCGTCACAGCCGAGCAGACCGCCATGCTGTATTACCTGCAGGCTCCCTACAAGCTGACCAAGGGCATCAAGGTGATCCCGGAAATCGGTATGCTGGACCGCGGCGACCTGGAGGTTGGTGGTACGGACATTGACTCCGGTGATTTGAGCTACATCGACTTCAACTTCCACGTTGATCTCTAAATCTTATAAAAAGTTAATCATCATTTAAATGCAAAAGCCGGGGCCCTGCCCCGGCTTTTTTGCGTGGGGCGCCGGGCATAGTTGGTGGATTAAACCCTACCCCTTGCTGCAAAGCCCTGCGATCCCCTCAAATGCAGCGTGGATCCGCCGGCGGACCGTTTCCGCCTTTGCCTGGTCCACATCCATGCCCCGCTCATCCAGGTAAAGGTCCTGGTTCATCTCCACCTGGATGGCGAATTTTCCGACAGCGGCCAGCTGCCTGCCGTAATGCACGGTTATGAAACCGCCCTGGTACGGGTTGTTGATGGAAACGTGAAAGCCTTCCGCCTCAAGGGCGGACCGGACGCCCCGGATCAGCTCCCTGGAACAGGTGGGCTCCCCCAGCCGGGAGGATGGCCCGCCCCCGGTATCCCCGTTGTTGCTGATCACGATTTCCGCGCGCTTCTGACCGGCGTCCGGGGCATCCGCAGGTGCGGTGCCGTTTAAGGAATGGCAGTCAAACAGGCCGGCAATGCCGGGGTCCGCCAGTGCCTGACGGATTTTTTCATGATAGGGCTGGTAGTAGACCCGGATTCGCTCCTCAATGGCCTGTGGGTCCGGATACATTCCCGGCAGGTAGATCCGCCGGCTCCGGTAGTCGGTTTCTGCGACCACGCCCTTGGGGCCCCGGTTGTCCGGCGCTCGGTTCAAGTCCACCAGCAGGCGGCTGAAATCGGCTTTAATGATCGTTTTCGCCGGAAGGGTTTCAAACAGGACATCGCTTCCGATATCCCTGGCATCATCGATCTCCGAATCATCCAAAGCCATTGCGGATCGGATTTCAGGCGGGACCCGGCTGCCGCAGTGGGGAATGGAGATTAAAAAAGGATAAACCATGGTTGCCTCTGTTTTTTACTCATTTTTGGATTACTCATCTTTGCATTTTTTTGCCATCACCGGCATTGCTCTCGGCCGGATGGAGGTGGTGGTATCCCTGGTCGGCCGAGAGCAATGCCGGGTTTCATTTGACGAAAGCAAATCTCGGCTGCGCCCGGATCAGGGCCCGGGTGTAGTCTGACTGCGGGTTTTGAATAACCGTTTCGCTGGTTCCGGTCTCCACGATTTCACCCTGGTAGATCACGGCGATCCGGTCGCAGAGGAAGCGGGCCGCGGCCAGGTCATGGGTGATAAACAAAAATGTCACGGCACGGGTTTTCTGAATTTTTGCCAGAAGCTGGAAAATCGTAAAAGATATGGAGGCATCCAGCATGGAGGTCGGCTCGTCGGCGATTACAAACTCGGGCTCCAGCACCATGGCCCTGGCAATGGCCGCCCGCTGACGCTCCCCCCCGCTGAGTTGATGGGGATAGCGCTGAAAATAATCCTCCGGCGGCGTGAGGCCGGCAGCCGCCAGACAATCGGCGGCGGCGGCTTTTCTGCTCTGGCTGTTGCCGATTTTGTGGATAATCAGCGGCTCCGCCACGGTATCAAAGACAGAGAGGTAAGGGTTCAGGGATTGGTAAGGATCCTGCGGAATAAGCTGGACTTTTCGCCGAAAGGCCTTTAAGGCGTTTCCCTTGAGCGTTCGGGTCGCCTCCCCCTGGAAGCGGATGGCGCCGGAGTCATAGGGTTCCAGTTTCAGCACAAGCCGTCCCAGGGTGGTTTTGCCCGAGCCGCTGGCCCCGACCAGCCCGAACACCTCGCCTTTTTGAATCGTCAGGCTGACACCGTTCAAGGCGGTTATCCGGGCGGCCTGGCGCTTAAACAGGCTCCGTTCATCGTGGTAGGTTTTTACCACCTGTTCGATTTCAAGGATGCCCGCAGGAGGCTTTTTGAGGGTATTGTCAGTCGAATGGGTCATCTGCATAAGCGGCACCGGGCCTTGTGAGTGCTTGAGATTTCCTGCCACGTGGCGGGAAGCCGACGGCAATCGCCGTCAGCCTCCCGGCAGTGGGGCAGGTAGCCGCAAATGCCTCCGGAAAGGCTGCCGGCAGGGGTGCATGTCTTGAGCTCCGGGTCTCCATGGATGTCCATCACTCCGTCTATGGTCAGGTACGAGGCCAAAAGGGCCCGGGTATAGGGGTGTGCCGGGGAACCGAAGACCTCTTCACGGGTGCCGGATTCGACAATTTTGCCTTTATACATGACCATGATGGTGTGGCAGACTTCCGCGACCACGCCGATATCGTGGGAGATGAAAATTACCGCGATATTTCGCTCATCCTGGATGGCTTTGAGCTTCTGAATAATCTGGTCCTGTACGATAACGTCCAGGGCGGTTGTCGGTTCATCGGCAATCACGAGATCCGGCTCGCAGGAGAGCGCCATGGCAATAATCGCCCGCTGTTTCATGCCGCCGGAATATTCGTGGGGGTAGTCAAAGATGCGGCCCTGCGGGATGTCCACGGCGTCGTAGAGGCGCTTGATCATTTCTGTGGCCTCGGCCCGGGAGGTTTGCGGGTAGTGGGTGCGGATGGCCTCGATGATCTGATCCCCCACCCGTTGAACAGGATTCCAGGCATTCATCGCCGCCTGAAAGATCATGGAGATTCTTTTCCACCGGATGGCCTGCATGGCATTGACCGGGAGGTCCACGAGATTATCTCCGGCAAACCGGATGCTGCCGCCGGTGATGCTCCCGTTGGCCGGCAGCAGCCGCAGAAGCCCCATCCCGATGGTGGTCTTGCCGCAGCCGGATTCTCCCACGATGCCAAGGGACTGGCCTTTTTCAATATCAAAGGAGACGTCGTCGACGGCCGCGTAAGGGCCGGACCGGGTCTGGTAAGTGATGCTGAGATGGTCAACTTCAAGCAGGGGCATCTACAGGCTTTCTCCTTCCTTTCGCAAGCGGGGGTCCAGTACTTCCTCCATGGCCCGGCCCATCATGTAAAACGACAGGGTGATAAGCGATATGCAGATTCCGGGCGGCAGCAGCCAGTAAGGGGCCTGGAACATGTGCCCGGTCTTCCAGACCCACTGGAGCATCATGCCCCAGCTGACGGTGTTGGGGTCGCCGAAGCCCAGAAAGGCCAGGGCGGCTTCCACGATGATGGCCGAGGTGACCCGGAAGGTCATGTACAAAAGCGCCATGGGCAGCACGTTGGGCAGGATGTGCCGGAACAGGACCCGCAGGTGGGAGGCCCCGGCCACCCGGGCCATGTCGATGAAGGGCCGCTGCTTTAAGGAAAGGGTCTGGGAGCGGATCACCCGGGAAACCCCCGGCCACCGGAAAAGGGCGATCAACAGGACAATTATCCAGATGTTGAGCTGCCCGAAAAAAGAGGCCATCAAAAGCACTACAAGCAAGGAAGGCATCACCATGATAATGTCGGCAAAACGCATGAGCACCGAGTCGGTTACCCTGCCGGCATAGCCGGCGATCATGCCGATGAGGGTGCCGAAAACAATGCTCATGAAAGCCGCGGAGACCCCGACGAGAAAGGCGATGCGGGCACCGGTCAGAAGCTGGCTCAACAGGTCCCGGCCGATGTTGTCCGTGCCCAGCCAATGCCTCAGGCTGGGCGGTGTGGAGCGGGAAATGAGCGGGTCAACGCCGGTCATGGGGTGGTACATGGGGTCGATCAGCGGGGGGATGAAGCTCAGAAGCGCCATCAGGCCAAAGAGCATGAGCAGGACGAGCCCGATGCGGCCCACCAGGTTTTCATAAAAAAGGGACCAGCCCTCCAGAAAACGCTGAATGTTGTAGTTTTTTTTGAACTGTGCGTTGATTATGGGATTTTTCATGGGTCCACCGTCAATACCGGATCCGCGGGTCAAGATAGGCATAGAGGATATCAACGACGAGGTTGGCCACCAGAACGACGATGGCGATAAACAGAAATGAGGCCAGGGCCAGGGGATAGTCGTTGTTGCTGACGGCAAATATGAGTTCGCGGCCAATGCCGGGCCAGGAGAACACCGTTTCCGTCAGCGCCCCCCCGTTGATGGAGAAAGCCAGGCTCAGGCCGACGCTGGTGACCACGGGAAGGGCTGCGTTGGGCGCGGCGTGGCGGTTTCGGACCTGCTTTTCATTCAAGCCCTTGGCCCGTGCCGTTAAAATGTAGTCCTCACTGAGGGTTTCGAGCATGCTGCTGCGCATGATCAGCAGGTAGGAGCCCACGTGGATAATAAAAAGCGTGAGAAGCGGCAGGAGCATGTGATGGAGGACATCCAGGGCTTTTATGAAAAAACCGGTTTGCGGGTTCATCCACAGCTCCGGGGTGATCATCCCGTTTAACGGAAACCATCCGACCCCGTAGCCGAAGATCCAGATAAAAAGCAGCGCGATCCAGGGCAGAAAAAGCGTGTGGCAGACCAGTGAAAGGATGGTCACCCATGTGTCAACGGCCCGGCCCTTGTACCAGGCCACGATTTTCCCCCAGAAGACCCCGGCCATGGCGGAAAGGACCACTGATGTGGTAAACAGCAGGATGGTGTTGGGCAGACGCTCGCCGATCACTGCAACCACGGGTCGGCCGTAGTGAAAGGAGGTGCCGAAGTTGCCGGTGAAAAAATTTTTCACGTAATAGAGGTACTGGAGCCAGAGGGGCTGATCAAGCCCGAGCTGGGATATAAGAATATCGGCATCCTCGGGGGTCATGCTGGGATCCACCATTCGCGAGACCGGGTCACCGGGCGCGAGATGGAACAGGAGGAAAAGACCGGTCAAAATTACGAAAAAGATGACCAGGATTTCAAGCGACCTTCTCAGGATCAGGTGTCTGAAGTGCATGTGTTCCCGTTTTTATCAATTGCCCGCCGGTTTGACCTGGCAGATGGACCAGATATTGCCGATGCCGCCCACCATCGATTCCCAGCCGGAAAAGCCGCCGCGGCGGACCGCCTCGATGGCAGCCGGCTTGTAAAGCGGGATGTAGGGAACATCCTGCATAACCCTCATTTGCATCCGATGAATCAGTTCCTGCCGTTTTTCATCGTCCATGGTTTCCACCGATTTTTCCGCCAGGCGGTCAAATTCGGGGTTGCTGTAGCCGCTCATGTTCCAGCCGCCGGGCTTGTTGTTATCTGAATGAAAGAAGCTGCGCAGGTAATCCGGATCCAGGGAGAGGCGGCCGTAACCCAGCACAAAGGCATCAAAATCGTGCTCCCGTTTGACATTCTGGAGCAGAGCCCCGAAAGCCATGGGCCTGGCGGATACCGGGATACCGACTGCGTTCAGCCATTCCTGGATCATAACGCCGCAGGTGGCCCGGTTCGGGTCATAGTCCGCCGGCGGGGTAAGGAGGGTCTGCTTTTCCATTGGTTCCCCGTTGGGCAGCCGGATACGGGAGGGGGTCACCACCTCCCCCGCTTCGTTAACCGGCGGCCGCTCCCAGCTGTACCCGCCTTGTTCAAGCAATTCAAAGGCTTTCCTGATCCGCTGCGCCCGGTTCAAACCCTGTCCGTATGTGGGGACATCCGCTTCGTACCAGAACCGGTTTTCCGCCGGCACAATGGAGTCCATGCGGGTGGCGTGCCCCTGGAGAATCCGTTCGACAATGAAGTCCTTGTCAATGAGGATGCCGGCTGCCTGCCGCAGCCGCGAATCGGAAAAAGGCGGCTGACGCACATTGAAACCCAGATAATAAAGGGCGCTTTTTTGATTGATAAATACCCGGATGTTCTCGTTTTTTTTCAGATTTTCAAGGTATCCGGGCTGGATGTCCCACCAGAGGTAATCGATACTGCCCTTTTTAAGCGCCATGATTGCCACATCCGCGGTACCGTATACCTTAAAGAGGATGCCGTCGATGTATGGGCCCAGTTTGCGGTTGTTGATTTCCTGGCTGCGGCCAAAAAAGTGCGGGTTCGAACTCAGATAGAGATAGTTGCCCTCCTGCCATTTTTCCAGGGTGAAGGGCCCGCACCCAAGGGGCTGGGCAATTTTGACATTCATAAGGAATTTCAGCGGCTTTTCCTGCTTCCGGGCCTTCTCCGCCAATGGCGCCCATTCCTTTTTGGGAACAATGTAGTTGTTCAGCGTGCGGCTCACGAATGTGGCAATGGGTTCCTTGAGATAGAACCTTACGGTTTGCTCGTCCACGGCAACCACTTTTTTCACGGGCGCCCACTTGGAATGGTATTTCGGCACCTGGAAGCGCTGGATCAGGTTTACGGTAAAGACCACATCTTCTGCAGTCACCCGGGAGCCGTCAGCCCACTTGGCCGGACGGAGTCTGACGGTGTAGGAAACCGTTTCCGGGTCATAGTCGGGCATGGATTGGGCCAGCCAGGGGGTGATCCGAAGGGTTTCCGGATCCCGCGTATACAGGGGTTGATATATAAGGGAGAGCACTTTCCGGGAATTGGCGTCACTTGCCATCCAGACATTAAGGGTACGGGGCTCTTCCGGAATCCCCGCCCTCAGCATGGCCTCTTCGGCCGGGACCGTGGCCGGCAGGAGCCAGAGTAGGGCAAGAAATAGCAGAAAAACGGGCTTTTTCACTGAGGGGGCAATGTTTTTAAAAGTCATTTTTTCCCTTTCCCGAATGACATCGTATCGGCTGTTGCGTCGCGGATGATTGCCTGGCTTCGATGAAATCAATTATACGGGTCTCGATCCGGCTGTTGTTCAGGGTGTTGATGCGGGGAATCCCGCCGGGGCTCACGCAGTTTATCTCAATCAATTTCTCGTCAATCAGGTCGATACCGACAAAAAACAAACCGTCCTGAATGAGGCGCGGTTTGATTTGCTCGCAGATCTGCCGCTCCCTTTCTGTTATCTCGTGCCGGAAAGCTTTGCCGCCGGCATGGATGTTGGTTCGGAAACTGCCGTCAGGGGGTTTGCGGCACATGGCGCCCAAAATTTCGCCGTTTAATAAAAGGATCCGCACGTCCCCCCTGTCCTTGACCGCTTTCAGATATTCCTGGACCATTATCTGTTCGCGTTCGGCATACGGTTTGTGGGCTCCCACATAGTAATTTATCAGGGAATTGAGATTTTCCGGGTCCTTGGTGCTGACCTTGATAATGCCCTGGCCGCCGAACCGGCCGAGAGGCTTGATCACCATATCGCCGCCGAAATTGTCGATGATTTTTCTGAGTCGCGGGGGATCCCTTGAAATATGGGTTTCCGGAATGAGCTCAGGGAAGTTGAGGGCGTACAATTTGCTGTTTCCCTGGATCATGCCGCAAGGGTCGTTTAAAATAAAAACCTGGTCCCGGATGGGCATCAACAGCTCCATTGAAGCATAATTGAGCGGGGGGTCCTTTCTCAGGAACAGGGCATCGAGATCCGTAAGGGTTTCAAAGGTCAGGGTTTCCTTCAACTCCTGGTCGATAACCGCCTGCCAGTACTGCTGCAGGGGCATGCCGGCGGCAACGGTGACATCCTTCATCCGGGCCACCAGTTTCTGCCGGCGGACATAAATGTCGTGGGGCTCCAGGAAAAACACGGAGTGGCCGCGCTGGTTGCATTCATACATCAATGCAGCGGTGGTTTCATAGCGCGGATCGATGCCTTCGAGCCGGTCCATGAGATAGGCTATTTGCATTGATCGGTCATCCCTGAATCGGGGATTCCCTCGGCGCGGGCAATCTTTTCATGCAGATGGCGCAGCCGGTGGCTCAAGACCGTGCAGATCTGAAGCGCGATGCCGGGGTACTCCCTGACCAGTTCGTTGAATTCCTGTTTGTGGAGAACCAGAAACCGCGAAGGCTTTTGGGTGCGGATGCTTGCCGAACGGCCGGTTTCTTCGAAAAGGGCCATTTCTCCAAAATAATCCCCATCGCTCATGGTATCAAGTTTTATCTCTTTGTTTTGTTCATGGCCCTTGCAAACCGCCACTTCCCCTTCGATAATCAGAAAGACCGTCTCCCCCGCTTCTCCCTCCGTGATAACGGTCGCCCCTTCCGGATAGGCGACCTCCTCGGTGACCGTGGCAATGGCGCCAAGCTCACTCACGGTAAGGCCGGAGAAAATCGCAATGTTTTTTAAAAGCAGTATCTTTTCCGAAACCCCAAGTTCACTATCCATGATTTGCTCCTTTGCGTCAACCCCGGGAAGATATTTGTTTTCGATACGGATTGCCATTTGCCGGATATGTTGTTCGGATGAACTTTTGAGGCCCCGTACCAGGCTGGCGTGAGAGACCGCCGCTTCGGGGAGACGGGCAAGCACGGACAGGGCCAGGACCACCTCGACCCAGTCCGGATCAAACAGAAGGGCGGCAAAAAGCTGCTTTCGGTCGGATTCAAAGGGGGGGAGTTTAAAGAACTTTTTCCCCGCCGCCAGGGTCCGCGTCAGGGGGTCGCCTTCGAGCAGGGGCGCGAACATGTTAAACAGTTTTTTATCCATGATATCGCTTAACAGTTCAATACTGTTGGCACGGCGCCGGGAGTTGCTGGAGAAAAGTCCGCGCAGGACGGTTCGCATGCGGCTGTCCTTGTAATGAATGGTCAGGACCCGGAGCGTATTTTCCAGCAGCAGGTTTTTTTTCTGATGGAGATGCTCTGTCAGCAGCTCTTTTTCATTGGATTCCGGCAATTTTTCAAGGCCGGCGATTTTTGCCAGGCAGGTATAGGCCCGCTCCAGGTTCTGGCGGGTAAAGCGGATCAAGTCCAGATCCTTTATATCGAGGGTCTCCAGGAGTTCAAAAACGGATTCCCTGAGCCGGCGATTGGGCCGGCTCAATGCCTCGATCAGGGTCTGGCCGTTGAGGTAGGGGGCGGATTTTATTTTATCTTTGGCCAGTTCCACGATGGTTTCCTCGGAGTCGCCAAGGTGGTTGATCGCCCGCTTGAGCAGGGCTTCGTCCCGGATCTCGATGATCTCCAGGGCAGCCTGCCGAACTCCGGCTTCGGGGTGATCGAGATAGGGCAGGGCCAGGGTGTTCAGGCCGGGCCGGCCGACTTTGGCAAGCGCCCTTAAAATGTCAGCTGCAAGTTCTTTGTTGGCGTTCTGCTCAAGCATTTCCTCCAGTTTTGATGTGAAGACGGGATCTTCTGTCTCTCCGGCGGCAATGATACCGGAATGGCGATGCTCGGAGGCCGGGGCGTCCAGCCAGGCATGGATGATTTCGCGGGTGGCGTCGGGCTCGCGCATAAAAAGACAGCCAGCTGCCTGCCCCCGGACTTCCGGGTGGGGGTTGTGGGTAAAATTTTTCAGCCCCGGGTCCGGGACATCTGTGTAACCGACTGCAATCCGTTTGAGCGTTTTTAAAACAGCCACTGTCAAGCGGGGGTTTTCAGGGTCGAGCAGCTGCTGCAGCACGTTGACAGTCTCGGGGCCGGCCCGGTCCGAGAGCATTTCAAGCAGCCGGATCCGGGTTTGCGTGTCCTGCCCGGCAATGTTCCGGACAATAAGCCGGTCAATGTCGCTGACCTCCAGGTTTTTCAATAAGCGGGCATACCACAGGGCGTCATCGCCCCGGGCGTTGAGGAAGGCATGGATCAACTCCTCCCCGACCCGGTCCTTTTTGAAAAGATTGCCCAGATTCTGTTCTTCCAGGCTTTTTAAATCCAGCATATTTCGGGAAACCAGGTTGGCAAGGATCGATGCGTATTTTTTTTTCAGATAAAAGGGCGTCACCGCCCATATCAGGACAAAAGGCAGGGCCACCAGGGAAAGATAACGGGGGTGGAAGTGGTTGACTGAGATCAGGATCAGGCCGGAGCCGAGAAAAAGGGCGGCGCGGACCACGGTTCCCCTGAGGAAGGGACGCACCATGGCCCTGTAGGATTCGGGGAAAAGGCCGATAAGAATGGAGTTTGCCGGCATGTTGATGGTGGTTCGCAAAATATTGGTGGACATCCGGGCGTATACGGCGGAGAAAATGTCAAAGCGCATCAGAAATGCGATAAATGCGATGATGTAGTTGAAGGGGTGGAACATCAAGGCTACGGGCAGACCGAACCGGCTGTAGAGCCTTCCCACGAACAGCAGGATGATCAGGCTGATGATGTTCAAAACGCCGCGGAAATAGCTGAAAAATTCAAGCATTCCCGATTCCGTGGCAAAATAGACGTCAACCGCGAAGTTGAACTGGTAATTCATGATGGGAATGGCCACATTGGGCATAAAGGTCAGAATCAAAACGATTTTGACCAGCGTGGACTGCCGGATAAGGGGCAGGACCTTTTTGAACTCCACCGACAGGGGGGAAGACCGGGTGATTTTTTTGGACCGCTTTCGCGAACGGATCAGCACCGGCAGCTGCATGCTCATGCCTTTTATCACCAGGGCGCCCGCAAGCGTGGTGCCCAGGTAGACAAAAAGCAGGTTGTCCAGTTTTAAAACAGCCGCCATGTAGGGGGTGGCAAAACTGCCCACGATCAGGCCGATGACCCCTCCCGCTGTCAGGAGGGGAAACAGGCGCTTGGACTGGCGGGTGTTGAATATGTCATTGGCGAGGTTCCAGAAAAGGAGGGCCTGGAGAAGTTCAAACTGGCTTTTGAGCATGAACAGGACGGGATAGACCAGGGCAACGCCATGGGGGATGACAAAGCGGATCACCGTGACGGCAAGGCCGCAGAAGAGAAACAGGTAGGCCAGCAGCCGGGGCCCGGGCACGCGTGCCATAAACGCCGCCAGGATGCCTGTTAAAACAAAGGTGGCGATAGAGTTGAGCATGTTGACAATCGGCAGGTATTCGACGCCGTAGCGTTTCAGAAAAGTGGTTTCCGCGTAGTTGTTTAAAATCATCCCCGAGCTGCGGAGCAGGAAAAGCAGCAGCGCGGTCCACAGGAAGACGGCGATTTCATCTTCGTAGAGCTTGAGCCAGTTCAGCAGGAGCCGCCGCATCAGGGGGCCTTTTTAACCACGCGAAACCCCGTGGTCCGGAATTTCGCAGCGGGGTGGGCGTAGGCGCGGTTGGCGCTTCTCAAGTTGTGGGCGCTGCTGATCCAGGAGCCGCCGCGGCGAACACGCCGGTCGCAATCAAGAACCCCGGAGCTCCCATCTCCGGGGTATTCGGAAAAACAATCCAGGCACCACTCCCAGACATTTCCGTGCATGTCATAGAGCCCCCAGGGGTTCGGGGAGAAGCTTTTGACCGGTGCGGGAGCGCCCGTTTCTAGCCCCATGGATTGATAGACCGGTATGCATCTGTCAGCTTTGAGCCTGCTGTTGGCGAACATGGCGCGGGAGCAGTCGATGGTATCGCCCCAGCTGTATATCGTCTGGGTTCCCGCCCGGCAGGCATATTCCCATTCGGCCTCGGTGGGCAGGCGATAGCTGCCTTTTTCCAGGCGGCTCAGTTTTTCGGCGAAACGCCGGCAATCATGCCAGGAAACCCCGGTAACCGGCATGTTCTCCGGTCCTTTGCGGGGGAAAAGCCATTTTTTGCCCATGACCGCCCACCACTGGCCAAGGGTCACTTCGGTGGTCTGCATGTAGAAGGGTTCGGAAATGGTTGCCTGGTGGCGCTTTTCACTTGTATTGCGGTCGGGCTCATCGGCGGGGCTGCCCATCATAAAGGTGCCGGGTTCAATTTTGACGAATTTCATGCCAAGGGAATTGGTGAAGGCCGGCTCCCCGCTTCCCGCCGTCGGGGTGAGGAGAAACAAAAGAAGCAGGGGCGGAAGCAGGAAATAGAGGTTTCGCATCGTGCCCGTCCTTGATATGCTTTGAATGGATATGCTTTGAATGCCGAAGTCGGGGTGCGCTTTGCATTCAAACCGATTTTGGCGCAAAAGTCAACTTTGATGACCGCCTGTTGCCTTGATTCTTTAGTCCCTGGCATTACTTTATGTTAATATATTCCCTGGCCCGGGCGTTTCAACTTTTTAAATTTTTGATACTATTTTGAAGTGATGGGGCCGGTAATCTGTTGTGAATGCCAGAGCCGGCTTGGGGAAGGGGGTGTGACCCATTGGTGGAAACAGAAATAAAAGACGGGCTGACCTATTGTTTTTCCTCTCCGGCCGATCTGCCTCCCGGGTACATGGACAGGATCTGCGAGCTGGTGGCCGCCGGCGGCTCGGTCACGGGGGGGTGGGTGCGATCCAACCTGGAGCGGGCCTACCTTATCGGCTATGTCCTTGACAAAAAAGGGGATGAAGAAGTCCTTGCCGCCTGTTCCAGCTTAAAAGAGCCCCGGCCGGAGTTTACGGACATGGTGCGGGAACAGACCGGACTGGATCTCAACGGCTACCTGGAGCGCGGGTACACATCGGTTCTGCCCGCCTACAGGGGCAAAGGGATTGCCAGCAGGCTGCTTGAGGGCTTGACCGCCCGGGTTGGCCGCCGCAAACTCTATTCGGTGATCGGCGAGGACAATATCGGCGGACAGAAAATCGCCTTGAACAACCGGACCCGAAAGGTCGCCACCTATGAATCCCCGAAAACAGGCAAAAAACTGGGTGTCTGGATGCCGGAGTGGATGATTTAGCTTAAACAAAATCCGTCACCAGGTAGAGCGTCATTTCCTTCTGGACGCCTTTGGGCTGAACCGTCAACGATTGCTTGATTTTCAGTCTAGGGGATAAAAGGCCGTAAATCGGGGCGGAGATGGCTACCTCCCCGCCTTTGGCCTCGGATTGAATGCGGTTGGTGATGTTGACCGCTGAGCCGACGATGCCGTACTTGGCGCGGCTCGCTGATCCGATGTTGCCCACCACGACTTGCCCGGCGTTGACACCGATACCGGTCTCCAGGGCGGGCAGGTTTTCGGCCCGCAGCTTGTCGTTGAAGACGCTCATGTTTTTCTGCATGGCCAGGCTGCAGCTCAGGGCGCGTTCAACAGCCGGCTGAAGGGGCCCTTCGTGCGGATCAAAAAAAACAAGGACCCCATCGCCATAGAAATCGACAATGATGCCTTTGTATTGTTGAATCACGTCGATCATGGCGGAGAAATAATAGTTTAAAATCCGGATCGTCGCCTCGGGGCTCAATTGTTCGGCGATTGCGGTAAAATTCCGGATATCCGACATCAGGATGGCCACCTCGCGCTTTACACCGCCCAGCCGGCTGGCTTCCGGGCGGCTCATCAGCTCCCGGGCGATGTCCCGGTCCACGTACCGGCCAAAAGTGTCGCGAATAAAGTCTTTTTCCCTCAGGCCAGCCACCATCTCATTGAAGCGGGCTTCCAATTGCCCGAGCTCATCTGCAGTGGTAACCGGCAGGGCCTGCTGGTACCGCCCGGCGGCCACCTGTTCGGCGGCATTTGAAATTTTCCGGATTTGGCGGACCATCCGGCCGCCGACAAATTGAATCAAAAGCAGGATCAACAGAATGCAGCTGCCGCCGGCAAGGGCAAAGTAGAAGCGGAATTCAACCACCGGCGACATGATTTCCTCCCCCGGGGCATACATGATAAGCACCCAGGGGGCTTTTTCCAGCCGGTAAAAACCGCTGACCAGCTGCGGGGGGTGGCCGGCGCCCAGGTGGGTCCCGAACGGGGAGTCCTGCATTTTTTTCAAAACAGCCAGTTCCACCGGATCATGGGTTTCCCCGAGCTGCCGGCGGCCTTTCATGGCCTTGCTGTGCGCCAGGTACCGGCCGGTCTTATCCACGAGGCAGACCTGTTGGCTTTGCCACCAGCCAAATTCCTTGATATCCTTCATGAGGTGGTCAAAACCCAGCGACACCGCCAGCCGGCCGAGGCGGCGGCCCTTTTCGCTTTTCAGCACAGAACTCAGCGTCACCGCGTCCTGTCCCATCCGGTAGTCAAATTCCGGCGGGCTGGTTTCAGAAACCCGGGCGATCAGGGATTGCTGAACCGGCTCATCGGTTTTCAGGCTCTCAGCCTTGCTTTTGCCGGCGGCATCCGGCTGGGCGGCGGTCCATTCCAGATTGACTGTTCTTACTCCCTCCAGGCTTTCCAGGCGGTTTAGAACAAACTGCCGGGCTGAAACGTCATCTGAATTTTGCCCGGCTTCCTGCAGGATCTGCATCCACTGCATGGGGCGGTCCAGGCGCATGTCCATGTAATGGGCGGCGCGCTCCAGCTTCAGGATGGCCCCTTCGCGCCATTGATCGATAAGGGCGTTTCTGGCATACAGAAAACCTGAAACGCCCGCCAGGACGAGGAGCAGGGCCACGGGAAAAATGACCAGAACGGTGAGCCGCTTGGTCAAACTGTTGAGCAGAAAAACGCCTTTATTATCCTTAAAGAACTTCATGAACCGCTATTGCTCTCTGCGTCCCTTTTATTGTCGCTGTTTCTTTTGCTTCTGTGGCGATCCCGTTATGCAGCAAATCTCGGGTCTTCTGGCCGATCAGGATGTCACAGTCGAATTTTTTGGTCAGCTCCTGCAGGCGTGAGGCTTTGTTGACCGTGTCGCCGATCAGGGCATATGACGGATGATGCCGGCTGCCGGTGTTTCCCGCCAGAACCGGCCCGGAGCAGATGCCCACCCCATGTTGGAAAGGCGGCTTGCCGGCCCGGGTTCTTTTTTCATTTAACTCTGCCAGCCGCCGCCGCATTTTCAGGGCCGCCGCAACCGCATTGTCCGCATGATGGCTTGTTTCCAGTGGCACGCCAAAAACCGCTTCGAGTTCGTCGCCCACAAACTGAAGGACCAGCCCCCCGTGTTCCCGAATGGCCTCTTCCATCGCGGTAAAATATTCCCGCATGCTCAGGATCACCTCTTCCGGGGCGTTGAGGGCGACATAGCGGGTAAAATCCCTTAAATCCGCAAAAAGCATGGTCGCCACTTTTTTTTCGCCATCCAGCGGAATTTCGCCGGATAAAATTTTATCCCGGATCTCCGGTGTGACATATCGGCCGAACAATTCCCGGACCCGCTCCCGTTCAGCCAGGCCATGGATCATTTTATTGCCCGCCTCCGCCAGCTCCCCCAGTTCATCATTGGAAACCACCTGGATTCGCTGGCTGAAGTCCCCCTTTTCCACGCTGGCCACCACCCGGAGCATTTTTCGGATCGGCTCGACGATGGATCGCCCCACAAGCCGGTTGAGCCGGAATCCGATGTAAATAAAGACCCCGCAAAGGACAAGTGAGAAGAGAAAAATATCAAGTGCCGGTTGCCTGGATACGCCTGGCGTACGCAGTGCATCCAGGGCCACCAGCCCAAGGGTGACAACAAGAATCAGCATGGGTGTGAGGGTGCCGGCCAGGTTCAGCAGTCGGATTCGGCGCATGACATTTATCCGGGCCGCCCCCCGCACCTCCGTTAACCCCCCTTCCGGGAAAACCATGGGAATCGAAACCCGGCGGGTGTAACTCTCCACAATAAAAAAAGACAGGCAGGCGGTGATCAGCCCGATCATAACCGCCCTGAAGAAAAAGAGGCCGGCCATTTTCAAATCCATGGGAAAAAGGTCAAGAAACCCGGAGGACAGGATCAGGGCGGCCGGCACCAGGATGTAGACGAGCAGGTTGGTTGCGGCAAGGATCAGGGGAAGGTTCAACAGCCGTCTCCGGATCTGTTCCGGGTCGTATTCCCGGCACTCCTGGCCCTTGCTTAGCGCGGAGAGGAAATTGCATATCGGGCACTGGAAGTAGAACTGGAGCACTGCGATGATGCCCAGAAGAAAGGGGAATAGCATCAGCAGCAAATGCGCCTCCCCGTCTGCGGCAAAAATGACTTTTCCCAGCCAGTCCGAGGTCATGGGGGTGAAAACATTGAGGAGGAGAATAATCAGAAACCCCGCGACATTTGCGGCAATATTGCGAAAGTAAAGATCCAGGTAGAGCTTCCAGCGGGGAAACTCGCCGGATGAGGCATCAATTTGTGGCATGGCCGCCATCTCCCGGGTTCTGCCTGACATTGCCAAGCCCTTCTATCCGTACCCCTTTTGCGGAACTGAAGGCTTCAATCAGCCGCACGGCTTCCTGGTTCAGTGCCTGCTGCGCCTGCGGGATCTCGACCTTGAACCCCAGGTAGAAGGGCCCCAGATAAATGGGCGCCCCCTGGTATTGTTCATGAATCGGGGTGTGGGGGTGGGCGTACAGCCAGCGGAGCTGAACCGAGGCCATGGAGCGGGCGGGCACCCTGTCGAGAAAATCGGCCAGATCCTGCAGATCCGTTTCCACCAGGTTGCCCCAGCCGAGGATAATGTTGCCGTTAACCGCTACCTTGTGGCGGGCGCAGATATGAAGGGTCTCGAGGATATCTTCTGTTGAGATGCCCTTGTCCATATAGGCCAGCATCCGGTTGGATGGAAATTCCACGCCGATCCCCATGGTGAGCGGGGGGAATGCGGCTCCCTTTTGTTCGAGTACTTCCGCGAGGGCTTTGTTTTCCGCCTTGGCACAGCGCATGAATGTCCGGTATTCCATGTCACCCGGGTCGGGCAGGTTTGGCAGGACCTCCCGAATATAGCGGGGGGTGATGGAGCCGGTATTTAACCTCACGATTTTGCTGCCGGGATGGTCAATTCCGGCGAATTCAAAGTCCATGACTTTTCTTTTCCGAAACAACTCCGGCGGCGCTTCCTTGATATTGCAATAGATGCAGCGTCCCCAGTAGCAGCCATTGTCCAAAGTATAGGAAAAATAGATGGGGGCATGGGAAGGCACTTTATCGCCCGGGATCTCCAGCCGCCAGCGGCCGGAAAAATTGGGGGCCCCGAAAACGTCTTCAACGCTTTTCCCGGTGATGGTAAGGTTTGGCGGCAACTCCGCCTTGTCGCGAAGGGCGAAGTAAAGCGGCTCCCAGGTATTGCCGGCACACCGCCGGGCGGCCGCCACCGGCCCGCCCGCAATAAATTGGATTTCCGGGTACTGCCAGGCCCAGACCACAGCCTGGTAAAGATGATTGATATAACTGGCGCTCACAAAGACCTTGCCTTTTTCAATCGGCAGGGGCCGTCCCGTATAGGTGCTCTCCCGGTACCATAGGGAACTGTCGCTTTCGTGGCCAATCCAGCAGAAATCGCCTTTGCTTCGGCAAAGATCATAGGTGTCGGAAAAGCCGTTGACCAGGTCATAGTAGCCGTTTCGGGACCGGCTGAGAAATTGAACAAACAAAACGTCCTGCATATGGACATCCTACCTCTGTCTGGAGAGTGGGTTTCAATGGGATTTAAGGTTATTGGAAATATTCAATTTTGATGGCTTCGTAAAAAGCGGTTTATCCCGCCAGCGCGGTATTCTTGCAGAAAGTAACTCGTGTCCATCTTACTTAATCTTACTCTTAATCTTACTCTTAATCCAGAACGGTTTGATTTCCTTAACCTAAAACCTAATACATCA